>NZ_AP025281.1:3063731-3370104 GCF_024347195.1 Aliamphritea hakodatensis
AATAACCTTAAAGTCTGGATCAGGGATCTGACCCTCAAGCTTTGCAACCTTGCCATCCAGGGCCCGAAAAGCCGCGAACTGCTGCAACGGCTGGTGTTCACCCAGCCAGCCCAGCCGGAACTGAACAACATTAAATGGTTCGGCTGTGCCGTTGCCCGCACCCATGACCGTGACGGCATCCCATTCATGCTCACCCGCAGTGGCTTTACCGGTGAACTGGGGTATGAACTGTTCTGTGATCACCGTGACGCGGTCGCCCTGTGGGATGCGGTATTTGCTGCCGGTGAAGGTCTCGGCGTCAGCCCGATGGGCGGTGACGCACTGGAAATGCTCAGAATCGAAGCGGCCCTGATGATCAGCGGTGCCGAATTCGGCGGAGATACCGAACCGGACGAAGCTGGCCTGGGATTTGCCATCGACATGCGCAACACCGAATTCGCCGGCCGTGCGGCCATTGAACGAAACCGCCAGGCGCCGCGCAAACAGCTGGTCGGCCTGAAAATACAGGGGGACGAACTGCCCCAGCACGGCGATCACATTTTCCTTGAACGCCAGCCCGTGGGCACGATCACCAGCGCCACCCGGTCACCGGAGCTGCAACAGGTTATCGCCATGGCAAGAGTCGCCACTGAACTGGCGGTCCCCGGCACCCCGCTTGAAATCGGCCGGCTCGACGGCCACATGAAACGTCTCAGTGCAACGGTCTGTGAGTTGCCGTTCATTGATCCGCAACGTCATAAAGCAAGGCAGTAACCGGCTTTTGTCCGGCAATGCCTTAAGTAGCGAACACCCACACCAACAATAACAACCGGAGTGAAACATGAAATCTTTACGTCAACCTCTGCTGATCGCCCTCAGTGCTTCAGGCCTGCTTTTCAGTCAGGCCCATGCGACGGATAAAATCACCGTCGGCGAACCCAGCTGGCCGGGCGCCAAAATTATCGCTAACGTGATTCAGGTCGTTGCCAGTGAAAAGCTTGGTGCTGAAGTCGGCCTGGCCCCGGGGGCTAACGCCGCGATTTACGCCGGTATGGATAAAGGCCGGGGGGATATCGACGTACACCCGGATGTCTGGTTGCCCAATCAGCAAAGCTTCACCGATAAATACGTGGAAGAGAACGGTACCGTCAATCTCAGTGAAGGGTCTTATGAAGGCGTCAGCGGTTTCTGTATGCCGACCTATATGAAAACCGAACACGGCATCAGCTCCATTTATGACCTGGCCACCCCCGAAGCCCAGAAGCTGTTCGACCTGAACAACGACGGCAAAGGGGAAATCTGGGTCGGGGCGCCAGGCTGGGGCTCCACCAAAATCAATCAGGTGAAAGTCCGGGATTACGGCATTGAAGACTTCCTCGAACCGACCACCGAAGATGAAGCGGTGTTCTACGCCAAAATTTCCGCCGCCATAAAAAAACGTCAGGGCGTGGTGTTCTACTGCTACAACCCCCACTACGTTCACAAACTCTATGACGTGACCATGGTGGAAGAACCGGAAAATAATCCTGACACCTACCGTATGGTACAGCCTGATCAGGACTCTGAATGGTTCGCTAAATCTCACATCAGCAGCGGTGATGCGAAAAAAACCGTTCGGGTCGCCTATTCTAAATCACTGGAACAGCGCGCTCCGGAAGTGGCGAACTTCCTGAAGAACATCGATCTGGACAATCAGGCCATCAGCGCCATGACTCATGCCGTGGTCATTGAGAAACAGGCACCGGCCGATGTGGCCAAAGCCTGGGTCGACGCCAACACCGCAACTGTCGATAAATGGCTGGGCCTCTGAGGCCAGCACAGGCCTTCAGAACAGATAGTCAGCACAGGGCCCGTTTCAGGGCCACTGTCACCGGAACCTACCACGTCTCTCAGACGTGGCAGGCCAGCAGAAACAAACAGAATAAGAAGGAAGTAACGGTGAATACACTAACCGAGCAGCCGGCTATTCAGGTCAGCGGGGTCTGGAAGATCTTCGGCGACCGCTGGCGCGAAGCACTGCAGGCAGTGCAGGAACATGGCATCAGCAAGCAACAGGTACTGGAAGAATATAATTGTGTGGTCGGCGTGGCAGACGCCAGCTTTGAAGTGGCAGAAGGCGAAATCTTCTGCATCATGGGCTTATCCGGCAGCGGCAAATCTACCCTGGTACGCCATGTAAACCGCCTGCTGGAACCGTCTGCCGGTCATATTCATGTCAATAGTGATGACGTTGTCGGGCTGGATGCGAAACAGCTGCGTGATCTGCGCAACCGCCGTATCGCCATGGTCTTTCAGAACTTCGGACTGATGCCCCACCGCACCGTGCGGGATAATGTCGCCATGCCTCTGGAAATCCGTGACCTGCCCAAGGCCACACGCTGGCAGGAAGCCGACCGGGTACTGGAACTGGTAGAGCTGAACGGCTGGGAAGATAAATACGCCCACGAACTCTCCGGCGGGATGCAGCAGCGGGTCGGTCTGGCACGGGCCATTGCCGCCGACCCTCAGGTACTGCTGATGGACGAACCCTTCAGCGCACTTGATCCGCTGATCCGCCGCCAGTTACAGGATCAGTTCATGCAGCTGGCCCGGGTTATGAAAAAAACCACCCTTTTCATCACCCACGACCTCGATGAAGCTATTCGCATCGGCCACCGGATCGCCATCATGAAGGACGGCCGCATTATCCAGATCGGCACCCCTGAAGACATTGTTACCAACCCTGCCGATGATTACGTCGCTGATTTTGTCGCCAGTATTTCCCGGCTCAAGTTTGTCCATGCCGCTTCACTGATGCAAAGCCCGGACGCCTATATTGCCGAATATGGCCCGCTGGCGCAGAACGCCCCGAAAGTCAGCGCCGATGCCGACCTGAACACCCTGATTGACACCGCCATTGAATGGCCCGGGGCAATCATCGTTGAAGACGCCGGCGCAACCGTCGGCGTAATCGACCGGGTAGACATTATGCGCGGTATCCAGGGCAACGGAGGTTCAGAATGAACAGCACCACCCAACACACAGCCAACGCCGCCGCAGACAAAAACACAGCCGCCTACCAGCAGGCCGTGAATGAGCTGGTCGACCAGTATTGCGTCCAGAACAGCCCGTACTACCGACAAGCCTTTGCACGGATCAGCGGCGCTAACCGCTTTATCCTGAGCTTCAATCTGATGGCTGCGTTACTGGGCCCGGTATGGTTTGCCGCCCGGGGGTTATGGAACTGGTTTCTGGTCTTTGTACTGCTGGAAGCCTTTGCCTGTATTCAGATCTCACTTGGGCTATTCAGTGATCTGGGAGCGGAGTCCAAGCTGCGGGCTGAACGCATCAGCGCCACCCTGGAACAGCGCCGGGAACAACTGGCCAGCGCCATTGAAACCGGGTCCGGTAACGTCGAAGGCCTGACCCGCATCGTCAACTCACTGGAAAACGCCGTCCAGCAGGCACTGCAGCAGGCGCAGGCACTTGAAACCGAGCGCATGTCCCTGTTGATTTTCGGCCTGGCCGTGATGGCAGCCTTTAAACTGATTCAGGGGCTAATCGCCAATCAGGCACTGGAAAAACACTTTACCCTGTGGCGCTCCGACCGTTACCTGCCCCACGGCATATCCTCATTACGGGGCATCACCGGTCTGGCAATCGTGGCCACCGTTTATGGTCTGGCATCCGCACAGTTTTCCTTTCCAACCACCTGGAGCGCCCTGCAAACCTTTCCCGCACCGGAAGGCTTCCGTACCGGCGTGAGTTCCGGCCTGAAAGAATGGTTTGATTACGCCACAGTGGCCGGCAGCGGTTTCTTCAATAATGTAACCGACAGCGTGCGGGTGCTGCTGGACGGGCTGGAAACCCTGTTCGTCGGTACGCCATGGCCGGTTGTGATTCTGTTCATTGCCTTGCTGGCATGGCAGTGTGCCGGGCCAAGAGTCGCCATTTTTGCCGTAGCAGGCTTAATGTACCTGGGCTTTCTGGGCTTCTGGGACAAAGCAATGGCCACTGTATCCCTGCTGGGTGCTGCGGCCTGTGTCAGTATCTCGCTGGGCATTCCAATGGGGATTCTCTGTGCCCGCAAGCCCCGGGTATATACCTTTATCCGGCCGGTGCTGGACTTCATGCAGACCATGCCATCGTTCGTCTACCTGATTCCTATCATCGCCTTTTTCGGGACAGGTAAACCGGCCGCCATTCTGGCGACACTGGTATTCGGCAGCCCGCCGGTTATCCGCCTGACGGTACTGGGCCTGCAGGGTGTTCCGGAGCATGTTCGCGAAGCGGCAATCTCTTTCGGCGCCACACCGGCTTACCTGCTCTTCAAAGTTGATCTGCCACTGGCGGCTAAAACCATCATGACCGGGGTTAACCAAACCATCATGATGAGCCTGGCCATGGTCGTCATCGCCTCCCTGATCGGCGCAAAAGGCCTGGGTGAAGATGTACTGGAAGCACTGCAATACGCCTCCACCGGTGAAGGTATACTGGCCGGCTTTGCCATTCTGATCTGCTCCATGATTCTTGACCGGATCATTCAGGGTAAACGCTGACGATAAGCGTCACACCGGCTGAAACCAGAGCGCTGCCGTGACAACACGGCAGCGTTTTCTTCTCAAAGCACCACAGATCCAGTATTCTCCTTGCCTATGAATAAAGCAGTGTCCGGACAAAGCGGCGTCCGTCAGGTCGCCAAACTCGCAGGGGTCTCCGTCGCCACCGTCTCCAGGGTATTTAATCAGGCCAGCACCGTACGGCCTGATACCCGCGACAAAGTGATGGCCGCCGCCAAGCAGCTGAATTATGTCCCTAACAGCGCTGCCCGCTCACTGACCATGAACCGCAGCTACACCATTGGCATTGTCATTCCCACTATCGACAACTCCATCTTTGCCCGGTTTATTGATGCCATTGAACAGACGCTGGCAACCCGCGGCTACGGACTGATTGTTGCCACCTGTGGCTTTGACCGGTACAGCGAAAGCCACCGGGTTGAAGAACTGCTGAAAATGGGCATTGAAGGCCTGATTCTGTCTGGTGCTGAACACGATGAAGCACTGCTGGAACTGATCGCCGCCCGTAACCTGCCGCTGGTCTGTACCAGCTTATTCGACGCCGCGTATCCGTGGCCGACAATCGGCTACGATAACTACAGCATGGGTAAAGCCATCACCCGGCACCTACTGGACCACGGCCACCGACAGTTTCATATTCTCTCTGGCCCGCGGGACCTGATCGACCGGACCCGCATCAGGGTACAGGGCATTCTGGACGGTTTACATGAAGCAGGGGTCAGCGATATCAGTATCAGTGAAACGGAACTGAACTTTGCCGCCGGCTGCCAGGCAGCCAAAAACATCCTCACCCCGCCCCTGAATTTCACGGCACTACTGTGCACTTCTGACGTGCTGGCCATGGGGGTCTTACTGGAAGCGCCCCGCCTAGGCATCCGCGTACCGCAACAGTTGTCAGTCACCGGGTTTGATGATCAGGACTGGGCTGCCGTCAGTAATCCCGGGCTGACCAGCGTACACACGCCTTCCCGGCGAATGGGTGACGCCACCGCAAGGGCCCTGATGGACAACATTGAACAGAACACTGCCATCGCCAGCCAACTGATCGATTCGCATCTGGTAATTCGGGATTCCAGCGGCCCGGCGCCCTCAGTCTGAGAAAATAAGCCTGAAGGGACCAGGCCTGAGAAACCAGACCTGAAGAACTCTCGCCTGAAAAAACAACCAGACACAAAAAACCATCCCGCAGGATGGTTTCTGATAGCACTTCAGAGACTGACCAAATCAGGACTCACTGACATGGCATTCAAAATCTGGCCCTTTTACCACCATAATGTCACAGTGGATCGAGTCCAGAATCCGTTCAATGGTGCTGCCCACCATCAGCCGGTCAAATACACCGCGGGCAACCGCGCCCATCACCAGTAAATCCACATGATGATCATCCGCATATTCCAGCATCTTCCGGTGTGGCGGCCCTTCCAGCAAATTGACTCTGGAACTGTCAGTATTCAGTCCGTAAGGTTCCAGCAAAGTATCCAGTGCCCGGATATGCTCACGGCGCACTTTCACCTGCATATTTTCAAAATCAGCCACCACGTGCTCGTCAAAAATGGCGGAATGGGGCAGAACGTTGAAACAGTGCATCACCCGCATTTCACCTTCAAGCTGCTGGGCAATCGCCGCACTCCAGTCAAGAATATGGCTGTCCAGTACTGCAGGAGATTCACACTCATGAAACGGATCAACGGTTGCCGCCACATGACCGCCATCCGACCAGCTGTGTTCCTTAACCAGCATTAAAGGCACCGGACACTCACGGATCAGTTGCCAGTCACTCTGGGCAAACAGGAAATGCCCCAGACGGGAATGTTTCTCTATCTGATGCAACAGGATATCCGGCTGATAACGGAGCACCTTACGGACCAGACTGTCGGCATGGTGCCGCTCCCAGCAAACATCGAAGTCAACATCCACACCTTCGGCTTCCAGCTGCTCCGCCAGAACTTCCAGTTCTCGCTCAGCCTGATTCATAAAGCCATGTTCCGCGCGGAGCAGGCCTTCTTTATCGAACAGATAACTGTTACGCAAAGACGTGTTATAGCAGCAGCGAAACAGCTCCACACGGGCATCGCTGGCTTCAGCAAGGCGTAAGGTTTTCTCCAGCAGATACTGATGATCCACTCCCGCTTCCACGTTAACCAGAATCTTCTCTATATTCATCGCTAACCCCCTGTTCACTCTCACCCTTTAAGCATGAATCAGCATAAGAATTTTTCAACGCTTTTTTTAGTGTCAGTGCAGAGAAAGATTATCCGGTGAACGCCTGTATCCCGGCCCGGATAATGCCCACCGCCGATAACAGGATCAGCAGGCAGATCACCCCCCGGCGCAGTTTTTTCTCCGGCAATACCCTGAACAGGCGCGAGCCGAAGAAAATTCCTATCCCCATCGGCACCATCATTGCCAGGCTTTGCCACACCAGTTCTTCGTTCAGCAGGCCATGGCCGGAGGCCGTACTCAGCAGGATAATATCCGTCAGCAGGAAGAACATAACCAGGGTGGCCCGTAACTCGGTCATGGTCAGATTCATGGCCGTCAGAAAGGTTGCCACCGGCAAACCGCCTACCCCTGCAGCACCATTACAGACCCCGGACACCAGCCCCAGCCCGAAAAACGGCACCGGGCCGGTGGGGCCACGGTACTGCCAGCCAACAGCCAGCAGCACACTCATAATCAGGATAACCGCCGAGAGCAGCAAGCGAATATTATCCGCCGGCATCACCACCAGCGCATACACGCCCAGCGGGGTGGCGATCAGAGTGCCAATCAGCAGATAGCTCAGAATTCGCCAGGCGGTATCCCGCCAGGTGCTGAGCACCATCTGAATACTGGCTGCAATTTCCAGTACCGCAATCATCGGGACTACCTGGGACGGGGCCAGAAAAAGTGTCGCCGAAGCCACCACCAACGCTGAAAAACCAAAGCCAATACAGCCCCTGACCACCCCAGCAACGCCGACGATCAACGTCAGCATAACCCACTCAATAAGTTCCATTCACATTCCTCAGCGTTTGCCGAATGATATTTATTTTCAAATACTTAACGCGAATCCTATGCACCGGTTAGCGATAATAATTTACAAATGATAATCCCGGCATGGTATGCAAAAACAGCATTAAATCACAGACACAATTGTCATCTTTATACGCTATATTTATGCCACCCTATTGTCCGGCGGGTAGAACCAATTATAAAAAACCACCTGTCCGAACACACAATCAATGACAAGAGCCTGATACGGAGAATCCCATGAAAGGCAGCCAAAAAGTTATCGACGCCTTCAATATGCTGCTGGCGAATGAACTCGCCGCCATTGACCAGTACTTTGTACATTCTCGCATGTATGACGACTGGGGCCTGGAAAAGCTATACACCCGACTGAATCACGAAATGGAAGAAGAAACTCAGCATGCAGACTGGCTGATCAAGCGTATCCTCTTTCTGGAAGGTGTGCCAAACCTGAGTAAACGCCGCGAACTGATCATTGGTCATGACATTAAATCCATGATGGAAAATGATCTGAAGCTGGAAATGGAAGTCGTTGCAGCCGTCCGTAACGTGATCGCAACCTGCGAAGCTGAACAGGATTATCAGAGCCGCGAAGTTCTGGAAAAACTGCTGTTCGACACCGAGGAAGACCATGTTTACTGGCTGGAGCAGCAACTGGGTCTGATCGGGCGAATCGGCATTGCGAACTATACCCAGTCACAGATGGGCGGCGGCGCCGGCGCATAATTCACTAAAACAGCCATTTATCAGAACAGATATCACAGACTGATACGCCGATAAGGAAAAAAATTATGAAGGGTGATAGCCAAATTATCGCAGGCCTGAACGCCGTACTTGCGAATGAACTGGTCGCCATTAACCAGTACTTCCTGCACGCACGCATGTTCAAGAACTGGGGGCTGGGTGGCCTGAATGAAGCCGATTACAAAGTGTCCATTCAGAAAATGAAGAATGCCGATAAGATTATCGAACGGGTTCTGTTTCTGGAAGGCTTACCGAACCTGCAGGATCTGGGCCGGTTAAGGATCGGCGAAGACACCGGTGAAATCATTCAGGCAAATATGGACTTTGAGCTGGAAGCACTTAAACCGCTGAAAGACACCATTGCCAAATGTGAAGAAAAGAATGACTACATCAGCCGCAGCCTGCTGGAAAGTATTCTGGAAGATCAGGAAGAACAGATCGACTGGCTGGAAACCCAGCAGCATCTGATTGCCAATGCCGGCATGGAAAACTACCTGCAAACCCAGATGGATGACGACTAAACCCGTCCGCCAGGACAAATATTAAGAAGTAATCCCCACCGCAGTGGCCAGCGCGTCACTGTGGTGCTCCTCCAGCCAGTTAAACATTTCCCGCTCTTCAAACCGTACATGTGCCCTCAGCAACCGGGCAAACTCCGCTCGCTCCTCATCAGTATCCGCGGTTGCCAGACACCGCAGTTGCCGGTGTTCTTCTTCGAACTGCTGCTTCAGGTCACCGCTTAACAGATGTGCAAACAGCTTCTCTTCTTCGTCGAAGTGAACCAGTAAGTCAGCAATGAAAGTACCGTGCATAACCTGCCACTGGTTGGATAAAGCCTGCGAAGACACTTGCGCAGCATCCAGTATGCGCTTGGCATTCACCAAGGCAAGATGGTGTTCTTTACTGAGCGGGGTAAGGGCCAGCGAGCGTTTCATAAGAGGCACTCTTAAACAGGTGGTTTAAAAACATCTTATAAACAGACGACCGTCAGGGTCAAACAGGATTAAAAAGAAAAGAAATATCAGACCCGGGCAGACGGGCCCAGGACACAGAGAAGAGAAATTGCCTGATCAGGCAACTTTTACAGCGTTTTCCGCCAGCTCATAAAGCTTATCATTGAGAATTTTTTTCGTGACACGTGCACATTTACCGCACTGACTGGCCACACCCAGCTCAGTAGAAAGCTGTTTCATGGTGGTCGCCCCAGCTTCAATACTGGCTTCAATCTTTTTATCGGTTATACCGTGGCAAATGCAGACGTACATTGAACTCATTCTCATTAACAGTAGCTGCGGAGATATTAATGTAAATGATAATGACTATCAAGATGAATCAACATGAAAATGATTCACATCAATAATGTGCTTCAATGTCAAACTGAGTACAAAGGACTGCTGCCTCACACAAATTTGGGTAGAATTAATCAGTCTGTTGATTTACAAACGATTTATACGCTTGTTTAATGTATTGAAACCCTACGCCCCTCAGTAACGGAGCCTTTGAAAATTTAACGACACCCGTTCACTGAATCAGAAAAACAATTACTATGCTCACACGGGACGTGAATCAGGTTAAACAGATCTATGACAGTACGCTTACCATTACCCGCAGCCAAGAAGTTGACCATCATTTATAACGTTGAGTCAGGTTGCCTGGGCCCTCAGGGCCGCTCACATATAGAGCCCTTCTGCCAGTTTGCGCAGGAACAGATGGCCGATCTGCACAGCGACTTTATTAACTGGCAGATAACCCCCCGTACCGATAACAACAAGCCGGAAATCCAGTACTCACTGATGAATAAGCTCCTGCAGGATCATCAGGCAGAAAAATTTCTCAGCTACTTCAATAAAAGTGTTGATGAACTGGAAACCTTCCTGCTGGGGATCATCGTTATTCTGATAGAGCAATACCATAACGAGCACCCGGAAACGAACTGAAACCGGCAAAGAAATTCCCCAAAGCGGTTAACAGCAGCCTCATCATCCGGACAGCCTGTGATACCCTAACGCCTTAATTTGTTTGTTATTTTAAGGCCATTTCTTTGCTTGCTCATGCCTTCACAAAGTCGCTGCGTTTACTGATTCCCGGCATTATCACCCTGATTGCCGGAATCCTGTTACAGCAGCAGGCAGCCGCCCTGCCCCTGCACTATAAAGATATAGTTACCCTGCTCCCGTATATTCTTGGTGTTATTAGTCTGATCCTTGCGATGAGTTTTAATCAGGGCCGGCTGTTCCTGGGGTCACTCAACGCCCTTTGCTTTTATGCAGCCATTCAGGCGGAGCTGCAGACCTCACTTAATCTGCCTGCCAATTTTGTGTTTTTCAGCCTGCTTTGCCTGCTGTTTCCGGCCCAGCAGGCGTTACTCAGTCTGTACCCGGAACGGGGCTTCAGTCCTCGCTGGGCCATCCCCCGGGCGGGCATTATCATCTGCGGTTACCTGCTGTTATGTGGGCTGAAATATACCCAGAGCTTCGCCGGCTGGATAAGCACCCTGCCGTCATCCATGCTGGAGCTGGCATTTGATCCGCTATTACTGAATCAGGTCAGCCTGGCAGTATTCTCGGCAACGCTGCTACTTAACGGTTTTCTGTTGATGCGGCGTCAGAGCCTGGTAGACGCCGCCATGCTGATGATGACACTGGCCGCGGCGGTTATGCTGGCGTTCTTCGCACAGCCACTGGTTTCTGCGTTGTTCGCCTGCTCGGCGCTAATATTGCTGCTGTTTACCATTCTGTTTAACTCCTACAGCATGGCATTTATCGATGAACTGACCGGCCTGCCCGGACGACGGGCACTGGAGAACCAGCTCGCCAGTGTCGGTAAACATTACACCCTGGCCATGGTGGATGTGGACCACTTCAAAAAATTCAACGATACCTACGGCCACGATGTCGGCGATCAGGTACTGAGAATGGTGGCCAGCCAGATGCGTCAGGCCGCCAAAGGCGCGCAGGTATTCCGTTATGGGGGTGAAGAATTTACCATCCTCTTTAAAGGCAAGGATGAAGCAGCCGCCTGGCATACCGCAGAGCGGGTCCGGGAAGCAGTGGCCGGGTACCCGATGTATATTCGCGGCGACAACCGCCCGGAAGATGCCGACGAGGGCAAAAATCAGCGCAGCAAAGGCCAGCCGGAGTCGGACTATGTGCAGGTCTGTATAAGTCTGGGCCTGTGCCAGAATACCGATGATCTGGCAGACAGCAGCGCCGTTCTCAAAGCTGCCGATGAGGCCCTGTATAAGGCTAAACAGATGGGCCGTAACCGCACCATCGGGCGGCAGACCGGCATCACTAACGAATAACAGCATCTCTGTTTATTCATGCCTGGCCGGGACTGGCGCACGCTGCCCCGGCCCGGTTGAAATAAATTCACTCGATATTTTCCCTGAGTAGCCGATAGTAAAGAGATCGTTAACCCCATTCAGAGACCGGTACTATGGAGATTAATACTCAGGGAACCACGCCCCGCAGCAATGACGTATCTGCTCAGCAAAAAAACCAGACCGAACAGGTCAGCACCGCCCAGTCCAGCCGGACCGAACTGAACCAGTCAATCTTGCAGGCATCACTGAATGTCAGCATCAGCTCCGGTAACGACTCCCTGGCGCTGGTGTACCGCAGTGCGATTGATAAGCTCAATGAAGTACTGGAAGCTGATCTCGGCGAGAATTCTATCAACAAAGCCTATGACGCTGGCCTGGATGTCAGCCCGGAAGCCACGGCAGAACGTATCGCAAGCCAGACCACGGCCTTCTTCGGCAGCTACCGGCAGCAAAATCCGGAACTCAGCGAAGCAGAAGCGGCCAGTAAGTTCAGCGAGATCATCCGCGGCGGCATCAAACAGGGCTTTGATGAAGCCCGTGAAATTCTCGACGGTCTGAAAGTGCTTGAAGGAGACATTGCCGCCAATATCGATACCACCTACGATCTGGTGCAGGAAAAACTCGATGTTTTCTTTGAAAACCTGACCGGACCGGCCCCCGCTGAAAGCGCCGCAACATAACCCGATTCAGATCAATGTCCGGCATCCTACTTAGGTATATGATCAAAAAAATTACGATCAGTGCCGGACGCAAATACTCCCCGGGATTTTTTTCAGCGACAAACTGCAGTATCTGCTCGCCAGCCAGCGTCGTTTCTAGTGTATTAGCAAATTGAGATTTAATTCCAGTTCCACTAGAATCCCTGTGTTGGATGGCCGAGTGATCCTTGGTCAGTCCCGCACAATAATAAAAATTACCGGAGACTTCCCCTTGAATACCATTGCGGATCATCCTATGACGCCAGAGACCCTGGTAATGATGAAAGACAATGCGGCCCAGGCCGCAAAAATAATGAAAGCCCTGAGTAACGAAAGCCGGTTACTGATTCTCTGTCATCTCGATGGCAAAGAACTGTCGGTCACTCAGTTAAACGACTATCTGGATCTTAGTCAGTCGGCTTTATCGCAGCATCTGGCAGTACTGCGCAAGGATGAGTTAGTCAGCACCCGCCGTGAATCGCAGACCATCTACTATTCGCTGTCGGGCAATAATGCTACCCGCATTATTCACACCCTGCACGAAGTGTTCTGCCCAACGCTATAACCGGTCAGGCATTGAAGAGTGCCCCTTCAGTGCCCATGATTCCCCTGCCAGTCAGTGCTTCAGCCGCTGCTTCTGCCAGTCCTGTTCCGGCTCATTCAGCAGCATCTCCATTTCGATAGCGTCTTCATCCATGTTGTAGCTGTTATTAAAGCCCAGATGACGGGCCAGCCCCTGCATGCCCTTATTCGACACCAGTGTTGAGCCCATCAGCAACAGTGTGCCCCGGCTGCGGCAGTAGTCGATGACCTTTTGCATCAGAATACGGCCCAGCCCTTCCCCCTGCAGCTCATCACGGATAACCACCGAGAACTCCGCACGGACATTATCCGCGTCGGTCACCGCCCGTACCACTCCGAGGGTCTCCCAGCCGCTGCCATCCGCTTTCCAGGCTGTGGCGATAAAGGCCATCTCCCGGTCGTAATCAATCTGCGTCCAGTTGGCCAGTTCCAGATGATCCGGCACACCACGGTTATAGAAATACCTCAGCCGGATCGATTCAGCGCTGAGGCTGTTATAAAACAACAAATGATTGGGCTCATCCTCGCCGCGAATCGGCCGGATCTCAACGGGCCTTCCGCCTTTCAGGCTAACTTCTTCCCGCAGATGCTCAGGATAGGCAGAAATTGCCAGCGGTGCCGGCTCCCCCAGAGATACTGCGGCATCCACCGCCAGTACGCCCTGCTTGTTGATCATCAGCGGGTTAATCTCCACCGCCTGTAAATGGGGTAATTCCACAGCCATTTGCGACAAACTCAGCAACACTTCACACAACTGTTCCAGATCGCTGTGCGGGCGGTGGCTGTTTTCCTGCAGTACCTGCCATGCGCGGCTCTGACAGATCAGTTGCCGGGCCAGACTCAGATTCAGCGGGGGCAACATTACCCGCCGGTCAGCAATCACATCCACCGTATACCCCCCGACACCAAAAATTATCACTGGCCCGAACACCGGGTCCCGGCTGATACCCAGGTTGATCAGAATCGACTGTTTGCCCCGCTGCATGGGCTGAACGCAGAATCCCAATGCACCGCTTTCCGGGCAACGCTCCCGTGCCCGGTATGCCAGCCGGACCGCCGCCTGCCGGACTTCCTGTTCGTTCTCCAGATCCAGCGCCAGATCCTGCCAGCGTTGCTGACTTTTTTCGTCATAACAGTACGGCTGGGCATTCTGGTCGTGAAGTACCTTGATCGCCGCCGGACGGTCAAACTGCTGCGAAGCCTCAACCGCTTCTTCTATATCATCTGCATACCAGGATTTAGCCACCGGAATACTGTACTGATCCAGCAGCTCGCAGGCCTCACTGTGGCGCAGGAAACTGCGGCCCTTTGCCGACGCCACCTCCAGTAAATGCTTGGCCCGGATATGATTTTCCCGGTTCTGGGTGATATAAGGCAGCGGCGTCTGTTTCATGGCGCTCTGGTTACGGTGGAAGTCCACCATATACATAAACGCATCCACCGCCTCTTCCGGGGTGATAAAGGTCGTCATCCCGGCATCATTAAACAGGTTGCGGCAGTCAATCGCCGTGCTACGCCCCATCCAGCAGGTCAGAACGTTTCGCACGGTTTTTTTAGCCACCGCAATCACCGCCTCAGCGGTATCCGCCCCGGAAGCCAGACGGGTGGGAGCATGCACCACCAGCACCACATCTACCTGATCGTCTTTGCTCAGTAACTGCACCGCCCGGGAGAAACACTCCGGGGTAGCTTCTGCACTCAGATCAATAGGATTACGGCCACTCCAGTTGCCCGGTAAGACTTCCTTCAGGGCAGTCACCGTTGCCGGGGTCAGTTCTGCCAGCCGGCCGCCCCGTCTCCTTAACCGGTCCACCGCCAGCGCACTGGGCCCCATACCGTTACAAACAATCGCCAACCGTTCACCGCGCATGGTTTTCATCCGCGACAGGGTTTCCAGCGCATTAAACAGCTGATCGCTGGTATCAACCCTGACCGCACCCGCCCGGCTAAGGGCCGCGTTGTACACCAGATCTTCATGGGCGATACCCGGTGCCGGCGCCTGCAAGCGGTCTTCAGCGAAGACCATATTGGATTTCAGCACCAGCACCAGCTTGTTCCGGGAAGCAGCCCGTAATGCACTGATAAAATCCCGGGAACTGCCGATCAGATGATCCATCTGCAATAGAATCGCCTGGGTGTGCGGGTCCTGTGCCAGATAGTCAATAATGGAAGCAAGGTCCACATCCACCCCGTCCCCCAGCGTCAGGAAGTGTGAAAAACCAATGCCCTGACCATTTGCCCAGTCAATCATCGCCGTGCCCAGCAAACCGGATTGGCCGATATAGCTTACCTTGCCCTTCTGGATATTCAGGTGTGAATAGCTGGCATTAATGCTCTGCCAGGGGGCCAGTAATCCCATACAGTCAGGGCCGAGAATCCGGATACCATAGGGCTCTGCCGCTTCCCGGATGGCGTCCCGCTGGCTCTTACCATCGGAACCAACATCCCGGGACAAGCCACCGGTGAGGATCATTGCCGCCTTAACACCCTGCTGCCCCAGCACTTCCACCATGCCCGGCACCGTGGCCGGCGGCGAACAGATAATTGCCAGATCAGCCACCCAGTCCAGCCCGCTCACCTCCGTGAACGCAGGCACGCCGAATACCTCACCATGGTCATCAGGGTGCACCACTGCTAACTGGCCTTTGTAACCGCCTTCCTGCAGGTTCTGCAACACCACGCCGCCCATATTATTCTGGCGCTCAGACGCGCCGATAATGACAACAGACCGGGGATTAAATAAACGCTTCAGATATCGGGTACTCACAGCGACAGCCCTGCAATGGATTAGCAAACATAATAGCCGCTATTCTACCTGTGAAACGCTTCTTTCGCAGGTGCAGCATAGATTTTACTCATCACTTTGTGACGAACATCAAAGGTTGCGTCAGGACAGACACACTCATCCCGGTCATTCTCCCGGACGGCTGGGGTTTGCTGACAGTTCAGACTGTAACCTTACGGGAATATAAATCAGCCTGACGAAAAAAACCCGCCGGGCGGCGGGTTTTGACTCTGATCTTAATGGCGGTAGGAATTACAGCGAATTCACTGCCTTAAAGCGCTTAACCAGCGCTTCAGGATATTGTTTTTTGTTGTCTTTGTTCAGTACAAATACAACAGACTGTCCCTGTGGGCCGGTACCGATCTGCGTCAGGCGATATGCCGCTTCACCGGTCTGGCGAACAGCTTCCATATCTTCCAGACGGTCAAATACATACAAGCGACCATCTTCACCGCGCATTTCGCCGTAAAAATCTTCAGCCGCCGGCATGTTACCGTTATACATTTCCACACCGGCCAGACCGGTGAGTTTTTTCTTATCTTCACCGCGCAGGCCAAACACCAGGCTCTCACCCTTAGGACCGCCGCCAATGAAAACCTTCCGGTATGAGGTTTCGCCCACGGTCAGGAATTGCTGGTAGGTAGCAAAGTCGTCAAAGACATAGTGACGGCCTTCATGAGCCACTTCGTAAAGGTCCTGATTATTCAGTTGCGGGGCGGCTTCTGCCACCGGCTTATCCTGCTGCGTCTGACAAGCCGTCAGGGCCAGTGCTGTACCGGCAACCATCACGGCTTTGGCAAATGTTTTCATGGACATAGGTATTCTCTCCGGGCATAAATTGTTTTGTATTGCTCAGGAGAATAAGGAAGGTATATGACAGGAGAATGTCAGAATTACTGCAGCGATGTAACAAAACTTATACCGATAAGCCGGCGGTATAACACCGGCTTATCAATACGCTTGCGGATTACAGATCAGCAACCCGGTAGAGAATGGCATCCCGGTAACCGGTGACAATGCGGATCAGGCCGGATAACTGATGGTTCAATTCGGCATCGCCGCTGTCAACGATCAGCGGTCGGCCATCCAGTGACTGAATCTTGGTTTTGGTGGCCACCACAATGATGTTGTCGCGGCCCAGACGCTTCAGCAGTGCCGGGCTGAGCTGCTGATTACCGCGACCAATAATATGCCCCTGACCACCGATCACCGTAATGACCAGCCGGGTTTCCCGCCCTTCGGTCATGTCCAGCAGTTGCTGGGCGGTCAGATCCTGGCCGATCAGTTGACCATTTTCGATCAGATCCACCCCCAGCAGGGTATTTTCCAGCCCCAGCTCATTCATCAGTGCCTGGACCGTCGAGCCGGACCCCATGATGTACAGCACATCATCTTCCATGGTTTCCACGAAGTCCGCCGCAATGTCGTCCAGCACCAGCTCTTCAATCTCTTTACCGCCGCTGCTTTTCACATTCTGCACATAACGGGCTTCCTGCGGCACCAGCAATTCACCGTAGTATTTGGCCCGGACACGGCCTTCCCGGAAAGCCGCTTCATCGATATCCCGCACTTCCTGTTCATCCAGCGTGACTATTTCGCCGCGCACCAGCATGGCCACCACTTCACCGGCGGCTTTAGGCGTCACCGCGTACACCCCGGAATGGATTTTAACCCCGGCAGGTACACCTAATACCGGCACGGCGTTTTCAATGGCGTGGCAGATATTACGCGCAGTGCCATCACCGCCGGCGAACAGGATCAGATCTACCCCTTCGGCCACCATCGCCACAGCAGCACGCTCGGTGTCTTCCGCCGTGGTATGACCGGACTCAATTTCACCGATCACCTTAGGATCAAATCCCATTTCGGTAGCGGTATCCGCGCCCATCTCCGCGGGAAACGTCAGCACTTCCAGCTCAAGCCCCTGTAAAGGCTCCAGCGCCTGACGGGTACGCAGGTTGGCCTTGGGTTCGGCACCTAATGCCAGTGCTTTGGCAGCGGTATCTTCACCGTCACTGCCTTTAAGTGCAACACTGCCACCCAGCCCTGCGACGGGATTTACAATTAAACCTAATCGAAACATCTTTAATCCTGTTTGCTGTGATGCTCCCTCAAGCACCGTACGTATCACTTTCAATCATCACGCTGCATCAGTTGCCGCCGCACCAGACGGTTTCTGATTCAATCTCTGGCCGGTTACAACTCCTGGCCGTTCGGTTCCAGATTGCCGGTTTCCACCAGGAACTGCTGGTAGGTAAAGGCAATCAGAATCAGACGGGAGTCTTCATCCAGATCTATAAATTTAAACCCATGATTAATCACCACACTGCCTGCTTCACTGCCCCGGTGAAGGTTACGTAACTCGACCGGGGTCAGGATCACATGTTCAATATCCGCCACCCGCACCCGGGTTGTCAGATAGAAACGGTCGCCGATATCACCCAGGGTCTGGCCATACTGCACACAGCAGCCACTCAGGCTGATGTCCACCCCCAGCGCGGAACAGGGCAGGTCATCCCGGTGGCTCATATCATCAAAATCATCCACCGAGACCATCAGATTCACCGGCACCCGGCTGTTACTGCGAATCTGCTTGGACTCAATGCGCCCGGGATATTCCAGCAGCCAGTAAGACACCGGCATATCATACTGCTTGAGCAGTTTACTGGCGAAGGTAATGATCCGGTTATTGCTCAGTAAACGCAATGTAATGATGTTCCCTTCGGTGATCAGCACCGTTTCCCCATAGGCATTTTTCGGTGCCTGAATGAAGATCCCGCTGTTTTCTACCACGCCTGCCAGCGAGGTCATGTAATGTCCTTTCGGGGCTTTAATCTCAACCCGGACCGGCTCACCGATTTGCAGTTTAAAGTCTGCCAGTGTCTTCGCCATGATTACGACTGCTCCGCGAGTTTAAAACCCAGCGCCTGGAGCAGCTTTCCCCGACGGCTGTCAGCCGCCACACCATGTAATGTCAGCGAGGCAAACTCTCGGCGGACCGGATATTCTTTACGCAGCCGGTCAAAATTCTGCGGCTGTTGCACCGCATCCGTCAGCGAATCCCGAAAACGCTGATCATCAGCGCCGGGATGATACACAGCATCAATCGCCTGACGAACATCTGCGGTGTCTTCCAGTGTCAGATCCGTCAGCTCCGCCCGAGGCAAACAGTCATCCAGTGTCAGTTGGGGCGTGATCCCCTGCGCCCGGCAAAATGCCTCATACAACATAAAGGTTCCGCGCACCTTGCCTTCCAGACTGTAGCCGGCAATATGCGGCGTACCGATGCGCGCCCGTGCGGCAAGCTCAGCATTTACTGCCGGTTCATGTTCCCAGACATCCAGAATCAGGGTGGCATCATCACGCCGGCGGTGCCAGTTGAGCAGATCCTCATTATTAATCACCGGGCCACGGCCCGCATTCAGCAGCACTGCACCGGACTTAAGGCAGTCCAGATTATCTTTATTGAGTAGATGTTTGCTGGGATGCTCGCCTGTTGTGGTCAGGGGTGTATGGCAGCAGATGATATCGGCTTCGGTCAGCAAAGCATCCAAGGCGGTAAAGCTTTCTGATCCCTCGCGGGCTGCCCGGGGCGGATCATTCACCAGTACCTTTATGCCCATCCCCTGCATGCGTCGCTGCAGCCGGCCACCCACATTGCCCACACCGATGATGCCAACGGTTTTATCCAGTAATTCAAACCCCTGCTCAGCTGCCAGCATGTACAGAGCACTGATGACATACTCCACCACCGCATCCGCATTACAGCCCGGAGCACTGGAAAAGCTGATGCCCTGCTGCTGTAAATAGTTCTGATCAATATGGTCAGTACCGATCGTGGCGGTCCCAACAAACTTTACCTGGCTGCCCGCCAGAAGCTGCGCGTTTACCCGGGAAATTGACCGCACCAGCAGCACATCAGCCCCTGCAACATCTTCACTGTTCAGGTGGCGTCCCGGTAACCGGCGAATGCTGCCAAAACCACCAAACAGGGTTTCCACAGCAGGAATATTTTCATCAGCAACAATATGTAATGGCAGGTTATTCAAATAGGGCTCCGGATACTGAAATTACGGCTGGTTAAGCGTCTCAAGCATGATTATAATTCCCGGCCACTCAAGATTGCAGTAAAATATGCAGTCATTTTATTTAGGAACCACTCTTGATCATTCGCTGGCGCAAACAACAGGACTTTTTTATCGTCCGTCTCTACCAGGACCTGGTAGGTGACTGGGTGCTCAGCGAGTCCTGGGGCAACTCTTTGAACCAGGACAATGCCTTCAATCACACGGTATATCACTGCTATCACGAAGCCCGGCACCGCTTACGGGAAATCGGCCGTGAAAAAAAACAACTCGGCTTTAAAAAAACCGCGGCCAAAGAGCAGCAGATCGAGCTGGATTTCGGTTAATCCCAGCGCAATTCCTTTCCCCGTCATATATCACTTTCCCCCTTCGACTTCTGTGTGTTTTCTTTACCCCGTCTATTAGACTAATGGCGAACAGTCTCCACCCCGCTTAATCCCTATAGTTCATCTTTTGCTATGCATATAACAAAGCAGCAGCATCGCCCACCTTGAGGCAACCGCTGCCTGCCCCTGCAAGAACCAGGAGAGGTATCATGAGTCAGTTCAGTTTTGCGCCAATGCCCGATGCCGAAGGCTATTTTGGAGAATACGGCGGACAAATCATTCCCCCGGAACTGAAAGCCATTATGGATGAGATCAATCAGGCGTACGAAGAGATCCGCCATACCGACGCATTTCAGAATGAACTGATGCAGTTATTTCAGGATTACGTCGGCCGCCCGAGCCCGGTTTATCACGCCAAACGGTTAAGCGATCAGCTTGGCGGTGCACAGATTTTCCTGAAACGGGAAGACCTGAACCACACCGGCGCCCACAAAATCAACCACTGCCTGGGTGAAGCCCTGCTGGCCAAATACATGGGGAAAACCAAGGTCATTGCAGAAACCGGTGCCGGCCAGCACGGCGTCGCACTGGCAACCGCCTGCGCACTGGTGGGCATTCCGTGTGAGATCCACATGGGCCAGGTAGATATCGAAAAAGAACACCCGAACGTCACTAAGATGAAAATCCTGGGCTGTAACCTGATCCCGGTTAGCCGCGGCACCGCCACTTTAAAAGATGCTGTCGACAGTGCCTTTGAGGAATACCTGAAGGACCCGGTTAACTCTATCTATGCCATTGGCTCCGTCGTTGGCCCGCACCCGTTTCCGAAAATGGTCCGGGACTTCCAGAGCATCATTGGCCGGGAAGCCCGCCAGCAGTTTCAGGATAAATTTAACAAACACCCGGATTACATCACCGCCTGTGTCGGCGGCGGATCCAACGCCATGGGCCTGTTCACTGCCTTTCTGAATGATGACGAGGTCCGCATCGTCGGGGTAGAACCGGCCGGTAAAGGCCTCAGCACACCGGATCACTCCGCCACTCTGACCCTCGGCTCACCGGGCGAAATTCACGGCTTTAAATGCTACGTCCTGCAGGATGACGACGGCCAGCCACTGCCGGTACACTCCATTGCCTCCGGTCTGGACTATCCCGGCGTTGGCCCACAGCATTGCTACCTGAAAGACATTGAACGGGTACAGTACGAATCCGTCACCGACGAAGAATGCCTGAACGCCTTCATGACCCTCTCCCGGGTGGAAGGCATCATTCCGGCACTGGAAAGCGCCCACGCGGTGGCCTGGGCCATGCGCATGGCACCGCAACTGGATCAGAACCAGACCATTCTGGTGAATCTCTCCGGCCGCGGCGACAAAGACGCCGACTACGTGGCAGATAAGCTGGGGCTGTAAGTTCAGAAATAAAAAGAAAGGATCAGATCTTATTAATCAATCAGTTACTGATTTATGCTTAATCTAATCCTTTCTACTTACCTGCAAAAATCTTTCTACAAATTCGCAAGCTTTTCGCACGCGACTTGGTCTTTCCCCCTTACGCTTTACGCCTTCCTAAAACATCCAGAGATCTATTCGCACGAAACTCTTGTGCTATCTTCCAGCAATCTACAGGCTCCGGCCCATGAAAATAGACTTTATACGGATCTCCGCCCAAAGAGAGCATTTTCTTAACCAGTTCTGCGTCGTCATTCTCTACAGCCAACATTAATGGCGTGTAGCCTTTAATTGGGCTTGTATGCACAGCATTTGGATCTGCCCCCCGGTCTAATAACAAATTGCAGATTTCATATAGTTTGTCTTTCTCAAACTTCTCAACTTTATTTTCCACAAAGGCTTCGGTGAGTGCACTCAGCACTTCTTGCATTCTGGGATCATACTTTTGACTATGTAATCTATTTCTTACTTCTGCATCTGATAGCCCTAAAAAGCCTGCAGACAAACGCCTGACGCTATCTATAAACACCGGATCATCTATAGATAAGCTCATTTGATTCAGAAATGTCTTAAGGGGTGATTTGAGCGTACCCAGATATTTAAGGCATTGATTTAAAGCTGTTGTATTATCGGTTTTCCCACGAAGATCTACTTCCGCTCCCATATCTAATACAGTGCTAACTATATCCGGTTGCCCTGTCTCTAGTGCAGCCAATAAAATCGTTCTTTTTTCCTTATCAGTACAGGCATTCATTGTCTGTTGACTATGTTTTTGACTTTTCAATAAGTCATAACATCTTCGATCACCGCTGTTGACGATCTCCAAAATTGCTAAAAGCAAAGCGGAGTCAGAAGTATCTGACAATAGATCAACCTTTGCCCCAGCATCAAGAAGAGACTCCACATGTTCTGGATGATTGTTATCGGTATGCCAGATAAGCTCGGAATATCTGCGTTTATTTCCACCTATTTTGATACCAACATCTCTCCTTCGATTTGGGTTATCGAGATCAGGTTCTCTTTCAAAATGTTTCTTTTCAACATGATGAACAAATGGGAGGTTTACTGAGTGTTTCTTTTCATCAAAGCATCCCGGGAAGCAGCTTTTGGCTGGAAATAGACGAGCAAAAGCCATATCCCATTGCTCAATTTCCCAGTCTTCCACAACATCAATCTTGGTTTTCTTTTTAGGGTTTGAAGTTGATTCAATAGCTTCAGGTAAGTTATAGAACCCAAATGCTGCAGCCTGATTTTTCAGACGTTTCATAAGAGCTTTATCACGCTCTTTCGCGGCTAAAGCAAGAGCCTCTTTTAGAATTTCCTGAACATTAGAAGTCCTGTAGATACTGTATTGAAATGCTACTTCATATTGTTTCAGAGCCTTCTGATATTCACCTGAAAACAACAACCATCTCGCTTGCAACCACTCATAAAAATGCCTTGTCCTACCTGATGGATCCATCTGTCCAATTCTTACTTCAAACAAATCCAGCTCTTTTTTTGCTTTCTGCTGAATGGTGCTATCTTTTTCAGATTTCAGCGACAATAGTTCAAATGCTGGAATAATAGCTTGACGAAGGGGCGCAAACTTTTCTGCTGCATTGTGATTAGCCATGGACAAAGCCCGACCTACATCGTACTTTCCAACATTTTTAATAGCTTGATTAACATATGCTTTAAGGTCATACGCGGTGAATTTGTTCCCATAAAAATGAATAAAGCGAGAAGCTATTAGATGAATTAGAATCGTCTGCTTATCAGGGGATTCTGGAAAATCTGAAAGAAAAAGTAACAATGACTCAAACTTTGGAATCTCTTGCCCTTTCTTCCACTTTCTATATTGGTCTTGCCACTTTTTATCGTTGGATTTAAGAAACACAGGGAATGAATCGACATTTAATTCCAACCATCTGCAAGCAACTCCAAGATAGTTATTATCTATATCTTCAAGATAACTTCTCGGGCCAGGTCCACCGAAGTCTTTGTGAAACCTCAACAACAGACCAGAAAAGAAACGACAGAAGAAATGCTCTATTAATACAGGCATTGATTCCTTTCTATCCATTGCATCTAATGAAACGGTATTCACCAAACGCACGTATTCGTTCAAAATATGATCTAAGGATTTAGTGAAGAAAAACGCGAATGACTCAAGACCATGCTCAACAAGCGGTAGGTAAAACAAATCATTTAGCAGTTTGCTTCTTAACTCGCAATCAAAATCCCCGCGTCGTGCTAGCTGATCCACATCCGGATTATTATTCTTTGTGCCCAAAGCAACAGATAAAACTCTAAGAATCTCACCTTGAGTGAGATATGGCCTTTCTGGAATCTTAACATCCATTTAGTTGATACTCCTTTTCTACTACTTGTACATCCCGCCTGAAATTCTGAAACGCGCGCCTATCACTCGGTGACGAAGGCACTGTCAACTTTTTACCATTAGGGGATACTAACTGACCATGCTTTTTACCTTTACGGAAAAACCAGCCCTGTCTAACTTTTGTTGAGACCAGTGCACCAATCTCTTTACAGCTGCTGAACTTTCGCATCATTCAACTCCGTTGAAAACCGGGGAGGCCTTCACCTCCCCCGTTTAATATCCTTTTTATTTTTTGCCCGCAGATTTTCTGGCAGCTGCAGATTGCGCCCTTGAAGCAAAGCTTCCAGAAGACACTTTGCCACCATTAGACTTGGCTGTAGAGCTTTGAATACGAGATGCAGCCGCTGTAGACATTGCAGTGCTGGATTTGCTTTTAGACATAACTATTTCCTCAATCTTTAAAAGGTTAGCGTTCTCTTGAACACAGATTGAGGATATTTGAAGCCTTACTATCAAACGACAGCGTGGAAGGTGAAAAAATTTTAAATTATATTCCGTGTGTATTGTTTCAGATATTTGTAGATGAAAGATGCCGATCACTTAAATTTTACATCTGATCCTTACTATCACTATGCCTCCCAGCAAGCTTTCCGAAAAGCATTACTGCAGATACTTACCCGCTCCGAATTGCTGCTTCAGCTATATCCCTTTATCTCCCTGTACTTAGATTTGTTCAGCAAACCTGTCATTTCTCTCCCGTTTTATAAGCCACCGGCTGCACTTTGAACAGACGCACAGTCTGATTTGATCATTGACCGCGTTAACGGATCCATTATTTTTTTAACGCTTTTTTAATGCCCACCTGCATACCCTTGTTTTTCAGTCATCACGACTAATCAATTGCAGCGGCTAAACTCATGTTAAAACTCACATTCAAATTTCCGGCATTGTGCACCATTGCCATGCTTTCAGGATGCGCAGCACTGGATGGCACCCGGTTTGCTGAGCAATCCACAGAATCGCTGAACAGCATCAGTGAATGGCAACAGCAGATACCCTCTGCCTCAGAAAAAACCTATCTGACAGACCTGATTCATTCGGAAGCTTTAGAGGTACTTATCCAACAGGGCTTAAGTAACAATCCAGGGCTACAACAAACAGCTCTGGCTATTCAGATAGCCCGTGAAAATGTCGCGAACGTCAGAGGCGACCAACTGCCGCAGGCCAGCCTCAGCGTTTCGCAGAACAACACCGAGGGCAGCGATGCGGTTTACCAGAGCAGTCTGGATGTCAGTTGGACACTGGACTGGCTGCAAAAGCTGCAGGATAGTGCAGACGCCAGTCAGGCAGGCCTTGCCAGCAGCATTGCTGCCGACCAGTATGCCCGTGACCTGCTTGCTTCTTCTATCATCGATATCTGGTTCCAACTTGTTCAGCAAAGCCAGTTAATTGATATAGAACGAACCCGGTTGCGGGTACTTGAGCAAAACGAGCAAACCATTGTTGAGCGCTACCGCAAAGGTCTTGACGAACTGACCGATCTGGATTCAGCCCGCAGCCAGAGCGCGTCATCCAGAGCAACACTGGTTGCCTATTTGCAAGGTCATAAAACCCTGCAACGTTCTATGGCAGCCCTGCTGGGTAAAACTGAATACAGCTCCCCGGAGAGCATCAGCTTTCCTCAGGTACAAATTCCCCTTGCTTCCGTTCCAGCGCAGGATCTGGGGCGCCGTCCGGACCTTCAGCAGGCCTACCTGAACATCAGAATCGCTGATCTGAACAGTGCGGTCGCTTATAAAAATCTGTTGCCCTCTCTTTCACTGGGTCTGTCCCTCTCCCAAAGCAACTCAGCATTACGTGATGCGCTGTTCACCAGCCCCGCGTGGAGTGTCCTGAACCAGCTCACTATTCCTCTGTTTCAGGGAGGCAGTCTACGGGCACAGGCCCGGCAGGCGGATCTGACTGCAGAGCAGACCTATTGGGCCTATCAGGAAAAGCTGTTAGCTGCCGTGCAGGAAGTAGAAAACGCCCTGGGGCAGGAGAACGCATTATCGGCACAGCAAGCACATATCAGCGACGCGCTGAACAACGCTGAGCGCAGCTTTGAAACCTATCAGACAAAGTATCGCCAGGGGCTGGTGACATTTCTGGATTTGCTAACAATCCAGACACAAACCTTCGACCTCAGAGTGCAGAAAACCCAACTGACTTACGCGCGCTTATCAAACCGCATAACCCTTGGACTGGCATTAGGGCTGGGAGTTAAATCATGAAAAAGAGTGTTAAAACACAGTTACTGATTACCGTAATTGCTGCTGCCGGTGTGCTTGGAGCGTATGCCATCAGTAGCAACTCTCCAGAAGAGAACTTTCCGGCACCGCTGCCAGAGGCCAAAAGCTACCCGCAAGTCACAATCATTGAACCGGCAGCCGGAAACTTTCCTTCCAGTATTAAGGGGTACGGTGAAGTCATTCCTGTTCAGACACTTAATCTGGCTGCTGAAGTGAGTGGCAGAGTTACTCAACTCTCTGCGTTGTTTAAAAGCGGCGAACGGCTTCAGGCCGGCGATGTATTGCTGAAGGTTGATGATACTGAATACCGGGAAGCGGTTGCGAATGCGAAATCGGCACTCGCGGCTGCTGAGGTAACACTATTACAACAGCAACTGAACCGCACCCAGGCTAAAGCTGAGTGGCAACGCTCCGGCCTGAAAGGTTCTCCCGACTCTGAACTGGCACTGTATGCACCTCAGGTAAAATCAGCCCGGGCAGCGGTTGAGCACGCCAGACGCTCTCTCGAAAAAGCCAACGCGGATCTTGGCAAAACGATTATCCGGGCGCCTTTTAACGCCCTGATCGTGTCCCGTGCGGTCGAGCTGGGTGGCTTTATCCAGCCAGGCGCTGAACTGGCCGTTTTGTACGGCACTGATCAGGTAGAACTGACACTGCCGATCTCCACAAAAGACTGGAGCCACCTCCCACAACCCTCTGAAGATGAAAAAACCTGGTTTGTCTCATTGTCAGATACTGAAAGCGATCACCAGTGGCAGGGATATGTGGACCGGGCAACACAACACATCGAAAGTAATACCCGGCAACGCTCCCTGATTGTCCGGCTGGATAACCCTCTGGATCAGTCCCCGCCTCTCTATCCCGGTACATTTATTGAAGCTTCAGTTCCCGGTTTAATAATGGAAGATGTTTGGCAAATTCCGGCTTCAAGTGTCACTCAGAATAATGAGATCTGGTTTGTAGACGGCACTGATACTCTGATCAAAGCACCGGCCAATATCCGTTTACGCATGGCTGATAAAGTATACCTGGCATCTGAAGACACCGCCGTCATTCCCCGTATTGTCACATTACCGCTTGCCAGCTATTTGCCGGGTATGAAAGTTGAAACTGACGCAGCTTCCGGCATACCGGCGGCCTTAGCTCAAACCAACGCATCTTCCGGGAGCACCCGATGAATCAGATATCAAGAACGGGAATCATCGCCTGGTTCGCCGGTAACAGTGTTGCATCTAACCTGCTGCTGTTGAGCATCATTCTGCTGGGGTTGTTATCTGTTGACGGTTTACGCAAAGAAGCCTTCCCTCCCTGGCCTGTCGATTCGGTCACAGTCTCTGTTACTTATGACAGTGGTGATGCCACCCAGACCGAAGAAGGCATTGCAATAAAAATTGAAGAAGCAGTCGCAAGCGTTAACGGTATCAAACGGGTTACCTCGGTATCTGATGCAAACTCATCTACCGTGACAATTGAAAGAGTCAGTGGCTATGATTTGGACACGCTGTTACGGGATGTAAAAAGTAAAGTTGATGCTATTTATAATTTTCCGGCAGATGCTGAAAACCCGGTGATTGAAAAGCAGGCACTTAAAGAACACGCCTACTCAGTCAAAATTTACGGTAATACAGACCGACTTACCCTGCAAACACTGGCCGAACGCATGAAGGTTGACCTTCTTGCTCAGAGCCAGATCAGCAGCGTGGATATTAAAGGCAAAGCCGAAAAGTTACTGTCTGTTGAGATCGATGAAGCTAAATTAGAAGCTTACGGTCTGACCCTTTCAGACGTACAGACAGCCATCAATGCGGAATCAACCTCAGCCCTGTCCACCAGCCTGCGCAGTGAAGATCAGATTGTGCGGCTGAAAGTTGCCCGGCAAGCCTATTATGCCGAGCAATTTGCCCGGATTCCCGTCATTACTGATCCTGCAGGAACGGTTATCAGGCTCGGCGATATCAGCCAGATTGAAGACAGCTTTACCGATCAGACCTACACCCTGGCCCGCTATAACGGCATGAACGGCATCGGCCTTGAAATGACCGTCAATGAAACCGGCGATGTTATCAAGCTGGTTGAAGAGGCTGATGAGATCGTTGAAAAATGGCAAACCTCCGCAGCTCTGCCGGACAATGTATCTGTACAAGCCTGGAATGATGGCAGTGCACTGATTAAAGACCGGCTCTCACTGCTCATCAAAAATGCACTGTCCGGTATAGCTCTGGTCTTTGTTGTCCTGGCCCTGTTTCTGAATCTTCGGGTCGCTCTTTGGGTTGTTGCCGGCCTGCCATTCATTTTCTGTGGCACCCTGTTCTTCATGTCTGAATCCTTCACCGGCATGTCGATCAATGAGATGACCACTTTTGGCTTTATTCTAGCTCTGGGTATCGTAGTTGATGACGCCGTCGTCGTTGGCGAAAGCATTTATACAGAACGCCGGATCAAGGGTGACACACTGGCCAACACCATCGCCGGCACTAAGCGCGTCGCCGTGCCCACGATATTCGGTGTACTGACTACCGTTGCGGTATTTGTGGCCCTGGCCAACATCGAAGGCGGCATGGGACAGGTGTATAGTCAGTTTGCGGTAATCGTTACTATCTGTTTACTGCTCTCGGTGGTGGAGTCTAAACTGATTCTTCCGGCACATCTGGCACACCTGAATACACACCGCAAAATCGGTAACGGCTGGAAAGATTGCTGGGCACGTATTCAGCACCGCTGCGACGCCGGGCTTATGTGGGTGACTGAACGGCTCTATGCCCCATTAATCAGACAGGTTATTCAATTTAGGTATGCCGCTGTATTAGCCTCCATTGCTGTTTTTATTTTCGTTCTCTCCATGCCTTTTAACGGCAGCGTTCGCACCGGATTCTTTCCTGACATCCCGGGTACAACGATTTCCGCCAGCCTTGCGATGCAAAATGATGCCAGCTTTGGCCTCACCCAAAAAAACCTGCTGACCCTTGAACAGCTTGCACAAAAAGCAGATCGGACCCTGTCCGGACCAGATACCGCGTCCGGTATTGGTACTGTTGAAATCATTGCCAGCGATGATTTCTCCGGATCCGTTTCCGTTGAACTGAACGAATCTGCGAGCTACTCAATTAATGACTTCACCCGCGAATGGAAATCTCTGGCTGGCAGTCTGGAAGGCGTAAAATCACTGGATATTCGTTCGGGTTTTGGGGGCGGCAATGAATTCAAAGTTGAACTGAAAGCCTGGGACAGCCAGACACTGTCCCTGGCCGGTAAGAAATTTTTAACAGCGCTCTCTCAAATAAAAGGTGTACAGGGGATTGATAACAACTTCAGCAGCGGCCAGAACCAGCTGAAGTTCAGCCTGACCCAGCAAGGCTATACATTGGGTATTACAACGGCGGATCTTTCCCGGCAGATACTGCAGGCCTTTGGCGGTGAAGTGGTCCAGCAGTATCAGCGGGGAAAAGACGAAATCAAGGTTCGCATCCGCTACCCTGAATCAGCACGCCGGGATATCAGCGATATCCTCAATGCCAAAGTCCGTCTGCCCAACGGATCTGTAGTGCCGCTCTCGGTAGTCGCTTCAGTCACCGAAGAATATCAGCAAACCGAAAGGACCCGGATCGGCGGGCTGCAGGCTTACTATGTGAGCGCCAGTGTTGATAAGGCAATCCTGTCTCCAACAGAACTGGTTCAGCAGCTAGAGGCAACACTTGTCCCTGAATTGCAGAAAAGCTATCCGGATCTGAACATTCATTTTGCCGGTGAAGCGGAAGAGCAGGCTGAAACAGCAGGCTCAATGACCGAACTGTTCGTCATCGCCATGATGGCTGTTTATATTCTGTTGGCAGTTCCCTTACGTTCTTATTTTCAACCACTTATCATTATGACAGCCATTCCGTTTGGCCTGGTCGGTGCCATCCTGGGACACTGGTTCAACGATATGATGCTGAGCGTGTTGTCATTCAACGGTATCGTCGCACTGAGCGGTGTGGTGGTGAATGACAGTCTGCTGCTGGTTTCCCGTTTTAATGAAAACCGCAAGCAGGATATACCTTATCGTGAAGCAATAATTGAGGCCTGTACAGGCCGGATCAGGCCTGTACTGCTGACATCTCTTACCACCTTTGCAGGGCTTGCCCCCCTTTTGAGTGAAACATCAACTCAGGCTCAGTTCATCATCCCGGCAGCAGCGTCACTGGGATACGGCATTTTATTCGCCACGGCAATTACGTTGATAATTATTCCCGCAATGCTCATGATTCAGTATGACGTAACACAGTTTTTCAGCTCTAAAACGCATACATCTGAAACAAATGCTTACCCCGAGGAATCCGGATGCTAAATGTTTTACTGGCAGAAGATGATCGCGACCTGGCACTGGCTGTTATCGACCATCTGGAGATTGAAAGCATCATCTGCGACTACGCAGCCAATGGTATGGAAGGCGCAGCGCTGATCGCGAAGAACCGCTATGACGTGCTGATCCTGGATATCAATATGCCAGGCATGGACGGTTTATCATTGTGTGAAAAAATACGCTCTGACAGCAATGATACTCCAATCCTGATGTTGACCGCCCGGGATACGCTGGCAAATAAAATTGAAGGATTTAACGCCGGTACCGATGATTACATGATCAAACCCTTTGAGATTGAAGAGCTGATCGTGCGCCTGCATGCTCTTTCCAAAAGGCGCAGCGGCCAGGTATCCGTTATTCAGACCGGTCCGCTGCAGCTGAACCTTCACAGCCGCACCGCCAGTATCAACAGTTCTCCGATCAAACTGAGCCCAACGGGTTTTAAACTTCTGGAAGTACTCATGCGGGCAAGCCCCCATCCGGTCCCCCATGCGGATCTGATAATGAAAGTATGGGGAGATGACTTACCCGACAGTAACAAACTGCGCGTTCACATTCACAATCTGCGCAAAGCGCTGGAAACAGGCAATGCCGGTGACATGCTGAAAACCGCCACAGGATTCGGATTTTTCATTTCCTCAGAACACAGCTGATACAAGGGTATTTCCATGCAGCAAACCAAAAGCCTGAAATCCTATATTCTGTTCCGGATAATCCTGCTGGCCATCTGTATGTCTGCACTGCTCACCTACCAGAGCACACAGTATTTTCTTGAAGGCTTTGATTCCGTACAGGAATCTCAGATGATACAGGCATCAAAACTGCTACCGCCGGGGCAAAACGCCATTACTACCGACTTTGGTTACCATGTGGCAGACCGCTGGGAAAAGGTGCCGGAAAACATCCGAAACATATTCCCAACCCCGCCGGAGCGACATCAGAAGCAGCTGATCCATTTTGAAAACTGGTGGTACTTTGCCCCCCCGGAAAAATCTTATTCTCTGATGTCCCTGCGGAATAAACATGGCGAACTGCGTTACGTTTCAAAGATTATGATTTCATCCAACATGGAGAAAACAACATCCCATGAAGGGCTGGACCCCATGGTAATCATCGCTTTATGGGGCCTGGGATCATTGGCTGTTTTTATTTTCGTCATATACCGGATGCTGAATAACCTCACCTATCCGGTGCAGTCTATCTACAAATGGGCCAGGCAACTGAATCTGAAGAGTGCTAACGAATCCCCGCCGGACTTTCAGTACGATGAACTGAACCAGCTTGCGAAAATCATTCATGGCAGTATTCAGAATGCGGGACAAGCACTGGAACGGGAAAAAGAGTTTCTGGGCTTCGCCAGCCACGAACTGCGCACCCCCATCGCAACCCTCAGAAGCAATGCCACACTGCTGGACAAAATAAGCACCTCGCCGTCCCTCAAAGAACGTGAAGTACGGGACAGAATTCTTCGGGCCAGCCTAACCATGAAAGGCATTACGGAAACCCTGCTTTGGCTGAACAGAGACAGCCAGGAAGCCCTTGAGACCACCGACGTGCATATAGAATATACTCTGCAACAGGTAACCGGCGAACTTGACTACCTTCTTGCCGGCAAAGACGTCGAAGTGAGTATCCGAACTCAGCCCACCATCATGCAACTGCCTGAAGCGGCCTTCCGTATTCTGATCACGAATATCATCCGCAATGCGTTTCAGCATACTATTAGTGGAAAAATTCAGATCATTCAGGACGGCAACAGTATCCGGGTGATCAATACATTGCCCGCCAGCCAAGCCAAAACCCAGACCGGATTCGGACTGGGGCTGAAACTGATTCGCCAGCTCGTCAGCCGCTTCAACTGGGCACTGACGGAACAGGAAGAAGATGCAAGCAAACAGATGACGGTTATCTTCAACCCGGAAAAATAATCATCACCTTAAAACGTCCATCCCATAACAGGACCAGTACATAACAGTCTCGTTCTGTTTCAATCTTTTAACGCTTTTTTAATGCCCCCCGGTTCACACTCTGACAACAAGTTCAATCAATGGCGTTGAGGTGCACCATGAATAACGATACCCCATCAAAACTGTCCCGAACCACGGTGAGATTACACTGGCTGATTGCTTTTCTGATGATCATGCTATTAGCCAGCGGCCTTTACATTTCAACCACAGAAACCTTTGCCCTGATGCCCTGGCATAAATCCTTTGGGGTGCTGGTATTTGGTTTTGCTGTTTTTCGCATTATCTGGCGTATAAAACAGGGCTGGCCGGCACACGTGGGTAACTACTCCCGGATAGAACGCATTCTGTCCAAAGCCAGCCACTGGATTTTAATTTCAGGCACAGTCATCATGCCTTTCAGTGGTTTCATGATGTCTGCAATGGGCGGCTACGGCGTGACAGCCTTTGGGGTGGAACTCTTCCCAACAAACACAGGTCCGGATGGCCCGTTTGATTTTGTGGCTATCAATGAGAGCCTGAAAAACATTATGAGTACTGTACACAGTCTGGCCGGGGACCTGATTCTGATCACAGTGGCCCTGCATACAATCGGCGCACTGAAACATCACCTGATAGATAAAGATGCCACAATCCGCCGGATGCTTGGAGCCAAACCCCATACCAAAAGCACATACGAGTAACCTCCCTTGATTCAGTGAACTCTGTTCAGTCGGAAACACAACTCAGGCGTTCCGGCCACAAAAAAAAGAGAAAGCCATCTGCCGGTTACCGGACGACGGACTTTCTCTTTTTTTACAGCCGCGTTATGCGGCTGATCAGAAACTGAAGGTAGGCGGTTCTGTTTCAGTACCGGTGAACGAACGCAGGTGAGCATTCTTCTTAATCACCTGCGAGATCATCAGTTTACAGTTTTCCGTAAAACTGACACCTGCATCTTTACTGGTCACTACCAGCACATCTTTCAGATGTTCGGTGGTATAGGTGGATGCAATGCCTTTACCGTGCTCATAATAACTTTTAAAAGGCGATTGCTGATTACCCAGATACAGCTGATCCTGCGCCGCTGACCACTGGTTCAGCTCACTTCTTTCATAATCAGAGACCTGACAAACCTCATGCAGGCGGGCATTGATCACCGCCAGACGGCCAGCCAGAATGGCGTTACTCTGTTCCGCTTTAAGAGGATCATCTTCGCTCAGGGAAGAAGCTGAAGGTTTCGTTACTGATGCAACCGCCGGTTTCTGAGGGGCTACTTTAACAGGTGTTTTTTCAACCGTCACAGTCTGCGCCTGTACAGATGTATCTGAAGACTCTGCCTGAGATGAAGCGTCAGGCTTTAACAGAGACTGTAACTGGCAACCCGACACCCCAATCGCAGCGACCAATAAAAGAACTCTTTTGAACATACCAATCCGTTAACTTTGTATTTTCTGCAACTTTTTACAACCCCGGAATGATACACATCTACTATTCCATAATCCAAAGATGTGCGGCTTTTTTCTGTTAAAAAAACAAAAACGGCGCGAATACTGCTGCACAGCCGCGCCGTTAACTCTGTTATATCCGTTACAGCGAATTAGCGGCCATAACCCGGCCGGGCAATGATCACTGAAATGATCGCCGCTAATCCAAGGAACCAGCAGTACTGCACCGACGTCACCAGCTCCAGTGGGGAAACTTTTGCGACAGATGATGCCAGCAGGATCTGCGCGCCCCAGGGGATCATCCCCTGAACCACACAGGAAAAAATATCCATCAGGCTGGCAGCGCGTTTCGCGTTTACCCCATAACGTTCCGCAATGTCCCTTGCCAGCGAGCCGGCAATGACAATGGACACCGTATTATTAGCAGTACACAGGTTTACCGCAGCCACACTGGCGGCAATGCTGAATTCCCCCACCCGGCGATTATCTTCGCGCCCTTCCCGGTGAGTCAGTTTCTCAATGGTCTGCGCAATAAAGTTCAGGCCACCCTGCTGTTTGATCAAAGCACCTAAACCGCCGATCAGCATAGACAGGATTATAATTTCCTGCATTCCGGTATAGCCCTGGTAAATCTGTTTAGACAACTGCGCCACACTGTAATCCGGCAGGCTCATGAAGCCAACGCCACCGGCCAGTAAGATACCGGTTAACAGTACCAGCATTACATTCATCCCCAATACCGCCAGAACCAGCACAACCAGATACGGCACTACTTTAATGAATTCATAATCCTGCGGTATCACATCACCCGGGTTACTCTGATAGGCCAGCAACAGAATCGCCGCAAAGGCCGCCGGCAAGGCGATCATCAGGTTAAGACGGAACTTATCCCGCATTGCACACCCCTGAGTACGGGTTGCAGCAATGGTTGTATCTGAGATGATCGACAAGTTATCGCCAAACATGGCGCCGCCAACAACAGCGCCGGTAGTCAACAGCAATGGCAGGTCACTGGACTCAGATAACCCGACCGCAACCGGTGCCACCGCGGCAATAGTGCCCATGGAGGTACCCATTGATGTAGCAATAAAAGCAGCAATCACAAAGATGCCCGGTAATAACAGCCATTCAGGTATAACGCTCAGCCCGAAATTAACCGTTGCATCTACCCCGCCAACAGCTTTCACCACTGAGGCAAACGCCCCGGCCAGCAGAAACACCAGCACCATGGTGATAATGGTGGAATCACCGATCCCTTTAATGAAAGATTCCAGCCGGTTATTCAGTGATCCGGCAGAAAAGCAAAGTGCCAGCACAATCGCCGGGATAATCGCGACGGGCGCAGAAATCTGATAGAAAGCAAAATCAGTGCCCTGTGACTGATAATAAAGACCGCTGCCAATGAACAGCACAAGAAACAGCGCTAACGGTAGCAGCGCCAGTGGGTTGGAAGTTTGCATGAATCGTCATCCTGAAACGAGAAATCTGTGGGTAACAGTTAACTCAGCCCGGCTGCCAGGATCTCTGTAAGCCAGACTGGAAGTGCCGGCAAAGATACTCTCAGAATACTGTAAAGAAAAGATTTTTTATTTCTTTTTAGAATTAAAAAATTATAAAACATAGCATGTTGGTTATAAAAGACCACCCCGCTCTGTTGCAGGTGCTTCTCTACAGATAATCAACCGGTTATTACAAAACTGTAACCGGACACACATAGTGCCCGGCCAGGCGATTCTGGCCTGGATTAAAATCTTACCATCTGTACAAAATTCAAACAAAAACGACGATTTCACACCTGTACCAAAATACCATTCAGCTCTGAAACAGAAGCAATATACTGGTAGCACCTGATGAATTACCTCTCTCAAAAAATAATAAATATTGCATTAGATTCAATAAGTTGATACTTATACGCCGCGTTAGCATGTAGCAAATGGTTTTATAACAGGATCTTATGAAACCACAATGCTACCGGGGGAACATGCTGTTTTTCATCAAACATATGAACAGGAAGTAACATGCTGAAAAACATGTCCATTAAGCATAAACTGCTTATGATGTCAGTACTGCCAGTTGCAGGTTTACTTGCAATTATGATCACCGCTTTGCTTGAGTTACAGGTTACCGTCGCAGGCTCAGAACGTATCTATAAAGACCGGGTCATTCCACTGGAAGACCTCAAAGTTATATCAGACGACTATGCCATCAAAGTTATCAATAGCCTGAACAAAGCCAACGTTGGCCTGACGCCTCTGAATACAACCGTTAAGGACATCATTCAGGCAGAGCAGCAAATCCAGCTCAAATGGCAGGACTTTATGTCCAGCCACCTGACAGAAGAAGAGGCACGAATTGCTGCAGAAGCTGAAGCGCTTTTTAAACATGCCGACACAGTCATCTACACCCTCGTGGGTAAACTGGAAAAATTTCAGGGTAATCCTGAAAACACTCTCACTGAAGATATAGCCGGACTTTATGCGGCGATTGATCCCATCAGCGTTAAAATTAATGAGCTGGTTGAGTTTCAACTGCGGGGGGCAGAACAGGAATTCCATCTGGTTCAGGCAACCTATGATGAAAGCTTGCTATACCTCGGTCTGATGACTCTGGTCATTTCTGCGTCCTTTCTGGCAATTGCTTTCAGCATTTTTCATTCTTTGATGGGATCATTAAACCAGGCCCGCCAGACTATCGAAAAAATAGCCCTCACGTCCGACCTGACGCTCACGCTGGATATCACTAACAATGATGAATTGGGAGATATGGCCGGCAGTTTTAACAAAATGATTGATCAAATGCGGAGCATTATCCTGCAAATCAACCTGGCCACTGGACAGCTGGCAGCTTCAGCTACCGATATGACCCGCGTCAGCATAGATGCCAACAGTAATATTGATGCCCAACGTATTGAGATAGAGCAGGTCGCTACCGCCATGAATGAAATGGTCGCCACTGCTCAGGACATTTCACAACATGCCACTCATGCCGATCTCGACGCACAGAATACCAGCAAGCAGGCTGCCAAAGGCAACAGCATTGTGTCTGAAGCGGTCAATGCGACAAACACCCTGATCAATGATGTCGCGACCGTATCAGAACGTATCCAGGCACTGGAAAATGACAGCGCCAGTATTGGGAATATTGTCGACGTTATCAAAGAAATTGCTGAGCAGACAAATTTACTGGCACTCAATGCAGCCATTGAAGCAGCCCGGGCTGGTGATCAGGGGCGCGGGTTCGCCGTTGTAGCAGACGAAGTAAGAACCTTAGCCCAACGGACTCAAAGCTCAACCCAGGAAATCCAGAATGCGATAGAGCATTTGCAAACAGGTACGGCAAATGCAGTGACGGCGATGATTGCCGGTCAGGAAAAAGCGAAAGATGCTGGCGAAAAAGCCGGTGAAGCCGGTGAAGCGCTGCGTAATATTTCCCTCGCAATTAACAGTATTACCGACATGAATACACAAATTGCCAGCGCCTCCGGCGAACAGACCAGCGTATCGGAAGAGATCGACCGTTCTCTGATCAGCATTCTGGACAACTCCCACAGCTCCGCACAGGGAGCACAGGATATTGCACGCTCCAGTGAAGAACTTTCAGCGCTCGCAGATGAGCTTAAAGCGACCGTTGAGCGTTTTCGGATTGCCTGACACCCCTTCCCTGAAAGCCAGGCACCACTGTGTGTCTGGCGCGTATAAAAGGCATTTACCGTCCGGTTCTGGTCACACAGGACTTAATGCATTTTAATTAAGCCGTTCGGTCAGACGGATCTTTTACAATATTTACCCAAACTGAGTATACGCTTGTCGCATCATATTCAGCCTCAACTATCTTTTTCCTGTGGCACGTTTTAACAACAACAGGGAAATGCCTATGATCAGGGCTCAGCACAAAGGATTTCTTATTTTCGCAGCGCCGGAAGAGCTGACAGAGAGTCGAAAATGGAGCGTAAGGGTACTGATACAGCGTAATCTGAAAACCGCTTCTGTATCGAGACAGCAATACTTCAAAAGCAAAAACACCTGCGACTCACGGGAAGAGGCTGAAGCCCACTGTATTTTCTATGCGCTCAGGGTGATTGACGGCAAAATTCCCGGCCAGAATACGAATCGCCTGTTTTCAGTTATATAGCCGCAAGCATATATCCAGAAAACAACTTAATTTTTAATATAAAACAATCAATAAATACTTATTAAGTATTAATTGATACCTGTCAAAAACCCAACCACATAAAAGCAAACATTAAGTTAATTATTCAGGAGATATTCATAATAAATCAGATTACGTTATTAATATTATATGCCGTTTGATTTGCCGGGACTTTTTTGTTCTGATGATTGCCATTCATGATAATACTGTTTTTTAGACACTGACAGTGCTGAGTATAAGAATGGCTGCTGTAAACCTTATCAATAAATTAAAGAACGAATGTAAGACCCGGTCAGAACAAGAAATAGTACTGCTCTCCTGCAGCGCACTGGGCATCTTATATATCCCGCCTTTTATCATCTACCGGATCATCACCGAAGACTGGGCTGTAGCAGCCATTGACGCTATCGTTCTGACTATCATGCTGGCATTTTTCAAACTGAACTACGGCAAAAACAACGTTTCGTCTGCCCGGGTCACCATGTCAGTTTTTCTCATGACTGCCTGCGTAGCTGTGGTATACATTAAAGGATTGTCCTCTGTTTTCTGGTATTTTCCAGCCGTCATTGTTGTTTATTATCTGATGCCCCCGGCATCCGCCGTTGTAATCAGTATTACATCAGCAATAGCATTGTCTTTTATACTGTTTCCCCAGACTGAAAGTATCGTATTTGCCTCAATACTGGTCCCCTGTACGCTGATGAATTTAATCCTGTATATTACATTTAACTCATACAGAAAAATTGAAAAACAACTCACCCGGCTTGTGACATTAGACGCGCTGACCGGTATCCGAAACCGGCGTTCACTCACTCAGGAACTCGCAAACCGGGTCATGGCACAACGCAGAAACTTCACCAACATTTCACTGGTGATGTTTGACCTGGATAATTTTAAAAGCGTCAATGACCGTTACGGCCACCTGGCCGGCGACGAAGTCCTGATCCAACTGGCAAAAGTTATCAGCCTGAATATCCGGGCAGCGGATTCTTTATACCGATATGGCGGTGAAGAGTTTGTCTTGTTGCTGCCGGATACCCGCCTGGACGAAGCGGCAGAGGTCTGTGAGAATCTGCGGAAACTGGTTGAAACTTACCGTTTTCCCGCAGATGTCAAAGTCACCATATCCATGGGAGCAGCCCGGCAAACGGAGGGCGAGTCAGCCGTTGAATGGCTGGAAAGAGCCGACGCTGCACTTTATAAAGCCAAACAAAACGGCCGCAACCGTATTGAAATACATGACGCTCAAGCGGGCACACTCCCAAAGCCCGCTGACGCGGATCATATCGGATAAGCAGAAGTTAACTATACTGATAACCGGGTACTACGGATGCTGACAAACGCTGGTATTTCCGGTTTTAAGTACATCTGTAAAATAGGGAAATCGGCCTGGTAATATAGTCGGCATGTCGATACGCCAGCAGGCATCCGGTACCCATCCCATCTCAAACCAAATCGCAACGTCAATCTTACGCCGGACAGTCTGTTTAAAATTGACCTGCAGCATGAGCTTTTAGGTGAAAACCCCTATACATAAGCAATTGAAATTTAAGGTTATTAATCTGAATATACAGATTTCTTAACGAGAAAATAGCGAACCGGCACATTCCACCTATACTTAGTTATACGAAAAGCTATCTGTCTGAACTCCCACGACCCACCTTTCAGACGGGTAGCTTTTTGTTTTGCTCCCCCTTGCCTTCACAGCTTCTGCCAGACACATCCGGCCTATTATTCAAAAATTATCTAAAATTCAATAACTTAATTCAAACGCACATATCAATTAAATACACCGGACTTTTCAGACAAATACGACATTTACCGGTTCCGGGGCTATACTGAATTGCAATTATCGCCATCGGCAACTCTGAATTACTATGTCAACTGTGTCGGATCAGCAGGCTGCAATTTCGGAACAACCCTTCGCCTTATCCTCTGAGGTAAGCATAGCTCTGGCCCGTTTTATCAGCGCAATTATTACCGCCCCTTCAGAGCAACAGATTTATTCCATCCTTGCCAACAGCCTGAAAGCCCTGATTCCCAATGACCGTGCCAGTGTCACATTACATAACCCTGAGACCCATCAACTGGACATCTTCACACTGCATGGTCAGCACGGCACGCTGCCGATGGGGAAATCACTGACCGTGGAAAACACCTTTACCGGCCGGGCATTTAAACTGTGCAAGGGGCAAATCCATCAGCTACACGCAACCACAACAGAAACTGACGGACAGATCCTCTATAAGGACGGCCTGCGCAGCATCATCAATGCCCCCCTGATTATTCATGATAACGCCATTGGCGCTATCAATTCAGGCCACCGCAGCCACACAGGATTTAACCGGGTTTCATTACAGTTACTTGAACTGATTGCTCAGCTGGTTTCTGCCAACATTGAACGTCAGCGATTACTCGAAGACCGTCAGAAAGCCGTCAGCCATTACCGGTTTTATGCCACCCAGTTAGAGAATCTCAGCCGGCTGGCCCAGCAACTGTCAACAGTAACATCGGTCACTGAAACACTGGAAATCACCACCCGTACGCTGCAGGTTATGATGCCTTCACAGCGCATCAGCTATGCTGCGTATTGTCCGGAGCAGGATATCTTTGAGATAACCGTTCTGGCAGGGAATGAAGTTATGAATTGCCTGAGTATGCCTGCTCAGGGAACGGCGCTGCAGCAGGTGATGAATTCCCAGAAACCCATGTATTTCTCTCAGCTTGCCGACTCCCCCTACCCTGAACATCAGTGTCTGAGTGAACGGGGAATGAACTGCGCCTGGAGTATTCCTGTCCGCTGTGAAAACCGTATCATCGCAGTGCTCAATGCCGCTGCCTCAGTACCGGATTCAAACTCACACCGGCTCCTGGACATCCTGGGTACGCTGAGTGGCATCATTGGCAGCGTACTGGAACGCCTGAATGCCCAGCAAAAACTGATTCACCAGGTCAATCATGACAGTGTCACCGGTCTGCCTAACAGAGTATTACTCAACCGGCAGATAGACCGGCTCATGAAAAATCATCACACCCAGCGTTATGCGCTGCTGTTTGTCGATCTGGATCACTTCAAAGTGGTTAACGACACCCTTGGCCATCAGGTAGGTGATGAACTGCTGGCGCTGGTAGGTAAGCGTATGCGCCACACTATCCGTGGGGAAGATTTGGTTGCCCGGGTGGGGGGTGATGAATTTATCGTGCTGTTACAGGATGATAACCAGGCCAGCAGGAGCCAGGAAACGGCGCACCGTATTATTGATGCCCTTTCACATCCATTTGATATCAAAGGGGAAATTCTTAGTATCAACGCCAGTATTGGCATCTGTCTGTCTTCAGAAATCCTGTATAAACCTGAAGATATGATACGGGCCGCCGATATGGCTATGTATGACGCTAAACTTGCCGGCCGAGGTACTTACCGGATCAGCCAACAGCAGCAGCCACTGGTTAGCAACCGGAAAACCGACCTGTGAAAACCGGAAAGCGCATCCGCTTTCCGGCAAGTAGATAACAGCACTATTTTGCCTGTTCCAAATAGGTATCCAAACGGTCCTTATTCATGACAAAACGCCCCTTCAAAGCGGCAGAGTCCGCGATAACCTGATCCAGATTATCCGGTTCTCCGGCCACGATCACACCGACCATCGCCATAATGACGTGCGGCAGACACTGATAAACATACACCCCTTCTTTATCCAGCGTGACTGATACTGCCTGACCAATTCCGCCCTTCCAGCTTGCTGCTCCCGACGGTGCCAGCCCCGGCACCAACTCTGAGTTATGAGCCATATCCGTCGGCACAAACGTCACGGTATCACCCACTTCCGCTTTCACCACCGCAGGCTCAAAGACCATGGCACCGTCAGCACCGGCATTTTTCATTTCAACAATGATTTCCGCTGCCCATGCGCCTGTTGTCAGGCACATCAGCGCAGCACCCAGCAGATTTTTCAGTTTCATAACAACCTCCTGTTTAACTGAATGAAATAATCTGGCCATAGGGTACGCCACTCATGAACCTAAAGCACCTGATAATCATTATTATTTACATTAAAGTATAATTATCTGCGAACAAAAAAAAACGGCTGCCATAACAGCAACCGTTTCTTTATCTGATCTTGTCATCAGAAGATGTCAGAAGACATATCTGATCTCTATAATACTCATCTCTCCCTGAACAACGGACTCCCAGCGCCCGGTGAATTCAGCGCCGTATGACGCGGCCAGTACAGGTCCTATTTCCTGTGCTTCGTCATCGCTCCAGAGTGGCCCGGCGGGTACAGTTGTTACCAGCTCATTTTCGCCTTGCTGGTTACCGCTTAACTCAACCTCTACCACACTCATCTTGCCTTCAACTACGGTATTCCAGACGCCGGTCCAGACGCCCTGATGCGCTGCCGCAATCATGGGTGCTTTCTTTTCGGCATCCGCCTGGTTCCAGATAGGGCCTGCGGGCAAACTGACTTTGTAGCTAGACATCACGATTCCCTGTTGTGCACTGGCTGTACTCACATCCTGAGTATTTCTGTCAGCCTGGTATCAAATGACATAAATCTGACTATCGTAAATAGAGTGCAAACGGCCACCCGATGGTGAAGTTCGCAAAAAGCAGGAAGGCGCTGATCTGATCAGGCGATTTACGGGATGGTATGCGCCCATACCACCCCGTATAAAATCATCCATAACGAAGCTCCCGTCCGTGAAGTGACTCTGTCCTTAAAGCCTATCGTCCCTGAATCAATCCATGAGCGCCTCATCCTAACAGAGGCAAATTATCCTGCTCGTCCATGAATGGGTGAACTCCGTCCCCCAGATCCATTCATGCATACATCCTGATGCAGCGCTCATCCCTGAACTTTTCAGTTCCTTTGCAGTAATTCCTGTCGCTTCGACCAGCTTCCTTGTCATTGGCGTTATGTCATCCTGACACGCTCCCTCTCTGACTGCTGCAATGATCTCTCCGTACAAATAAGTCTAACAAAGCCTGAATTTTAAAAAGTATCATCTTGGTATCAGTTGCAGGGGCAAAAAGAGACTAAACGCCATTATTGATCAATTATTAAACAATTGTTAACTATTAGATGTAAAACAAGGCAATGAAAGGCCGTGAAATGAGCCGCCGGTACGGATAACCGGCGGCAGAGAATCAACCAAATAAACTGTGCTGAAGTGGAGTGCAGGAAAAATGAAGACGGGCTTTCTGTACCCATTCGGAAGCCACAAAGGAATTATCGCCCACCGTACGGGACATCAGATAATACAGTTCCGGCAGATAACAGTTAGCCCCCTGCTGCTCGGCCAGCCCGATGGCTTCTTCCAGCACCTTAACTGCTTCCTGTTGCTGCCCGTGACTGATCAGTACATCACTGATCAGCGCAGCATAAAGCGAATGGGTCAGACGGAATCCGGTGCTGGATAACCAACGCTGAAATGCCGTTGAAATGGTCAGAATATGTTTCTCATCCGGATTTTGCTGATATTCGGCCCAGCCCTTAAATAAGGCGGCAATGCCCTGGTAAAACGGAAAGGCATTTTCTTCCGTCAGCACTTCAAGCTCAGCGGCATACTCAAGGGTTTTCTCTACATTACGCTGCTTCCAGCAGAACCAGGCACCGGCCTGTAAAGCAATTGCAAGGCTGAACATATGTCCGACTTCACGGCTGGTTGCGATCATTTCTTCCAGATAAGACTCCGCCTGCTCATCCTGCAACTGCAAAGCACTCAGACATTTAAAGCACCAGGCTATCATGCGGGGATCCTGGCCTTCGATTTCCAGTGCCGACTCCAGAATATCCGGCTCATACTGCTCTAATGCCAGGCTGGAGTGCCGGAAAGCATCCTTAGCCCGGCCAGCCCAGAAGCAGGTATTGCCAAGAGCCGTCAGCGCCTGCATTTTACAGGCGCTGTCTTCCAGTTGCTCAGATAACGCCAAAGCCTCCTGAGCGTAGCCAATGGCTTCAGGAATATCCAACCGCATCAGCGCAATTGTCCAGACCCTGAATAATCCGTTTACTTTCCGGTGATAACTCTTGGTCCGGTCACACAGGTCAAGGATTTCAGCATACACATCGCTGATCACCGGGGAATACCAGCCATAACGCATTTTATAAACGTTCGCCAGATAGAACAGCAGGTCCAGCTTAAGGTCTTCGCACTGTTCCGGCGTATATTTCCCCCGGGTACAGTGTTCAGGCAATGCCGCTGTAACCAGTAAATCACGGGCTTCCAGCAACTGTGCTTCAGCTTCACTGTAACTGTCTGCAGCAATCAGCAGGTTGGCATAACGGGCCTGATACACCACCGCCCGGAAATAATTACCGGCCAGTTTAAACTGACGGTATAACCACTCCATGCGTAGCCGGTCACGGGACGGTGTCTGCTCAGACAATTTACCGTCCATCATGGCCTTCTCAACTTCATCGGCCAGTTGCCCGTGGTGTTCGGAACGGTCTTCATCCTTCAGGGTTTCAACCACCAACTCACGTATCAGCCGGTTTGCAATTTCCAGCTGGCCGTCTGAAGTTGTCCGTACCAGTTGTGACTGTCGCAGGGCTTTCAGATCAGACTGTCCCGCCAGCACATAGAGCACATCAAGCGGTAAAGAAGCGCCGGCCAGCGCCAGGTACTGCATGGCCTGTAACTCACCGGAACTGAGGGCAAATAACTGCTCTTCCAACACCAGTTGGATAGACTCAGGCATTTGCTGGCTGTCAGGATCAACCTGTTCCAGCAATAAGTTGAGATAAAATGGCACCCCGTTAGAACGGGCAATGCTCTGCTGCAGCCATTCCCGGGAATGATGTTTAAAGTGCCCCGCCAGCTTTTCACATTCGGCGACGGTTAAACGGGATAACGCGATAAAGGAATCCGGATTCAGTAAACGGATAACCCGGTCAGAATAACGGAAAGTACTGGTAATCACCGCCGCCACGGGGAAGCCCTTCAGGGTCTCACTTAACTCAGCCAGTTGTTCTAACGTGTCAGATACACAAAGGTGGATATTATCGATCAGTAACGCCAGCCCGCCTGGCATATTCTCCAGGGTGGCAAGCAACACATCACTGTCTTCACTCAGCCCCTCTGGTTGCCATTGTTCAAGACGATTGATCAGCGACAGACGCCAGTCAGTTTCATACTGCTCGGCGTCCAGGCGAATGACCCGCATTCCCCGGTCTTGTGCATAGCCCGACATTTCTTCCAGCATCCGGGTCTTACCCATACCGGAGTCGCCGGCCAGACAGTTAAGGGTTAACCTGCTCTCCCCCAGACTGACGTCGAACTGCCCCTGTAAGCGGCTGAGTTCTTTCTCACGGCCATAGAGGGGAACTTGCCGCTCTTCTCTGCTGGTTGCACCTTCGATAACCCACCAGCCAGACTGATCCGGCTGCAGCGGAGAAAAATCAAACTGCAGGTCATACAGAAACTTCAGCTGATCACCGACCACAATTTTGTTGGCCGGGACATACATAGCATCGTCAAGTAACCTGCTGACATCACTGTTTGGCAGAGTATACGCCTTGCCGTCATGGTGTAACTGCTCCAGTGAGATCAGACAAAAGTGCGGTGACAGCAGTGAAGCAGGCCGTTCCGTCAGCATGTGTTCAAGCAGCAGCAGAATATGCGCCCGGCCACTGTTCCCTGAGCCCGGCACAGCCACATACTGGCTGAACGCCGCGATAACATAAGCGCCGTGCTGTTTGACAAACAGCGGAGATAAATCATTCAGTTGCTGCTGTATGACAGCATTTTGCTCAGCATCAGTCACCTTAACAACCGCAACAACACTCAGGCGGTTCTGTAAAAGCGCCTGTCCTTCCGCCAAATCGTACTGCTCTTTGTGCAATGACAATTCAAGGTGTGGTACTGAAAAATACTCTGCCAGATTATGCAATGTACGCAGGGTTACCGGCTTATTAGTTTCCGCACGCTTAATTGTTGCGATAGAGATACGCAAATGCTGACGCTCACAGGCATCTGCCAAAGCCTCCTGACTGAGGCCGTGCTCCCGCCGGAGACGTTTCAGTCTTGTACCGTCAATAAAAATCTGCCGGTCTTTTTGTTTTGTCATGCTTCAAATCCTGAACCAGGTAAAACCTGTTAAACAACCTGCTGAACGAATCAGACTTTAAAACAGAAAATGGCCATCAACTAATACAGAAACAAGCCATTTACCAGGCTTTGATCGGGCATATTCAGCCGATGAAACACTTTATTATTCTAATACTTATGTCACACACGGGAGAACAGTCAGACAGGCACCTGCAGCGGTATTCGCTGCACCGGAATGCAAGAGCCCTGAAATGACGGATTCGCTGCCAGTTGCCGCCGACTGTCCCCACAGAAACGTTTAAACTCAAACGCTAGCCATGCAAAAAACAAACGAATCCCTATACGCAAAATATACCTGACAATCGCAGGTAACACACCTGTTGATTCCAACAGTCTGTTAATTAATTGTTGCAGCAAATCCTCAGAAAAGAAGCCCGTGACTCAGTTTTCATAACCAAGTTGAGCAGAAATAGCCTTGCCAGCCGCTTGCAAATCTTCAATCCAGGCATTTTTGCGCCGCTCAATCGGTGCTGAAACGGACAGTCCCGCGGTAATATTACCGGTCCGGTCGTATAACAATACGCCAATACAACCGACATCAATTTCAGCCTCTTCATTATCTAAAGCATAACCCTGAGCAACACTTTTCAGACACTCGTCGGTCAGTGCCGGCAATGATGAGTATGTATTGCGGGTATAAGCCGGTAAATTGGTCCGCTGAGCGTAATTCGCAATTTCCTCTTCCCCGCCTGAGCCGAGCATCAGCTTACCCACTCCTGTCACATGCAGCGGCGCACGGCTGCCAATAATCTGCTGAACATGCATCATCCGGTTTGGGGTGACCTTTTCAAAATAAATCACCACATCCCCTTCACGGATCGTCAGATTGACCGTTTCACCGGTCTTATCCCGCAACTTTTCCATAAAAGGTAATGCCACTGCACGTAGATCAATGTCCGTATGCAGGCGGTTGCTCAGCTGTAGCAAACGCTGCCCCAGACGGTACTCTCCACTGCCATTACGTTCTACAAAACGGTTATCGATCAGCGAATGCAAAATGCGGTGCGCAGTTGAAGGATGCAGCCCGGTATCAGCACTTAACACCTTCAGCTTCACCGGTTTTGAATAACGTGAAATTGAATCCAGTAAGGTTGCTGCACGGTCAATCACCTGAATGCGCGCTTCCGGCTTCTCTTTATTTTTTTCCTGAGACATCTGCCTGCTCTCCGAAGGTCTGAAACGTAATTGCAATGGGAAACCATTTCATAATGCAGCAGATATTTTCACTATACAACACACAACTTTCCATTTTCGCATTATGAAAGCTGGACTTAAAATATAAAATTGTTTAAAAACAACAATATAAACAACAAAACTCCAAAAAATCAATAATTTTCACATTATGACAATCTTGCGTATTGCGATATAAAAACCTGACCCATAAGTTAAATAGTAACTGACCACCGCAGCCGTTATCAGGCCGAGGGTCCAACTATCAACTTTAGGCAGAGCAATCATGGCAGATCAGAATCCCGTTTTTATTCCCGGCCCGACCAACATCCCGGACCGGTTACGCAACGCAATGCACATTCAGAGCCGCGATCACCGCGCCCCTGATTTTGTAGAAACCTTTGCCCCCGTCCTGCGCGACTGCAAAAAAGTGTTTGGTACCGACAGCGGTGAAATTATCACCTTCCCGGCGAGCGGTACGGGTGGCTGGGAAGCGGCTATCTGCAACACCCTGTCCCCGGGTGACAAAGTCCTGATTGCCCGCTACGGCATGTTTTCGCACCGCTGGATCGACCTTTGCGAACGGCACGGTCTGGATGTACAGATCATCGAATGCAGCTGGGGCAGCGGTGCTCCGGCAGACCAGTTCGAAGAAGTGCTCCGGGGCGACAGCCAGCAAGCGATCAAAGCAGTCCTCGTAACCCATAACGAAACAGCAACCGGTGTCCTCAGTGATATCGCCGCAGTTCGCCGGGCAATGGACAGCGCCGGTCACCCGGCCATGATGTTTGTTGACTGTGTCAGCTCACTGGCTTCAGTCCCTTTCGAAATGGATGCCTGGGGTGTAGACATCGCCGTATCCGGCTCGCAGAAAGGTTTCATGCTGGCAACCGGCATGGCCATTCTGGGAGTAAGCCAGAAAGCGCTGGCCGCCATGGAAACCGCCACCCTGCCACGGACCTTTTTTGACTTTCGCGACATGCTGGCTGCCAACGCCACCGGCGGCTTCCCTTACACACCGCCCCTGCAATTGATTTACGGCCTGAAAGAAAGCCTCAGCATGCTGTTTGAAGAAGGTCTGGAACAGGTTTACGCCCGCCATCACCGCCTGGCTGAAGGTGTCCGCAAAGCAGTATCAGCCTGGGGACTGAAATTATGCGCCAACTCACCGGCGCTTTATTCCAACACGGTCAGCGCCATTTACGTACCGGAAGGCTTTGACAGTAACCGCTTAACGGAACACGCCTTCAGCAAATACGGCGTTTCTTTCGGCATCGGCCTGGGCGAAATGAACGGCAAGGCATTCCGTATCGGCCACCTTGGATCACTGACCGACGTCATGGTGTTGTCCGGACTTGCCACCATTGAAATGGCGATGGCCGACCTGGATTACCCGATAGAACTGGGCAGCGGTGTACGTGCCGCCCAGGAGTATTTCCGCCAGACCGCCGCGTAAGGCGTCTTCAAACTGCAGATAAGAGGTACATCATGTCTGAACAAACAATGATCATACCGACCTGGGATGATGTGAAGATCGCCCACGAGCGTATCAGACCCTACATCCATGAAACGCCAGTCCTGACCTCGCGTTTCATCAATGAGCTGACCGGCGCAGAGCTGTTCTTTAAGTGCGAAAACTTTCAGAAAGCCGGTGCGTTCAAAGTGCGCGGTGCCTGTAATGCTGTGTTTGGTCTCAGCGAAGAACAGGCGGCAGTTGGTGTGGCCACCCACTCTTCCGGTAACCACGCCCTGTCGCTTTCTTACGCTGCTGGCCAGCGCGGCATCCCTGTTTCAGTGGTGATGCCGCGGACCGCACCGCAGGCAAAGAAAGATGCGGTTATCGGCTACGGCGGGAAGATCGTCGAATGCGAGCCTTCAACCAGTTCACGGGAAGCGGTATTTGCCGACATGGTTGCTCAGTCCGGAGCGGACTTCATTCACCCGTATAACGATCCGCGGGTCATCGCCGGCCAGGCAACCTGCTCCCGGGAGTTACTGGATCAGGTAGATGATCTGGATACGGTTATCGCACCGATAGGCGGTGGCGGGATGATCTCCGGTACCTGTCTGACCCTGTCCAGCATCGCCCCTGACATAAAAATCTATGCGGCAGAACCGCTGAATGCCGATGACGCTGCCCGCTCTTTCCGGGCCGGTCACATCATTGCTGACGATGCCCCACAGACCATTGCCGACGGTTTAAAAGTACCGCTGAAAGATCTCACCTGGCACTTCGTCAGCAACCACGTCACAGACATTCTGACGGCCACAGAAACCGAGATTGTGGAGGCCATGAAGCTCATCTGGAAGCGCATGAAAATCGTGATGGAACCCAGCAGCGCAGTGCCGCTGGCAACCATCCTGAAGAATCCGGATGTATTCCGGGGCAAACGCGTCGGCGTGATTATCACCGGCGGCAATGTCGATCTCGACAAACTGCCCTGGCTGTAAACATCCCGTTAACCGAACAACTATCTGCCCCCGGTCAGTCTCTGCACAACAGCACGCCTCTCACTTGCTGAGAGTACTGCCGGGTAAGGAAAATTCATTTGGAGAATCCCATGACAGCACAAAACAATGTACCGGCCACCCCGGAAGTAGGTTATGACATCCCGGCGGCAATCGGCATGAACGAAGCAGATATCCAGACCCCCTGCCTGGTGGTTGATCTGGATGCCCTGGAAAACAACATCCGTACCATGGGTCGCTACGCCCGTGAAATGGGTGTTCGCCACCGGGTGCACGGCAAGATGCACAAGTCCGTCGATATCGCCCTGTTACAGGAACGCCTGGGGGACAGCTGCGGTGTTTGCTGCCAGAAAGTATCAGAAGCAGAAGTATTTGCCCGTGGCGGTATCCGTGACGTACTGGTTTCCAATCAGGTACGTGACCCGGCAAAAATCGACCGTATGGTACAACTGCCGAAACTGGGTGCACGGACGATCTGCTGCGTCGATGACATCGATAACGTCGCCGAACTGTCAGCAGCGACCCAGACCCACGGCACTGAAATTGAATGCCTGGTAGAGATCGACTGCGGTGCCGGCCGCTGCGGTGTGGCCGCCGGTGAACCGGTAGTTGAACTGGCCAAAGCCATTGCTGCTGCACCGGGTCTGAAGTTTGCCGGTATTCAAGCCTATCAGGGCGCTATGCAACACCTGCAAAACTACAGCGAACGTAAAGAAAAGATTGATATCGCAGTCGAAATGGTGGCCCGGTCCATCGAATTGCTGAAATCAGAAGGGCTGGAGTGCGACATCGTCGGCGGTGGCGGCACCGGCTCTTACTACTTCGAAGGCAATTCCGGTGTATTCAATGAACTGCAGTGTGGTTCATACGCCTTCATGGATGCGGATTACCAGACCATTCATGACGAAAACGGCGAACGTATCTCAGAATTCGAAAACTCACTGTTCATCCTGACGTCGGTCATGAGCCACGCCAAAGCCGATAAAGCCATCTGTGATGCCGGGCTGAAAGCCCAGTCAGTGGACAGCGGCCTGCCGTATATCTTCGGCCGCGACGATGTTGAATACATCAAGTGTTCCGATGAACACGGCGTGATTGCCGACCCGGACGGCGCACTGAAAGTAAACCAGAAACTGAAACTGGTACCCGGCCACTGTGACCCGACCTGTAACGTTCACGACTGGTACGTCGGCGTACGCGGCGGCAAGGTTGAAACCCTGTGGCCGGTATCTGCCCGCGGCAAGGCTTACTGAGCACCACCATTAACATCCTGATCTGCTGTGCCGGGCAACCGGCACACAACACCTGAAAGGAGTCACTGAATGACTACTCAGAATAAAGGCGTTGCCATTGTTTCCGAAGCTGTCTGCGAAGCCATCGTTGGCCGCCCGGAAGCATTCACCGCCGTTGAAAATATCTTTGCTGCCATGGCCAAAAATGACGCCTGTAACTTTCCGGTTGTCCGTGAAGCCATTGGCCATGCCGATGCCCTGTACGGATTTAAATCCGGTTTCGACCGGGCCGGTCAGGTACTGGGGGTGAAATCCGGGGGCTACTGGCCAGGCAATGCTGCCAACGGCCTGACCAACCACCAGTCCACGGTGATCCTGTTCGATCCGGACACCGGCAAGCTGAAAGCGCTGGTCGGCGGTAATTACCTGACCGCTGTCCGTACGGCGGCATCTTCCGCGGTATCGATTGCCCACCTGGCCCGTAAAGATGCCAAAGTGCTCGGAATGGTCGGCGCAGGCCACCAGTCAACATTCCAGCTGCGGGCTGCCGTGGAGCAACGCAACTTTGAAAAAGTGGTTGCCTGGAACCCGCACCCGGAATACCTGCCAAGGCTGCAGGCGGTCTGCGAGGAACTGGGCTTACCATTCGAAGCGGTCAGCCGCGAAACACTGGGGGCTCAGGCTGACGTGATTATCACCATCACCTCGGCCTTTGAACCACTGCTGAAGAAAGACTGGATCAAACCCGGCACCCACATCGCCTGCATGGGCACCGACACCAAAGGTAAACAGGAAGTTGATCCGCAACTGCTGGTCGCCGCTACCGTATTTACCGACGAGACCGAACAGTCGGTGACCATAGGTGAAGCACAGCATGCCGTTGGCAATGGCAGCCTGAGCCCCAGTGATATTACCCCCATCGGTGAAGTCATCAACGCCAGCCACCCGGGCCGCCGTTCTGATGATGAAATCACCCTGTTTGATGGCACCGGTGTAGGCCTGCAGGATCTGGCAGTCGCCTCGGCGGCCGCTGAACTGGCCATTGCTCAGAACAAAGCCGACTGGACCGAACTGTAAGCAGACATCACGGCGTCTGCTTCCGGTATATCGCTGAACCTGCCGGCCTCTCCTGCTACAGCTGACGTCCATAAGCAGTCAGGAGTTACTCCCTGTCCGCCGGTACATGCAGCGATGCCCCGGCTGCCTGAACAGGCAGCCAAACACCCCTTCCTTCGCCGGAGGGGTGTTTTTTTCCTGCACTGAATTTAGGAGCACACAGCATGAAAAAAACCGCCCGAAGGCGCATGCGCGCCCTGCTTGACGACAACCAATGTATTCCCTGCGCCTCTGTGTTTGATCCCATGTCCGCACGGATGGCAGAGGATATTGGCTTTCAGACCGGTATTCTGGGAGGCTCTGTCACATCCCTGATGACCCTTGGCGTACCGGACATCTGTCAGCTGACACTCAGTGAGCTGGTTGAACAGGCCCGCAGGGTATGCCGGGCATCTGCTCTGCCGGTCATTGTGGACGGTGATAACGGCTACGGAAACGCCCTTAACGTTGTCAGAACCGTCGAAGCGCTGGAATATGCCTGCGCCTCACTGGTGACACTGGAAGATACTGTTTTACCCCGCGCCTATAAGGGTTCTGCACAGCAACTGATCCCGGTTGATGAAGCCTGCAGTAAACTGAAAGCAGCCCTGCAAACACGTCGGGACCCTGAATTTGCAATCTTTGCCCGCACCCATGCACTGCCGGGCCAGCCGGTGGATGCAATACTGGAAAGAGTAAAAGCCTACAGTGCGACCGGCATCGACGGCCTGTGTATCTTCGGGCTCACCGACAAAGACGTTTTAGGTCAGATCGCCACCAGCACCCATCTGCCACTGATGCTGATTACCTACGGTGAGGTTGATTTAGGCAACCAGCAGATGCTGACTGATAACAAGGTCAGAATCCGCCTGCAGGGGCATCTGGCGTACGAGGCCGCCGTTCAGGCTACCTACCGGTCATTACAGGCGTTACATCTCCGACACCATCCAACGGCTGAATTACGCCATACCGATGCCTCCGCGAAAGCACTGATCAGTGAATATTCACGCCAGTCACACTATGACGCCCTGATTAACGACTATGTCACTCCGGACAATTAACCTTCCAGCGGCTTCATTCTGCCGGATCATGCAACAATCTGTTGCTGGCAGGCGACTATATTCCCCGCGCCGTCAGTTTTAGAGTACCCCTCTGTACTCAGAAACTGACGACAATACCGTGTCCCGAAACTATACCCTGCACTATTACTTCGACCCTTTATGTGGCTGGTGCTACGGCGCCGCCCCCCTGCTGAATCAGGCAAAACGCCTGGCCCCTGAACTGGCCGGACAGGATATACAGCTGAATATTCATCTGCACCCGGGCGGCCTGTTCAGCCAGCCAAACTGCCTGCCGGTTTCAGACCGGTTCCGGGCGATGGCCAGCCACCACGATGCCCGCATTGCTGACCTGACCGGTCAGACATTCGGTCAGGCCTATCAACAGGAGTTACTGTTTGATACCTCCCGGATTCTGGATTCCACGCCCCCTTCCGCTGCTGTGCTGGCAGCTGAAGCATTAGCAGGAAAAGGCACCGAGATGCTGCATAGCCTGCAAAAGGCGCATTACATCGACGGGCTAGATATCACCGCCGAAGAGGTGCTGGTACAACGGGCCTCTGAAGTACTGAATGCCCCTCAGGATTTTCTGCACAGCATGTCCGTCATAACGCCCCGCATCCTAGAACGGTTTAACGACTGCCGCTCACAGATGCAGCGTTTTAACCTGCACGGCTATCCCGGCTTTGTACTTGAGAAAACGGCGCCCGCATCTGCCCCCCCTGCCGGCCCTGATTCTAATAACTGTGTCGGCGTCATCAATCATCAGCCTTACTATGGACAGCCCATCGCATTTGCAGACCACATAATAAGCCTGCTTACCTAAGAGGATATACCTGCGAAAATTGGGTTATTCTGAGTGATCAGGCGCAACCGCTCTTGCAGGTAATTCGTAGTCACTACCCGGCACAACAACCCGCCGGTTACCGGTACTTTTCTTCCAGAAGGGTCAGCAGGGCTTTTTCATATGCAGTCCCGAACTCAGTGGTTTCAACAGAGTCGCCGGTAATCAGCTTAGCAAGCCCGGGCATCATAATTGGAAAAGACGTGATACTCACCATCGCTAACAGGAAGTAAGCAGGATCAACGTCTTTATCTTGCAGTAAATCTGAGTAAATATTTTTTGAATAACGGTAACTGGCGTCATGTTCATCTTTCAGCATGATATCGTCACCGGACACAGCTTCAGATGCCATTAAAAGGCGATAATAGTCTTTGGTGACCCCGGCATTTTTCAACCAGTACCGTGAAAGTTCGACCAGGGAATCAACCGGTCCGTGTTGCGCAACTTCGCTCATTTTCACGATTTCAGCGTTAATCAAGGCTTCAAATAAGCCGGTCTTATCATGAAAGTAATGATAAACCATCCGCTTATTAACACCGGCAGACTGAACAATACGGTCTACTCTTGCACCATAAAAACCGTATTCAGAAAACTCTTCCAGCGCGGCTTCCAGTATTTTTTTCTTTGTTTCATGTGGGTTTCTGACTGATTTAACCATCTGAAATACCGGGATTTATTCTGGATTATATGTAAGTTCTTTAAATGTCGGACAAGCATCTACAGTTAATCATATGCGACCGGCCTTGCCAAGTAGTAACCATATAGTTACCATTCAATTAGTAACTATATGGTTACATAAAATTCTACCGATCTGTTCAGCACTGACGGATCTTCGTTTGTCAGAGATCAAACCGAAAAGGCCCCTTATGATTTACCTCCTGTTAAAAACATTACACGTGCTGTTCATGGCATTCTGGCTAGCGGCAATCATCAAAGAAATCGGTACGTCACACAGGTTCACCGGGAACCGGCAAAAAGATAAAGCACACAGCGTTGAGCTGGAAAAACAGGCGGGACGGCTGGGAACCATCAGTGGCATGGGAAGTATTTTAAGTGGCGGTGCACTTATATTCCTACTGGGTTTTGGCAATGTACCCTGGGCCATTTATGCGGGCCTCCTGATCACTGTCGTGATGGCCTTTATCGGCGCACTGGCCATAGGAGGTAATTTTCATAAAATAATTGCAGGAATTGAGAAAGATTTTCAGATCAGTGAACTGGAAATGTTGCAAAGAAGGCTTAAAAACTGGAGCTGGCTGATGCTGCTGCTCTGGACATGCGTTTTCCTTTTGATGTCACTGCGGCATCTGTTCTAAGTAACAGGCTCCCTTCAGGACATCTATATCTTCTGTTTCGGGAAATATTCTGCCAGCCCCTTCAGATACTCCGGACAACCGAAGTCAGTATTGCAACACCACCCGTAATAAAAAATGCTTTTATACAGAGCCGGCCCTCTAACGATCAGGCCGGGGTTACCCGGCCACCGGCCCAGATATTGCCCGCCTCACAACGCAGGTGAATACGGTTCGGATAATCCGGAAACCCCATCATAACGCTGCAGCCGGCCTCACTGATGGTCAGTGGCAACGCTGAACAGCACACACCGCAGGCAGGATCTTCCGGCATGTTAAATAACGGATTCGTCGCCCGGGCATACAGCTGTCCTTCATGCTCGGTGTACAGCACATAACCACTGAAATCCCGCCCCTGATTCCAGTCCGCCAGCGCCGGCAAATTAAACTCAGCAGCATTGAGTGCCTGCAGTGAATCCACCCAGATACACAGCTTGGCCTTACCCGCACTGTGCACCCCTTCAAGATGAATATTGCCCGGCATCAGCCCCAGCCAGCAGGCTGAAAAGCCTTCCAGATCGATAGCCGGGGACTCCCGTGCGCCCAAATTCACTTCTGCAAGCTCTCCGTCACAGCGTACCTGCATCACCCCCGCGGCGGTTTCTACCTGCCCGGCGGTCATCTGCAACGCCCGGACAGCCCCCAATAACGCATGACCACACAGGGGCGCTTCCTTCGAACCGGGATAAAAAAACCGCAGACGCCGCGCCGCTATTGCAGAGTTTTCAGCCAGCACCTGGACCGGAACCCCGCTGTTTTCCTCATTTTCAGGCACGTCAGTCATCGCCATCAGATTTCCCTGACCGGCGGCATTCCCAAATACTCTGAATCGCATTGCTGCCTCCTGCAAAGCGGTTGCACTGAACCGCCAATAACGCCATCATATTGCGCTGAATTTATGCCGGCCCGGTGTATGCTTTCACCCAATTGCCGACAGACTTACTTCCATTTTTTACAGTAAGCACCGTCAGGCAGCAATCAGATTATTTATTTCAGGCGAATCTCTATGAGTAATTTCAGCGATGTATCCTTTCTTAACTCAGTTTTTGGCAACGTTCAGGGTGATAAAACCAATCCTGACTGGCAAAAAGCGGCCAAGCAGTTACACCTGATAAAAGAAGAGCTGGCTGAGCTGGTAGAAGGTATAGAGAATCAGGATATCAGCGAAGTCCGTGATGCCATTGCCGACGTACTGGTCACCACATATGGCATGGCCCATGTTCTGGGGATTGATGCCGATCAGGACATGGCAACCGTACAGGCAAGCAACCTGTCCAAGCTGTGTAAGACACAAGAAGAAGTTGAACAGACCCTGGCGTATTACAGCGAAGAAGTTGGCCTGCAGGTATACAGCGGTGGCGAACTGCCGGAAGCCTTTATTAAATCAGCGCAAGACCAGACCGGTAAAGACGGCAAGTTCTACCCGGCGCACAAGTTCCTGAAATGCATTAACTGGCACGAGCCGGAATTCGTTTAAGTACCGCCTTGTCCGCCGGACAGCCAGGGCTGTCCGGCTTCTCTATTCCCTCTTCTTATACTCAGCCGTAACTGGCCACAGGTTCACCCAGCACATCCAGCCTTGGAGTAATGCCCAGACCAGGCTCGTCCGGTGCCATAACCAGACCGTTCTCCACCCTGAAATTACCGTCGGCGGTTGTCAGGCTCACCATGTCCCGGCACTCAAGTACGGAACGTAACAGTTCCGGCCTGACTGTCTGGCCTAAATGGACGATGGCGGCAAATGCAATATCAGAACCGGTGGTTTCCTGTACGCTCAGGGTCAGCCCTGCAGCGGTACAGATATCCCGCTGCCGGCGGCCACGGGTCAGTCCGCCATTCTTGGAAATTTTCAGGCCAATGCCGTCCGCCAGATCATTGGCAACGATCTGCGTTATAGCCGCTTCATCCAGCGCCAGCTCATCCCAGATAATGGGGACATCGCAGCGGGCACGCAGGGACTGGCATTCCCGAACTGTTGCGCAAGGAGCCTCCAGCACGATGTCCAGCCCGGCCGGCAACAGACGGATCATGCGCAACGCATGTTCCACGGACATACCGCCGTTAGCATCCACCAGAAAATATTCACCAGGCTGCCGATCCGCCAGCGAAGCGGTAATCCGTTCAGCATCCAGCGCCGGCCCACCTTCTGCCTCCGCCGCACCAACCTTAATTGAATGGCTGCGGTAGCCCTGCGCCCGGTGTTCAGCAATGCGGCGACGCATATCGTCCGGATCACCGGCATAAATCGACGAGATAATTGGCATGGCTGCCCGGGTACGCCCGCCTAATAAATCACAGACAGGCATCCCGGTTGCTTTACCGAAGATATCCCAGCAAGCGACATCTATCGCGGTTTTGGCATGATTGTGGCCAACCAGTGCGCCATCCATCGCATCATTCATCCGGTCAACATGACGGGGATCAAGCCCGATCAGTTGCGGGGCTATTTCAGCGATGCCGGCCCGCACCCCCAGTGCATGGGCGGCAATGTAGGTTGCGCCAAACGGGGTGCTTTCCCCCCAGCCTTCCAGGCCGGTATCCGTGGTAATTCTGACAAAGGTAGCATCGAAACTGTGGTACTCGCGGCCGCCGGATAACCGGTATACGCCGCCCGAGTAGGGTAAATCCTGCTGAAACACATCAATACGGGCAATTTTCATGGCAATCTTCTTATTATGATTTTGCGGATTTTGAATATCGAACTGTTCCTTTATAGCCCAGTCAAGATACCCCTTACTCTCACAAAAGCGAAGAAGATTGCCAATCCTATGAAACGGCTACATCACTCTTTATATCAGGTAGAATGCCTGACTTGCTCCGGATACAGCGGTGGTAATTTTTCACTGCTGCGCTTAGCCGGCGTACCGACCGTATCCAGAATCCTGGTCAGACCACTGCTGTCATAGGTGACAGTGGCACTGCCTTCAGAGCCGAACACCACAGCCTCCAGTGCTGTTATTTCCCGGTTGAGTTCGGCATTCATTTGCGGCCGTTGCCGCCAACGCATCCAGCTTAGCAGGGCAAGGTATATCTGACGGTTATCCCCTGCCCGGATCGCCTCGCGCAATACTTCAAGCTGTACGGTTTCTTTATCCGCCCCCGGTGAAGATGCTGCGGTCTTTACGGCATTTCCCCCCTGCCCCCGGGCAGACATATCAGCCAAAGGCTGCCGGCGGGCTGAACCTTTGCGCTGCCTGATAATGAGCAGCGTCAGTAACAGCAGAACCGCTAAAGCAGCCGCTTCGTAGCGCTTATCTTTAAGGAGAGCAAACACATCCGAAGCCGCAGATGCCGGCTCAGCAGCCCCGGTCCCGGTTGCCTCAGGCTGCGCCGGTAATGCAGTCACCTGAGCAGGCTGTGCCTGACTGGCAATCCCTTCCACGGTAATGGTCTGCGCCGGTAAAACAGCCTCTTTCTGCTCACTGCTACCGGTATCCAACCAGCTTACCCGCACTTCTGGCAGAGTCACTTCACCGGGCACAGTAGGCACCACAGAAATCAGCGTATCCCGCCGGGCAACGGTGCCTTCGGCGCTCTGCACCTGATGAACACGGCTGTCATCCACATACAGCTTCACATCTTCAGTACCGGTTATGTGCAGATCCGGCAATTGTTCCGGCCGGGCACCTAACGCCAACAGGCTGATCTTGCGGCTTACCGCCTCTCCTACCCTGAACACCGGGTTCTGAGACTCCCAGCTGGCCTCTATCTGCACAGCCCGGGCCGGCAGGAACCAACTGCCTGCAGCCGCGTCCGGATTACCGGCAATCTGCAGGCCGGTCGCATCGGAACGCACCTTAAACGGTTTCCCCTGGCTGAACATGCCACCAAAGCCAAACTGCTGAAGCATGGCGCTGCGGTCAAACGGGAAGCCTGAAAACGGCGATCTTGTCTGCCGGGCATCCGCCACTTCCCCCTGCAGTACAAACGGCCCCAACGTCAGTTCACCGCTGGTGTGTGGCCGTAACAGATAATCCCGCTCAATGATGTTCACGCCCTGCCCCTGAACCAGCCGGTCTTCACCGTTCTGAGTCAGCTCAAAATCCGGACTCTGTGGCGCAATTAGTGTCGCCTGCTGTATGGGCTGACGTACCTCCATCCTCACTGTTACAGGAATTTCCTGATAAATATAATGCGGTGACTGATCCGCCAGGCTGACCGTGACACTGATGCCGTCAGCACCAACCGCTTTAGGCATCTCGCTGATGTCCACCACCTGCACTGATGCAGTATCACTGCTGACCGCACCGGCAAAAATTGCCGGGATTGTCAGCTCCCCGGTATGCTTTGCTGCCAGCGTAATAATCCAGCTTTGCTGAGCGCTTTTTCGGCCATTAATGATACTGGTCTGCATGGACTGGGACGTTCCCTGCACAGCAAAATCCTTTGCCAGTGGCGTCAGATCCGGCGCAGATGCCTGCGGGTCACGGGTGCTCAGAATCAGCTGAAAGCTATCACCCACGGCAACCTTCTGTGCATTCAGCCGGGCATCCAGACCGGCCGCCAGCAACGCCGGCGACATAGCGGCTGCGGTCACCGCCGCAGCCAGAGTGAGTGTTTTAAAACGGAATGACTTCATCTTTAACCTCTTTTACTGCGCCGCCCGGAGCCGGGCATAATGTTGGCGAATACGGGCGCGCAACAGACCTGTAGGATCATCCGGCACCCGCCGTAACTGTTGCTCAGACGCCTGATCCAGAGGTGCCACCGCCCCTGATCCAGCCTTTTCAGCGTTCTGTTGCGGATCTTCTGCCGGCTCTCCGTTGCCCAGCAGGGCGTCAGAAATCAGTTGGGACAGCAAGCCCGGGTCTTCTTTCTCTGCGGCATTTCCGGCCTGCGCCTCTGAACTGGATTGCTGATCCTGAGCACCTGAGCCGGACTGCTGCCCCTGCTGATCCTGCTGTTCCTGAGAACCTGAACCGGATTGCTGATCCTGTTGCTGATCCTTAGCACCTGAACCGGACTGCTGATCCTGCTGTTCCTGAGAACCTAAACCGGATTGCTGCTCCTGTTGCTGATCCTGAGAATCTGAGCCAGACTGCTGATCCTGCTGATCCTGCTGTTCCTGAGAACCTGAACCGGACTGCTGATCCTGCGACTCCTGCTGCTCCTCAGAACCTGAGCCGGACTGCTGCTCCTGTTGCCAATCCTGAGAACCTGAGCCGGACTGCTCCTGACCCTGATCCCGATCCTGTTGCTGTTGCTGTCGCTGTCGCTGTTGCTGTTGCTGTTGCTGTTGCTGTTGCTGTTGCTGTTGCTGTTGCTGTTGCTGTTGCTGTTGCTGTTGCTGTTGCTCAAGCAATTTCGCCACCAGCTCACGGTTATACAGCCCATTCTCATGCTCAGGATTGCCTGCTAAGAAACGGTCATAGGCATCCAGCGCGCCCTGAAAGTCACCGCTGTGGGCCAGCGAATTGCCCAGGTTGTAGTCTTTATCTCCGGATGGCAGGGCGGCATATTCTTTTGCGGCCGCCTGATAATCGCCGGCGCGGTACAGGGCAGTTGCCTGCCAGTCCGGTGATTCGAACGTCTGTGCTGCGGTGCTGAAATCATCGGCAGCAAAGGCTTCACTGCCCTGCTGATCCGGCGTTTGCCAGAGTCCCGTCCAGACAGACGGTGGTTCAGGAGCCGGTGACACGGCCCCCTTTCCACCAGCCTTTTCTGAAGCCATAGCCGTATCCGGCTGAAACCCGGCCACCCCCAGCATGCATAGCAGACCGAAGACCAGGCCGCGGCGAAACAGCAGCGGCGCAGCCAGCACCGGCAGCAGTAACAGCCAGTAACCGCTGTCCACCCAGCGGTCAGAACGGATATCACTGCTGTCACCGGCTGATACAGCCCCGGCATCCTGTGGTAACAGTTGTGCCAGATCTTCACCGCCCGGCGTGATCAGCGCCATTGCTCCGCCCCCCTGACGGGCCAGTTGCGCCAGCCCGTCCAGGGGGAGCCGCGAAACATATGCCGAACCGTCGGCATCACTGATGACCTGTCCGGAAGCGGTTTGCAGTGTCGCACCTTCTGCGGTGCCCACTGCCAGCACAGATACCTCATAGCCCTGTTCACGGGCCGCCTGCGCCGCCTCTAAACTGGCCTGCGGACGGTCGCCCAGACTGTCCGTCAGCAGAATGATCCTGCCCGACCGTGCGCCGGTACGCTGCAACAACTGTGACGCTTCATTAATCGCCAGATCAGGCCGGTCTCCCAGTACCGGCATCAGCCCGGTAGACAGTTCCGGCAACATCTGTTCAATCACCTGCGCATCTCTGGTCAGCGGGGCCGCAACAAAGGGAATATCGGAATAGATCACCAGCGCCCGGTCATTGCCCCGGGTTTCAGCCAGTAAATCCCGCAGTTTATGAATGGCCCGTTTAAGCCGGCTGGGGGCAATATCCGTCCCGTTCATAGACTGCGCCAGACTCAGAACCGCCACCACCGGCTCACCACCGTTAAATAATGGCGTGTCAGCTTTTTTCCAGCTTGGCCCCGCCAGACCGGTAATCAGCAGCGCCAGCACCAGCGCCACCACGCTCCAGGACTTACGCCGCTTAACCGGGGCACTGCCCGCTAATGAAAGATGCGCTAACAGATGCGCATCAATGTAACGCCGCCAGTTATCCTGCCCCTGCGCAGCCCCCCGGCGAGCCAGCAGCACCAACAACACCGCTGCAGGCAGCAGCACCCAGAGCCATTCCGGACGCAGAAAATGAAACTGTTCAAACATACCGTTCATCACTGAACCTCCGCACGGTTAACCCGGTTTACACTCAGCACACCGCCGACTAACAGGCTGAGTACAGCCAAGAGTGCCGTCAGCCCCAGCGCGATCCCCGCCGGCCAGAAATACAGGGCGACTTCCGGCCGTACATATACCGGCTCACCGCTGACTGGCTCCAGCCGGTCAATGGCCCGGTAAATGCTGGCCAGCCCCTGTTCATCGGTCGCCCGGAAATATTCACCGCCGGTCATGGCAGCAATGTCACGCAGACTTGTTTCATCCAGACCCTGTGAAGGGTTGACCACCTGCCGGCCAAACACAGTATTCACCTGCACGGCATCCGCTCCCACACCAATGGTATAAATCCGGATACCGAGTTTTTTAGCCAGCGCAGCCGCCTGCAGGGGGTCCATAACACCTTCGTTGTTGGCACCGTCGGTCAGCAACACCAGCACCCGACTGTCTTCGGCCCTGTCTTTCAGGCGTTTGGCAGCAATGGCTATCGCATCGCCAATGGCGGTTTTCTGGCCGGTCAGCCCCACCTGTGCCTGACCCAGCAGTTCCCGGACAGCTTCACGGTCAAAGGTTAACGGCGCCTGCAGATACGCCCGGTCAGAAAACAGCACCAGGCCGACACGGTCACCTTCCCGCCGCCGGAGAAAATCATCCGCCGCCTGTTTCACCACAGCCAGCCGGGTTGCCCGCTGTCCGCCACGGGTCAGATCTTCCTCTTGCATTGAACCGGACAGGTCGATGGCCATCATCAGATCCCTTCCCTGTGCCGGCAACGGAACCTCTTCCCCCACCAGTGCCGGCCGCGCCAGTGCAGTCACCAGTAATCCCCAGATACTCCAGGCCATCAGCAAGCGCCACAGGCTCTGACCCGCTGCACCGGCAGCAGAGGTCTGCTGCACCGAAAAGCGGGCATAAAATGGCACGCGCAATGCCCCGCCAGTACCTGCAGCCACCGGTTTCAGATACCGGCGGGCAAGCAACGGCAGCGGTAATAACAGAAAGGCCAGCGGCCATATAAAGGTAATCATGTATGCCTCCTGATCCAGTGCTCGCTTTTATCCAGCAGGCTGCTGTGATCCGGCATTTCATCGTCTGCAGGAAAATGATCCTGCTGACGGTACGGCGCACTGGCAATAAACCCGGCAATCCCGGATGCCATCCCCTGCCTGCCCTGACACAAATACTCACGCCATTGCCCGTCACTGAGTTTGCCCGATTCCCGGTTACCCGCCGCCATGGCGATCCGATGCAGCAGTACTGATAAACGGGTCGCCAGCTCAACCGCATGCATATCAGCGGCCCCGCGCCGCAGCAGCGCCAGCTCCTGAAGGGCGATATACCGCAGGCTGCGCCGGTGAAAATACCGATACACCAGTACCGCGATGAGTAACGTGACAACAGCGCCTGCGGCCAGCCACCAGCCCGGTGCCAGCGGCCACCATGAAACCGCTTCCGGTAAGCTGATATCCCGCAGTAACGCCAGCTGGGCCTGAACATCAGGTGTAAGATTGGATTCCATCTTTAGCTCCTTGCCGGCCGAGGGCTGAACAGGCTTGCAGGGGATTCAGGGGTACTGATCTGATGCAACACCATGCGGTGCTGCGCACTCAGTTTTTTCAGTCGCTGGCTGCGATACTCAAAAGCACTGGCGTAATCTTGCAGTGCCTGTTGCCCCAGACGGTTCAGTTGCAGGGTATCCCGGCCATTACTGATCCGTCCTGCAGTTGCCGGCAATGCCGAGTCCAGCGGATCGCTGATCTGAATGTTGATCATGTGGGTACGGCCCGCCAGATATTTCATCTCCCGTTCACAGGCGCTATCCAGATCCGCAAAGTCACTGATCACGAATACCATGCTGCCGGGCCGGCAGATCTGACGCAGCCGCCGCAGGCCATCACTTAAAGACGTTTCCTGCAGCCCGGCTTCATCCGCCATCCCCTGTTGCCGGGTTTCCCGGGCGACGGTATCGAGAAACTGTAAAACTGAACCCCGGGTGCGGGCCGATCTGAAACTGTGAATATTGTTGCGCCCCAGAATCAGCGCGCCGATCCGGTCACCGCCGTCGTGGCCAATCCAGGCAAGTTTTGCGGCAACTTCAGCTGCCAGATGTGATTTAAAGCGCACCCGGGAACCGAACTGCATCATGCTGCGCAGGTCCAGCAGGAGGTATACCGGCCGTTCCCGCTCTGCCTGAAACAGCTTGGTATGGGCCTGCCCGGTGCGGGCAGTGACACACCAGTCGATATTTTTAACGTCATCCCCCGGCTGATATATACGCGACTCAGCAAACTCCATTCCCTGACCAAGAAATGCCGAGCGGTTAGTGCCCCACTGGTGGGTCTGAACCGGACCGGACGGTGCAAAGCCGGTTGCTCTCCGCGGCGGTCGCATCTGAATCAGTTCTTTTTTACTGAGCTCAATGCCCGGCGCGACAGCTTGTGTCTGTTGCATCAGTACACCCTCCCTGTCAGCTCACCGGCACACGGTCGATCAGGGTGGAAATGAACTCATCGGCAGTTTTACCGTCGGCCTGGGCTTCAAAACTGAGGATGATACGGTGGCGCAAAACATCATGAACCACCGCCTGCACATCCATCGGCGTGACAAACTCAGAGCCCCGCATCCAGGCGTGTACCCGGGCACAGCGATCCAGCGCGATAGTACTCCGCGGACTGGCGCCGTAACTGATGACATCCACCATATCTTCGCCATACATGAACGGCCGGCGGGTCGCCTGAATAATCTGAATAATGTATTGCAGCAGGGATTCAGACGCATGGGTCTCCAGTGCCTGCTGGCGGGCAGCAAAAATTTCTTCAGCGCTAATCAGCCGCTGAGGTTTTGTCACTTCGCCCCGGGCCTCACCGTGAACAATGCGCAAAATTTCCCGTTCAGCTGCAGCGCTGGGGAAATCAATATTTACATGCAGCAGAAAGCGGTCCAGCTGAGCTTCCGGCAGCGGATAGGTTCCTTCCTGTTCAATCGGGTTCTGCGTGGCCATGACCAGAAAGAGCGCCGGTAACGGATAGGTTTTGCCACCCACTGTGATTTGCCTTTCAGCCATCGCTTCCAGCAGTGCCGACTGCACCTTGGCCGGTGCCCGGTTGATCTCATCCGCCAGAATCAGACTGTTAAACAGCGGCCCTTCCTGAAAGGTGAAACTCTGCTGTTCCGGCCGGTAGATGTCCGTGCCGGTCAGGTCACTGGGCAGCAGATCCGGGGTGAACTGAATCCGGCGCGCATCGCAGTCGATGGCTTCCGCCAGGGCATTAACGGCCTTGGTTTTTGCCAGCCCCGGCGCGCCTTCAAGCAGAATGTGACCGTCGGCAAACAGTGCCATTAACAGGCGTTCAACAAACCGTTCCTGCCCCACAATCCGGGCGTTCATATGGGCTTTCAGGTAGGGGATCAGTCCATCATTCAACTGATCCGTTTCCTGCAGTACAGCATTAGTATTCATCGGTTTTTCCTCTTCATCAAAAAACCAGCAGGGCAAAGAAAAAGAGACCGGCCTGCGCCGGCCCCAACGGTGAACAGATTAAGATTTACTGATGGTTTCCCAGGCGAAGCCCTGCTTCGGCGTGTCTGCCACACCGTAGTCTTCGATTACCAGAGAGGTCTCAATTGCTTTGAGGGCGATGTTTGCTTCGTAGAAGCTGCCATCCTGCAGATCATCCAGCGCGTTATTCAGGCTGACAACGGTCGGGGCGACCGGCAGCATGGCGTATTTAAAGTCCAGTTCAATGCCGCCTTCAATCATGGTTTTAACCGCGGCCTGCGAGTCACCCTGCTGCGCCAGTTGCCCGGCCTGATTAATGACTTTTGCGTTTGATTCAGTGGGCTGGAAGCCTTCGTTGAACTCCACCGAACTGTCGACGGGAATACCGAAACCGGCATCACCATCCAGCTCAACCGCGTAATCGGCCACACCGGCATCAAAGGTCTCCAGCGCCTTCTGTACCAGATCGATAGCAGCATCCGTCTGGCCTTCAAACAGGGCCACACGGGCAGCACGGGTATCAGATAAAACCGACTTAGCATGGCCTGGAATCTTGATACTTTCGATCACATATACCGCCGCACTCTCCTGAGTAGCCGCTTTGCTCTGGCCAGCCATGGCCAGACCGGAAACACTGCTGGCGGCCAGAATGCCGGTGAATGCTAATGCGATTTTTGTAGAGGCTGTTTTCATGATTATCTCCAGTTCATTCATTTGATGCTGAACAGAGTAAGCCCTGATATTCACCCCCACCTTTAACCAGCTTTAAAAAAATTTAAACTTTCATAAAAACGCTAACCTACTGTTTTAAAACAAGTTCAGGGCAATAAAAAAGCCCGTCCGGCAGGCGCCGGCGGGCTTTTGGTCCTCGCTCAGGATGGGTGATTCAGAGCGTTTCCAGGGTAACTTTTATCTGTTCAAGGATCATTGAACGGGCAGTAGCTTCGTCGGTTTCCGGTACTTCCCATTCCATGATTCTCAGGTATTTATCCACCAGCTTATGGACGTCCTGAGTGATATGGCTATGCAGTTTGGCAATTTCTGCCTGTTGTATGTCTGACATGATCTGTTCCGGTAAGCGTTAATCGGTGCAGCAACTGAAAGCCGGGCCCTGACCTGTGCATCCATAAGCGGCAGGAGTCGGTGCGCGGGTACACAGTCACAGCAGAGGCCCGGCATTGTCATTGCAAGACATCCTAATTTAGCGCCCTGAAGGCTTCCCCATGCGCCTTCACAGCAACCGTTTCAGATGTTGAGGAACAGCTTAACCCCCGAAGTTCGGCTGAAATTCGGCAAAAGTTTAAAATAATTTAAAGTTTTGGAATGCGTTCCGGGATAAGCTAAGGAACCAACTTTGGAAACAGTATCCGGATTGTCAGGCCCGGCCCGGCATCCGCCAGGGATATACGGGCCTGATGGGCATCCGCAATGGCTTTCACCAGCGCCAGACCCAGCCCGTTACCCGGTGTTGTGCGGGACTGGCTGAGGCGACTAAAGGGTTTGAAAACCGCATCACGCTCATCTTCAGGAATCCCCGGACCGTTATCTTCTACCGTCAGCATCACGCCATCACCCTGCTGCATCGCGCTGATTTGCACATGGCTGCCTGACGGACAATGGGTAATGGCATTGGTCAGCAGGTTAATCAGCAGTTGCTGAATCATGCCTGCATCGCAATACAGTTTCAGCTCAGCCTGCTGCTGAGGCATAACAGTCAGCCGGATTCCGGCGTCCTGAGCACCGGGTTCCAGCAGGTCATGGATTTTTTCCACCAGACCGTACAGTTCAACCGTCGCAAAGCTGCTGCGGTCGGTGTGGGCCTGAATACGGGAAATCCGCAAAATGGTATCAAAGGTCTGGTTCAGCTGTTCCAGCTTACTCAGCGCCTGACTGATTTCCTGTTCGGGATCTTCACCCCGGTCACACTTATCGCCGGCTTCATAAAGGGCAATCTGAGCATGTGATAAAGGCGTTTTAAGATCATGGGCAATGGCAGTGGCAGTGGCCTGAATACCGTTCACCAGTGTTGCCAGATGCTGCAGCTGAGCATTCATCTGCAAGGCGATCAAGTCTATCTGATCGGGCTTTTCTGAAACGGGAATCCGGGCGCTCATATCACCGGCAGCGATGGCTTTCAGAATCTGCCCCATGCGCTGCAATTTACGGTAAGAACGGCGGCTGGCCAGATAACCAAGAATTAAAGCCCCCAGAGACAGGAACACCCCGGTGACCAGCAACCAGAAAATCAGCTGAATTCTGGCGGCATCAATGTGCGCCGTGCTTCGCCCGATGACCAGGGTCATGCTGTTCAGCTGTATCACCCGGGCATGGTAATTCTGTTCTTTATCAGGCTGAGAATCTGCTAACGTCAGACGGGTTTTGCGCCAACCAACAAAGTCCGGCATCAGGCTTACCTGGCCGGCCAGATGTACCTGGTCTTCATCGAACAGCCCCAGTGCATGGTCAAACAATACCGACTGCCTGCCGAGTTCTTCGATGGTTTTGGTAAGCCCGGGGGTGCCCTCTGCGTCGTAAATGTCTTCAAACAGCAGGGCTTCTTCTTCAAGCTGGGCCCGGGTTTCATTTTCAAGGGTATTGGTCACGGCGGAAACCAGCACAGTGCCGGCCACCAGTAACATGACGATGAATACCGCCAGCAGCTGAACCGCAACCCGAAATGCTGATCCGGCGGTAATATTAGCGAGGGGCACGGAGGCTGTATCCCATATTACGGACGGTATGGATCAGTTGCTCAGCAAATGGCTTATCCACTTTCTGGCGCAACTTACTGATATGGGTTTCTACTGCGGTGGTACCCGGGTCAAAATTCAGATCCCAGACTTTTTCCAGAATGATGGTTTTACTGACCACCCTGTTGGCGTTTTCCATCAGTAATTCAAGCAGGGCAAACTCTTTGTTCTTAAGTTCAATGTGCTGCCCCTGCCGTTCGGCCATCCGGGTCAGCAGATCCAGTTTCAGGTCATGTACCACCAGCTCAGTTTTTTCGGTACTTTCACCCGGACGCCGGGACAGCACGGTGATCCGCGCCAGCAATTCTGAAAAGTGAAACGGCTTAACCATATAGTCATCGCCGCCGGCCAGCAGCCCTTCCACTTTGTCGTCCACATCGGACATGGCCGTGAGAAAGATCACCGGCAGCTGGCTGCCGGACGCCCGCAATGCCTTAACCACCGACAGTCCGTCCATGCCCGGCAGCATCCGGTCAGCAATGAACAGATCGCACCGGTTATACAGGCAATAGGTCAGGGCTTCCCTGCCATCGGTCACCCAGTCCACTACAAAGCCCTTTTCGATCAGCCCTTTGCGAATGTACTCAGCGTTGACGACATCATCTTCAGCCAGCAAAATTTTCATCAGTGTTCCGTTCACCTGGTTGCACATTGGTCCGGTTATCAGCGGTTTAAGTACTGACAACCGGATACAACATAATTATCCCGTATGAGGAGTGCAACTGCTAAATACTTCTTAGCAGGTAAACAGAAGCCGTTAATCCGGCCTGGATTCCAGCACGGCAGCCTGATCAGACTGAGGCTTCATTGAAAAATAAAAACAACCGGAGCGCCCGGTATGGCAGGCAGGTCCGTTTTGCCTGACCAGACACAGCAGGCTGTCGCCGTCACAGTCAGTGCGCAACTCCAGCAGTTCCTGAGTATGGCCGCTGGTAAGGCCTTTCTCCCACAGCTGATTCCGGCTCCGGCTCCAGTATGTCACATGGCCTGTTGCCAGGGTTTTACGCAGCGATTCAGCATTCATCCATGCCTGCATCAGCACCTGACAAGTATCGGCACACTGAGTGATTACCGGGATCAGCCCATCCTGATTGAAAGCGAGTTGCTCAAGCAATTCATCCAGTGACACGCGGTGTCCTGCGGCGGCATTTTCCAGCGCTAAAAAGTATTGATTATGCATACCGCTGATCCTCAGTTGGCAAAATCAAAACTGAGAAACACCCGGGGGTCTTCAGGGCTGGCCGCCGGCGAACGGTGAACAATGCCCCGTCCTTCATTTTGCCACCAGCCATCGCCCTTCAGGAGCACCACACTGTACGGTGGGACGAAGTGTTCTGCTGCAGTATCAGACCCGGCCACAGCCTGTTCCCGCCATTCGGTGGTGGCACCGGTATAGGTCGTTACCAGCCGGCAGGGCACCTTATCAACATGAAACTTCGGACACATGGCCTGCTGCAAGACCTGCAGGCGTACGCCAATACGGGGCAGATCAAACAGACAACTGAACATGTCAGCCAGCAGCGCCACATCCTCAGTAAAGGCAGCCTTGTCCGGATGCTCCGGCAATACATCATTCAGCCAGTCTGCAACTTCCGGTTCAGACAGCACGCTGGACTTACTGGTGAAATGACACTCAGATCCGGCCAGAAACCGGGCATAGTTCAGTACGGCCTGTTCAGCCTGCCGCTGCCAGTACACCAGATTCAGTTCCGGCCGGTAGATCTCACTGAGAATAACCGGCTGGTTGCCGCTGCACACATGGGCCGGCTGTGCAGGCAAAGCCAGTGCCGCGGTCATCTGCGAACCTCTTTATTAGCCGGTTGTGCGCTCAGGCCGGGCGCTGTCCAGTGAGCTTTAGCTACCGCATCATGCCCGTGCAAACTTTCAAAATGACGCACCTGCACGGTTGCCAACGAATACTCACACACGGCATCGAGAATCCGCCGGCTGGCATCTTCCACATACATCAGATTGCTGCCGTTACGCAGTGCAAAAGCCTGTTCATCGGCGCGTTTCACAAAGGTCTGCACCGGGGTTTGCAAGGCGGACTCAATCCGGTCAATCAGCGTTATCAAACCAAAATTTGACGCCCGCCCCGGCACTCCGACCGGCACTCCGACCGACACCCGCGCCACACTGCGCTGGCTGTGTGGTGTGGCGACACTGCCTTCTTTCATCAGCCACTGGCTGACTTCAGCAATATCAGGCCGGAAGTCACCGGCAAAGGCATCATTAAAATGTTCACTCAGCGCCTGACGGGACAGCGCCGCCGAGCAGGGACAGGTTGAGGAATAGGCAACTTCAACCGTCGCAGACAGGGTGGCATAGCCGTCTTTATCCGTACTGGCAGACAACTCTACACCGTAGCCCTGCCAACCTGCCGCCTGTTTAGTCAGCAACGCAGGACGTGACAATAATAAATCAAACCGCAGCGTAAGCGCCGCCTGATCTGAGTGACAGTCTTCATGGCTGTGCACACATGCCTGTAAACAGTGCAGTACCGCCGGCACAGTCAGTGGCGCTTCCGTCAGCGCCATCAGGGCATGGTATAGCCGGGACATATGGATGCCTTTGCGTGCACCTTCCCCTCCGGGAAGATCGATTCCCAGATCAGCCGACGCGGTCACAGGAATGGCTTCCTGCGCGGAATCAGAGGTCAGTATTTGTAAGGGCAGTCTGATATTTTCCATACCCACCCAGTCCAGAGAGTGGCTGTGGGATGGTAACAGATGGCGGGCAGTATCCGGCAGAGAGGCGTTCAAGCAATGGCTCCTGAAATATAAAAAGAAAATCTATCGGTTACTGCCTCAGATCATCACAGATGTCGGCAAGCGCAGTAACCGGACTGCATTATTTTGTTATGTTATAACAATTCTTTTTATATCTACAAGCACGATTTCTCTGCAAATTACACACTCAGTAACCGCTGATGTTCCAGAGCGGCATAATGCAACTTCAGAAAATCCAGCAGTACTCTGAGTTTTTTGGTTTTCGCAGCGCCCGGCGCAAACACTCCGTAGACTTCAATATCGTTAAGCCGGTAATCATCCAGTACTGACTCCAGCGTGCCACCGTGGATTTTCGGCGCGGCATCATAGGCGGGAATCCGCCCCAGCCCGTGGCCGCCTTCAACAAACGCGGTACGGGCAGCTGCGTTATTGGTCGAAATATCCCCCTGCGGCCGGATGCTGAAAGAGCGCTCCCCTTTGCGCAGTTCCAGGCTGCCTGGCGACAGCTGGTACATCACCCAGTTATGGCGGCTGAGATCTTCCGGTGACTGTGGCCTGCCATGTTTACGAAAATAAGCCGGCGAGCCGCAGATATGGGTTTTCAGCACCGCCAGCTGCACTGCCTGTAAAGACGAATCCGCCAGCGGTGCCCCCCTGATTGCCAGATCAATGCCTTCTTCCAGAATATTCACCACCTGATCCGCCAGTACGATATCAAGCTCAATCCTTGGGTAGCGCTGCTTAAACTCATTCAGTGCCGGGACAATAATCTGCAGCCCCATATTTACCGGGCAAGTAATCTTCAGTAAGCCTTCCGGCACCTGTCTGAAGTTTTCCATCTGCTGCTGTGCTGAAGCGGCCTGTTCAGTGATGGTTTTACAGTAGGCATAATAACTGCGGCCCTCATCGGTCAGAGATAATGAGCGGGTTGAGCGGTTGAGTAATTGCACGCCTAACTGGCGTTCAAGCTTTTTTATATGATAACTCACCACACCGCGGGACAGCCCCATATGACGGGCAGCCGCGCTGAAACTGCCCCGGCCTGCTACGTGGGCAAACACCACCATACTCTTGAGCTGTTCAAAAGAGAGATCCATAAAGCCGCCTTTGTATTAATTATTAAAACAAAGTTACCAATTTTATAACCATTATGTAATGAAGCTGATTAATTCATACTGCAGATATTCTGGTTTCTTACTTGAAGGACACTGTTTATGTCACAGTTAAATATTCTTATGGTGCTAACTTCCCACTCTGAACTGGGCAATACCGGCGAGAAAACCGGCTTCTGGGTAGAAGAGTTCGCCGCACCTTACTATGTGTTTGCGGATGCCGGCGTAAATATCACCCTTGCATCACCCACCGGTGGTCAGCCGCCGGTTGATCCTAAAAGTGAACTCCCGGACTTCCAGACTGATGCCACCCGGCGCTTCGCTCAGGATGAAACGGCTCAACAACTACTGGCAGCCACTCTGCCCCTCGGCGATATCAAAGCTGATGATTACGACGGGATATTTTTCCCCGGTGGTCACGGTCCGCTGTGGGATCTGACAGAAGATCAGCATTCAATTGCGCTGATTGAAGCCATGATCCGCAGCAACAAGCCGGTTTCCGCCGTCTGCCATGCCAGCGCCGTATTACTGCATGCAAAAGATGCCACCGGTACGGCAGTGGTTAAAGACCGGGCGGTCACCGGCTTCAGTAACAGTGAAGAAGCGGCTGTACAGTTAACCGACATCGTTCCGTTTTTACTGGAAGATGCATTACTCGCTGCCGGTGCGGAATATCAGAAAGCCGAAGACTGGCACGCCTTTGCCGTACAGGATGGTCTGATCATTACCGGCCAGAACCCTGCAAGTTCTGAACTGGTTGCTGAAAAATTACTGGGACATCTGGACGGCTGAGTTATTTTCTTTTTGCCTGGCCTTCACCTCTTACCTTCACGTCTTAGGTGGTCTGTCATCCCCCCGATATGACCGGTGACAGGTCAGGCCCCCTATTCCGGGCCACCTGCGCTCAGCACTGGCCTCAGGCGGTTGCGGCTTTACGTCGGCGACCTGCTGAAGAGCGGGGCGTTTTAGCCGCTGATTTAGTTGCGGCCCCCTTCGCTTTACCTGTCGTCTTGCGGCGTTTGTAGCTCTTTTTCCGGGCCGGTGCGGCTGCTTTCAGTGAAGCCGGAATCTGCACCCCGGCAGAGCCTTCTACCAGCGTTTTTAAATGTCTCATCAAGGGTTGCATGAACCCGTCGTAGCTGCTCTGCTTATGACAGATATCATTAAGGGTGGATTCCCAGCGGGCGGTCATATCCGGTGTGGTCGCCGAATCCGGTAAGCAACCGATAAGCGCCTTACCTACCTCTGAAGCCCGAACCGCCTTACCTTCCCGGTACAAAAAACCCCGGGTAAACAGCAGTTCAATAATTCCGGCACGGGTAGCTTCAGTGCCCAGCCCGTCAGTTTCCTTCAGTATCTTGCGGATATCCGGGTCCTGAACATAGCGGGCAATCCCGGTCATCGCCGCCAGCAGAGTGGCGTCGGTGAAATATTTGGGGGGCTGGGTATGCTTTTCTTCCACCTCACCGCGCAGACAGTCAACCACCTGCCCCTGCTGCAGTTCAGGCAACTGCTGATCCTTGCTGGCATCTTTATTCAGTAAATGCTTCCAGCCCAGCTCCAGCGTACGGTGGGCATTACAGACAAACAGACCACCGGCAACCGTTACCTCAGCTTTGGTCTCAAAGTAACTGTACTTAGGCATGAACTGATACAGATAGAAGGTTGCGATCAGGGTATAAATTTTCTTCTCAGTTTCGCTCAGAGACGCAGGCATTTTACGACTGGTGGGAATAATCGCGTGGTGGGCGTCTACTTTGCTGTCATTCCAGGCGGCGCTGCGCCGGCTCAGGTCCAGCATTCCGGACACCTTCTCAAAACTTGGGCAGTTTGCCAGTACAACAGGCATAACATCTTTTGCCAGCCCGTGATGCTCCCGGGGCAGATACCGACTGTCAGAGCGGGGATAGGTAATCAGCTTGTGACGTTCATACAAACTCTGACAGGTATCCAGTACCGCCTTGGCATTCATGCCGAAGCGCTTTGCGGCTTCTATCTGCAGTGAAGAGAGGTTAAAGGGTAGCGGCGCGGCCTGCTGTTTCTGCTTCTGTTCCAGCTTTGTGACGGTGCCCGGTTGGCCGGTAATTCTGGAGGCGACATTCTCCGCCAGCGGCCGGGACAATACCCGCCCTTCTTCATCCTGATAAGGGGCACAGTTTTCACTGGGCTTCCAGCGGGCCTGAAAATCTTCCTGTTTTTCCGTCTGCAAATGGGCGGCTACTTCATAGAATGGCTTCGATACAAAGTCTGCAATGCTCTGGTCCCGCCGGACCACCAGCCCCAAAACCGGTGTCTGTACCCGGCCGACTGACAGTACGCCGCTATAACCGGCCTGCTGTCCGCGTAATGTATAGGCCCGGGTCATATTCATCCCGTACAGCCAGTCCGCCCGGGAACGGGCCAGTGCCGAGACTGAAAGGGGTACAAATTCCTGATTAGAACGCAGTTGCTGCAGTGCCCGGCGCACTGCACTGGCATTCAAGTCACTGATCAGGCAGCGCTGCGTGGCAGCTTTTTTTGCCGCACTGACACCTAAGTAGTTGATGACTTCATCCACCAGCAACTGCCCTTCCCGGTCCGGGTCGCCAACGTGAACCAGTTGATCAGCCTGCTTCACCAGCTTGCGCAAAACACTCAGCTGGCTGCGTGTTTTGCTGCGCGGCTGCAGCTTCCACTGTTCAGGCACAATGGGTAAATGCTCAAAACGCCACTGTTTATACTGGGGGTCATAGTGATCCGGTTCAGCCTGCTCCAGCAAATGTCCGAGGCACCAACTGACAACATCGCCGTTGCCCAGCCGGATGAATCCCTGATCTTTGCTGTGCGGTTTTGGCAGAACGTCAGCCAATGCCCGTGCCAGACTGGGTTTTTCGGCAATGTATAAAATCATAAATAGCTCAACCGGATACTTTACTGGCTAAATATACAGTTAAGCATTCTGTTACGGCAAGCCCCGTGAGCCACAGACACAAAAAAAGCAGCCACTGGCTGCTTTTTTCTCACCGCAAAGCGGCTTATTTTACGTAGTTCTGTTCCAGATACTGAATAATGTCACCGGACTCATACATCCAGCGCACACCATCCTGCTCTTCAATACGCAGACAAGGCACTTTCAGTTTGCCGCCATTCTGCTCCAGCTCAGTTTTATAATCCTGGTTACGCCGGGCATCCCGCACTTCCACATTCAGGTTAAAACGGCGCATCGCACGGCGAACCTTAACGCAAAAAGGACATGCTTCGTACTGATACAGGGATAAACTGGCTGTCTGCTTATCCAGCTCAGCCTGTTCTTCAGGGCTGCGCTGCATTTTTTTCGGCGGAGTAAGCGCATTCACCAGTAAAATAATACGGCCAAGAATCCAGCGAATAATAAACACTTCTATCTTCCTCAGAGAACAAAAACGGTGGGCGATTCTAGCACACAACAACCCTCTGTGACGATGCCGTAAATCCGCTTAACCGTCAGCACCGGATGCCTGCACGACAAAGCTGAAATAAAACTGAAAATAATAAACAAATGTTCGAACTTTTCCCGGGCACCGAAGTCACAGGCTAAGCTGTACAGGGATGAGACAAAATTAAAATTATTTACCCGGGGGTCTGCACCCTGCGAAACGAAGGACAATACCGTTCCCGTCAGCAGGCACCCGATAAAACCAATACAAGCTTGCAGCCCTGTTATGCAGCAAGAGCAGAATACGAGTTACGGTGCCACCATGCGTTTATTGATTGCTTCCTGTTTTACCCTGGTTTCTCTTTTCAGCCTGAACACTCAGGCAGCCTATATAAGTGATGATGTTTTTACCTATTACCACGGCGGCCCCAGTGATCAGTACAGGATCACCGGCCGGATCCGCAGCGGCACCAGCATCACCATACTGGACCGCAATAAAGACAGCGGTTACGTAAAAATCAAAACCGCTTCAGGGCGTACCGGCTGGTTGCCCGGCGCTAACGTCAGCGAAGGCTCAAGCATGTCGGTCCGCTTTCCCCAGCTGGAAGAAAAACTGGGTAAAAGTAATGCCATGATCACCCAGCAGAATGAGGTTATTCAGTCACTGAAGCAACAAACTGTGGGTCTGCAGCAGCAAAATAAAGAATATGCTGACACCATTGCCAAACTGGAGCTGGAAATTTCCAGCCTGAACCGCTCCATAAACAGCATGGATGATTCAAACCTGATGCGCTGGTTTACCTACGGCGGGCTGGTTGCATTCGGCGGTCTGGTACTGGGTCTGATTATCCCGCTGATTCCGCGCCGCAAGAAACGTCCGGACGTGTGGTAAGGATAAATCCAGATAAAGTCTTCAGATGCAAAAAACCGCCGTTATCCGGCGGTTTCTGTACTTAACTGATCAATACAGCCGGCCAGTTCGCAATCTCCGTCACGCAGACGTCTGCTCAGATCACGGGCCATGTTCATAAATATAAGCATGTACTGCTCGGCATCCTGCTGATAAAGCGAAAACAACTGATCGGCCTTGATTTCAATCGCATGGCAGTGATCATCAGCGATGACCACACCGCTGCGTGGGTAAACCCCAAGCAGGGCCATAGCACCGAAGCATTCTGTCGCCTGAAAACTGCGAATCTTATGCAGGTTGCCATTTCCACTGCCGTGCTTATACAGGGATGCATGGCCTGATACCACGATAAAGGCTGAATCGCCCCGCTCACCTTCGGAGAAAAAAGCCTCTCCCGGCACATGCTCAACGCATTTACAACCGGCAATCAGCATCCGGATACTGTCTTCCCGCAGGCCACCAAATACAGGCATGTTCTGCAATTGCTCAATAGGAATATCTACTGCCACGCGACTACTCAACTTTTCCCGAGACGACATTTTATTATGTCAAACTCGTGACATAATAAACCAAGCAGCGCCACGGTCAAACAGGCACTTTTACTCTTGGTAAAATCAAACGCCCAGCGGGGTTAAAGGTTACATAGCATCCTTTACTCAAACTGGTTGCTATACTGACAATATTGGCGCGGCTTCAGTCCCGGTTTATGGCATACTTCACCGGGTTACAGAGCTAATAACCAATAGCTATGTTTAATATAAACATTCACTATTGGCATACGGGTTAATAAATTGTTTCAATGTCACCCGTTCTTATGAGGAGATTATTTAGATGCAACGTGTGACTATTTTTGGTCGTGAAGGATGCGGATTCTGTGTCCGTGCCAAGCAACTTTGTGAAATCAAAGATTTAGATCATCGCTACATTGATATCCATAAAGAAGGTATCAGCAAAGAAGATCTGGAAAAAACCATCGGTAAACCAGTCACAACTGTTCCTCAGATCTTCCACGGAAAGGAGCACATCGGAGGCTTTACCGAGTTTTCTGCATTAGTCGCTGAGCTTGAAGAAGGAAATGAGCTCGAAGGATTCGAGCTGTAAGGAACTGACTAAGCAATAACCGCAATTAACAGCGAGCAAGCCTATGATTACATTATTGTCTTTAGCCGTTTTAGCTTGTCTGTTCGTGATTGGCTATAGCCTCAGAGACCATCTTAAAGGGCACAGCAGCCAACCGCAGGCAATCCGTATTCCTGTCGAAGAGCAACGCCGGCATCCACAGCGCCGCCGTCGCCGTTAGACCTGCAGAAAACGGGCCCGTTCCGAAAAGCCCGGACAACAGAAAAGCGCTCAGTCATGAAGACTCAGCGCTTTTTTTATACCTGCCGATACATCCCGCCGGTTAACTGGCCGCCCGGTTCAGCGCCAGCGCACCTCTGAGTATCACTTCAAGTTTATGCTGTACTTCATACAGCTCTGTTTCAGAATATTGCCGGGACGGTACCGCGCCCCATACAGGCGCAGGCCAGGCGGCATCATCTTCATAACGCACCACATGGTGCACATGTAACTGCGCAACCATATTACCGATAGCCGCCACATTCATTTTTCTGGCGGCAAAAATATCGTGCAGGTTCTCAGCCAGAAAAGAGGATTCATGTATAAGCTGTTGCTGCTCTTCTTCCGGCAAATGATAAATTTCTGTCGCGCCGGCCCGGCGTGGTACCAGAATAAACCAGGGATAGTTGGCATCATTCATCAGCAACAGCCGGCATAGCGGGAAATCACCAATATGAATGCAGTCGGCGGCGAGACGGGGATCCAGTTCAAATTCCAGCTCTAGCTCATCCATCATATATCTCCTTTGTGTAGCAATACCTTAACTCTAGCAGTTGAACAGCCTTCCCGACAGAACTTGTTGACTGTAAAGCAGTTTTTCTCATACTTACCGGTCAGCATCAGACAGAAAGCTGGATTTACCACAACCAACTGACTTACAGTAAGCACACTCCTCCAGCCACCAAACACTGCGCTATGACCACATTCAGTTTTCATAACTCCATCGCTGATATCGGCGAGGAAACCTGGGATGCCCTGGTCCACCGGCCAGACTGCGGACTGGATTATCCGTTTATCCGTTACGGATTCCTGCATGCACTGGAAAGCAGTGGCAGCGTCTCGATCAAAACAGGCTGGCAACCCTTTCATCTGGTCATCAACGATCCGGAACCGGTTGGCGTGATGCCTCTGTATGTCAAACAGCATTCCTATGGCGAATACGTGTTCGACTGGGCCTGGGCAGACGCCTACCAACGTTACGGCCTGGAATATTACCCAAAACTGCTCAACGCCATTCCTTTTACACCGAGCACCGGCCCCCGCCTGTGCCTGTCGGCTGACCTGAGCCCGCCACAGCAGGCAGAGCTGCACCAGGCGGCTGCTCAGGCACTGACACAGGTATGCCGGCAACATAAGCTGTCCGGCTGGCACAGCCTGTTTCTGGACACTGACAGCCTGCCGCTCCTCAGGGGTGACGGGGTTAAGCGCCGCCTGGGCAGCCAGTATCACTGGTTCAATCAGGGTTACCATGACTTTGATGATTTCCTGAGTACCTTCAGTTCCAGAAAGCGTAAAAACGTCCGCAAGGAACGGCAGAAAATTAACCAGCAGGCGATCAGCCACCGGTTTCTGAACGGCCAGCAAATCACTGACGCAGAACTGGACCGCTTTTACGACTTTTACCAGATCACCTACCTTAAACGGGGCCGTTCCGGTTATCTGAACCGCGATTTCTTTCGCCTGCTGTGCGAAAGCATCCCGGAAAACCTGCTGTTCTGTATCGCCAGCAAAGACGATCAGGACGTAGCCGCCGCCCTGTATCTGCAGGATTCAGCCACCCTGTACGGACGCTACTGGGGCTCACTGGAGGCGTTCGACAGCCTGCATTTTGAAACCTGTTACTATCAGGGCATCGACTACTGTATTGCGAACGGCTTAAAACGCTTTGACCCCGGCGCACAGGGAGAGCATAAAATTCAGCGTGGCTTTAAACCAATCGAAACCTGGTCGGTACACTGGCTGGCGGAAGCAGGATTCGACCAGGCTATCAGCCAGTTTCTTGCCGAAGAAGAAACCATGATGCGTGAACATATGGCAGCGCTGGAAGCCCAGTTGCCTTTCAAAGCAGATAATCCGGATGGCCGGGATGCAGACTAAACAGCATTAAAAGCACATCCATTACCCAATCTGGGTAATGACTATTCTGGCTACAGGCCAGTGTTCATCAGGGTTGTTGAAATTAAAGTGTTTTTTTCAGGTTTAGGGACAAAAGTTTCCCAGTACTTTGCCGATTAAATGAATTATAGTTTTGCAGTCAGGCAAAACCCTAGTTTCCAGTTAGGCGATTTATGGCATCAACAGAAAAAGACAATCAGGAGCTGCGCCGCGTTATCCGTCTTATGTCGAGTAAGATGGAGCGTAATGAGGCCATTCTGAAATCTTTTTTTGAGATGGAAATCCGCCTGCTGAGCTGTAGCACGCTGGCAGAATTACTGGACCTGCTGTTAGTTGAGTTCAAAGAATATTTCCGCCTGAGTTCTGTCAATCTGATCTTGCTGGACCCTGAAGGCGCCGCCCGGGATCTTCTGGATGAGTACGTGCCCCCAAAGCCCGGCCACACCCTGCGGTTTGTCAAAAATCAGCGCTTACTGAAATCAATTTTTCCGGTCCCTGAACTGAAGGCGGGAGAACTGGACAGTGAAACTAAAAAACTCGCCTTTCCCAGCAGCCCCTTTATTCTCAGCAGCGCCCTGCTGCCGCTGGTACGCCATGACTGCCTGATCGGCAGCCTGCACTTAGGCAGCAAAGATCCCGGGCGTTACAACGACAGTTTTGACTATGACTACATAAACCACCTGGCCTCTGTTATCGCAGTCTGTATAGAAAACTGCATCAACCAGCAGAATCTCAAACGCATGAGCATCATTGATATGCTCACCAAGGTACATAACCGCCGTGCATTCGATCAGGAAATCATCCGGGAACTGTCCCGCGCAAACCGGCACCAGACCACGCTCAGTTGCCTGTTTGTCGACCTGGACCATTTCAAGCTGGTAAACGACACTTACGGCCATCAGGTGGGGGACCGGGTGCTGCGCAGTGTGGGCCAGGTTCTTAAAAAGTCACTGCGTAAAACTGACTTTATTGCCCGTTATGGCGGCGAAGAATTTGCGATTCTGCTGCCCAAATGTGATGCCGCTCAGGCACAGCAAATCGGTGATACCATTCGCAGCAAAATTTTGAAAATGATCATGCATAATGATCTTGGAGAAGCCTTCCGGATCAGTTGTTCCATTGGCATATCCAGCTGTGAAGTGTCCCGTTATCACTGGGCATCACTGGAAGACCTGTCCACCCGGCTGCTGAAAGCTGCCGATGACGGTGTCTATACCGCCAAGCATAACGGCCGCAACCAGTGTGCCTACGAGCCGTTTGATCTGGAACCGCGCAGTGGCATTAAACTGGTATCTGGCTGAACCAAAAAAAACCGCCGCAGCTAATACTGCGACGGTCTTCTTTCATACTGCCGGTAAATCAGACAGCTACTTCCTGAGGTAATATAAACCAGCGCAGCGCTTCGGCATCTGCCGGCAGATCAAGCGCATAACGTTGCCCTTCCTGATCCCCCAGTAAAACGGCTTCCGCCTGCTGCAGTAAATCCGCATAGTCAGACGCAACTGTGACAGCCCCCAGCGGTTCTGCAGCCGCCATGAAATCCACATCATGCAGATTCACCGCTGTCTGCAGCCCCTGCCCCTGATACTTCCAGACGCCTGAAGCAGGATCATACTGATAATACGGTAACAGTCTCCAGCCATGGGCAGCAATCAGATCCACCGCCTGCAAAAGATACTGAAAGGTTGCCTCATCAATGAAATAGTTAAAGTTCAGCCGGCTCCAGCCCGGCCGCATAACCATCTGCGCCGCCTTTATCTGGGCTTCGACCGCTTTACTGTACTGCATATCCATCTCCAGCAATGCGTGGCCGTATGGCCCCGCACAGGAGCAGCCGCCACGGGCCTGAATGCCAAACAGATCATTCAGCAGCGCCACGACAAATCCGTAGTGAAGATCTTGCTGCCGGTGCTTAATCCGCAGGGAAACAATGGATAAGCGTGGTGCATCCGGGTTACCCAGCACCTCAATATTATCGTTAGCGCCCCAGTGCTGCAGCGCCCGGCGCACAAAATCTGTCTCAAGACGTTCGATAGTTTCAACCCCAACCTGCTGCTGCAACTTGAACACCAGACCGGCACGGACCGACTCAACAATCGCCGGCGTCCCCCCCTCTTCCCGACGCTCACCACTGTCGGTATAGCTGTGGTCTTCAGGGGTCACATATATCACGGTTCCACCACCGGGCACTGCCGGCACCCGGTTTGACAGCAGCGCTTTGTTCACCACCAGAATACCTGGTGTGCCTGGCCCGCCGATAAATTTATGAGGTGAAATAAAGACCGCATCCAGCGCACTTTCAGGCTGACCGCCGGACATCATATCAATGCCAACATAAGGCGCGGCGGCGGCATAATCCCAGAAGGCATAAGCACCGGATTGCTTCAGCAACCGGCTGATTTGTTCCACATTACTCTTCAGGCCCGTTACGTTTGAGGCTGCAGAGAAGCTGCCAATTTTCAGTGGCCGGTCACGGTATTCAAGCAGCCTGTCTTCCAGCACGGATATATCCAGCAGCCCGGACGCATCCAGTGGTATAACCACCACATCCGCAATGCTTTCCCGCCATGGCAGTTCATTAGAATGATGTTCGTAGGGCCCGATAAACACCACCGGGCGTTCAGTTTCAGGGATCATCGCCGCAAACTCATACCGGTCATTCAGATCCGCCGGTAAACGCAGATTAAGAATATCTACCAGCTTATGAATTGCAGCAGTCGCCCCCGATCCGCAAAAAATGACTTCATAGTCATCCCCGGCATTCACCGCCCGGCGGATTTCGGTCCGTGCCTGCTCACGTAACTGCCCTGTCTGTGCACCGGTATAAGAAGACTCCGTATGCGTATTGGCATAAAACGGCAACACCTGCCGGCGAATATAATCTTCAATAAAACTGAGACTGCGGCCGGATGCGGTGTAATCCGCATACACCAGCGGTCTGTTACCAAAAGGGGTTGCGATGCTCCGGTCTGCACCGATCACTGAATCACGTATATGCTGAATAAGCGCTGTCATACTGCCACTCCGAAAACTGCATTTAAAGAATGGATAAAGTATATGCACCCAGAGGGAAAATTAGTTTGCTTTTATTTGTAATATAAGCGCAAATAGTAGAAATTTATTTTCCTCTTTAAAAGAAAAACAGAAATTTATTTTACAAGCATCACGCCTGAGATAAACTGGCTTTACTCAGCCAGTAACCCGGATCACCTATGGACCTTAAAGACCGCCAGATACTCAACCTGCTCCAGGAAGACTGCAGCCTCTCCCTGCAGGCGCTTGCCGAACAGGTCAATCTTTCACCCACTCCCTGCTGGAAACGGATTAAGCGGCTGGAAGAAGCCGGTGTGATCCGGTCGCGGGTGGCACTGCTTGATGCAACCAAAGTCAATCTTGGGGTATCGGTATTCGTGCATATAAAAACCCAGCATCACGACAGTCGCTGGCTGGAAAACTTCGCTGTCAGGGTGACAGAACTCAAAGAAGTGGTGGAATGTTACCGGATGGCCGGTGAATGGGATTACTTGCTGCGGGTAGTGGTCGCCGATATTCAGGCGTTTGACGGGTTTTACAAAGAGCTGGTCAACCGGGTTGAAGGTATTAGCAATGTGACGTCCAGTTTTGCCATGGAAGAAATTAAGAATACTACCTGCTTACCCTTGCTTTGATTTACGGGCTCTGACTAGCTGGCCCTGGTTAACAAGCGGTGATTCAGAACGCCTGTCTGCTCAGAGCAGTTCAGCCAGCGAATGAATCCGCACATCGGTCAGCTCCGGCCACTCAACCGCGCCGGCGGCAGATACATGTACGGTCTGAGCATCTATGGCTTTACCGGCCTCAAGATCAAAGCGAAAATCGCCGACCATTACCAGCTCATCTCCCACCACCTGCCAGCGATGACAGAGCTTCTGCAAGCCTTCAGGGTCCGGCTTGGGGCGAGCTTCATCCCGACCAAGCACTTCATCCGCGTGGAAGTATTCCGCCACACCGATTGCCTGTAGGGAACTGATTGCAAAATCCTTTTTATTCCGGGTCAGAATGCCCAGTTTACAGCCGGCACGGTGCAGTCTGATAATCAGATCCTGCACCCCTTCTGCCGGCTGAGCCTGACGGGCATAATGCCCTTCAAGCTCATCAAGCCGCTGTAACAGTTTTTGCTTGTGCGGCTCAGGTGCCTGCTCGATTGTTTCGAGAATCATCTCACCTTCAGGTATCCCCAGCTCACGGCGCATATGTGCAAAATCATGCACCGGACGGGTCAGGGTACCGTCCAGATCAAAGACCCAGTGACGAAACTTATTCAGATCGAGCATGGCCGTTCCACTCAGGAATAATTAACGTCATTAAACGGATCGATCGGATTTTCCAGCGCACTGTCTTCACTGCGGTATAAAATCTGACCTTCCAGCTTAAAGCCCTTGCTGTGGAACCAGCGAATCACTTCTTCACGGCTTTCATCTGCTTTAAAGGATGCCTGCCAGGCCATACCTATCCGGTAAAAATACAGGACCAGCAGCGCAGCAGCAGCCCCCAGGTAAAACTCTGATGCGAAGGCAAACAGTAACGCAATCACACCGGCAATCCATACCCGGCTGGCTTTCGCCTCTTTCAAACGCTCGAAATGATCCCGGTAATTATCATCAAACTTAACAAAACGGCGAAAGTTCTGTTGCACATCATACTTATCCTGTGCAGCGATACTTGGCTCCATCACTCTTTTCCTTTCTTTTCTTGGCTCGTATAAAGTCGCTGTTCTGTCACTGCGCAACCGGCATGTACAGAACAGCACAATAATCCGGCGGCTATACCGCCAAACTCTTAGTCAAAACTTCAAACACATCCTTCGACAGCTCACCGCTGGCTTTGATCCGTTCCAGCTCTGCACGCATTTGCTGTTGCCGCGCCGGCGCATATTTCTTCCAGCGGGTCAGCGGCCCCAGTAAGCGGGATGCAATCTGCGGATTCTGCGTATTCAGCATGATGATCTGATCCGCCAGGAAAGCATAACCGGAACCATCCTGATGATGGAAGTTCACCGGATTCTGACCACAGAACGCGCCGACTAATGAGCGGATCTTATTCGGATTCTTCGCATCGTAAGCAGGGTGTTCCAGTAACGCCTCTACCCGCTTCAGAGCGCCGTCTGCAGGAATACTTGCCTGCACCGACAACCACTGATTCACCACCAGTGCTTCATCCTTCCAGACCGCATAGAAACGGCTCAGCAAGTCATCCGCCGCATCAGTAAATTCAGAGTGCGCCACCAGCGTCAGCGATGCCTGCTGATCAGTCATGTTATCTGCTGCATCATACTGCTGCAGGGCAAACTGAAGATATTCATCTTTAGCCGTTGCCAGCAGGTACGCCAGCGCCAGATTCTTCAGGCTGCGACGGGCAATGGAATCGGCATCCGGACGGTAAGTCTCGTTACTCAGGTTTGCCTGATACACTTCCAGCCACAATGGCTCAAGGGCATCCGCCAGGTTGTTACGGACAAACTTACGGACCGTATGAATCGCCTCAACATCAATCACCTCAGCCAGTTCACTCAGATATGCCTGGCTTGGCAAAGTCAGAATCTTGCTGACCATGGCTTTATCCAGAGACGTATCCGCCAACACCGTGCGATAAGCGGTAATCAGTTGTTCCGGAATCTGCAGCGCTCTGCCAGCCTGATGATCTTCAATCAGCCCCTGCATGATCTCAACCGCCAGTTGCTGAGAAGCATCCCAGCGGTTGAAACCGTCACTGTCATGCTGCATCAGGAACATCCGCGCTTCACGGCTGTACGGATAGCTCAGCTTAACCGGCGCAGAAAAGCCACGCAGCAACGAAGGCACCGGCGCGGCATCAATATTACTGAAATGGAACACCTGCTCAGCTTCAGTGAAATCCAGCACCACAGACGTTGCACCGTCATCCAGCAGGCAGTCATCCCCCTGCGGGTTCAGCAAGCCTACAGCAACCGGAATATGGAACGGCTGCTTCTCTGCCATATCCGGCGTTGCCGGGCAGCTCTGGCGAAGGGTCAGGCTGAAACGCTTAGCCGCAGCATCATACGCCCCGCTGGCCTCAATCACCGGCGTGCCGGCCTGTGAGTACCAACGCCGGAATTGCGTCAGATCACGGCCACTGGCGTCTTCCATTGCCTGCACAAAATCATCCGTGGTAACCGCCTGACCGTCATGCCGCTCAAAGTACAGATCAGAGCCTTTACGGAATTCCTCAGCGCCCAGCAGGGTATGAATCATGCGGACCACTTCACAGCCCTTTTCATACACGGTCAGGGTGTAGAAGTTAGAAATCTCGATAAAGGACGCCGGGCGGACCGGATGTGCCATCGGGCCGGCATCTTCAGCAAACTGTGCGGTGCGCAGTAAAGATACATCTTCAACCCGCTTGACGGTACGGGAGTTCATGTCCGCTGAGAACTCAGAATCACGGAAAACAGTAAAACCTTCTTTCAGGCTCAGCTGGAACCAGTCACGGCAGGTGACCCGGTTGCCGGACCAGTTATGGAAATATTCGTGGGCAACAACTGCCTCCACCCGCTGAAAGCCGGCATCAACAGTGGTCGCCGGATGGGCCAGTACACAGGAGGTATTAAAGATGTTCAGACCTTTATTCTCCATCGCCCCCATGTTGAAGAAATCAACAGCCACCACCATGAAGATATCCAGGTCGTATTCACGGCCATAGACTTCTTCATCCCAGCGCATGGACTTTTTCAGTGAAGCCATGCCGTAGTCCAGCTTATCCAGATCCTTGGCTTCCGCAAAAATCTGCAGCTTGACGTCGCGACCGGACATCGTGGTAAAGCTGTCTTCAATGTACTTCAGGTCACCGGCGACCAGCGCAAACAGGTAAGCAGGCTTCGGAAAAGGGTCCTGCCAGCGTACCCAGTGAATACCTTCCTCTTCGCCCCGTTCAACCGCATTTCCGTTGGACAGTAATACCGGATAGGCCGCTTTATCGGCCACAACGGTCGTTTCAAAGACGGACATCACATCCGGACGGTCAGGATAGAAGGTAATACGTCGGAAACCTTCGGCTTCACACTGGGTACAGAACATCCCGTCAGACTTGTACAGGCCTTCCAGAGCGGTATTGTTCTGCGGTTCAATCACCGTCACACAGTGTAATTCAAAGCGGGCGGGTACATCGGCGATAACCAGCTGTTCGCCGTCGCGCTGATACTCATCGGCAGACAGGCAGCGACCGTCAACGGACAGTTCTTCAAGCACCAGATCCGGATGGCCGTCCAGTTGCAGCCCCGGTTTGTTTTGCTGGCATTGCGGATTACGGCTGATTTTAAGATCAGCGATGACCCGGGTATTTTCTTCACCCAGTTCAAAACGCAGTGCAGTTGTTTCGATCAGGTAAGCAGGAACCTGATAATCCTTCAGAAAAATCTCATTCGGTTGTGGCTGAGTCATCAAGCTACCTTATGTATTCTGTTACTTCCTGCCGCCGCTGACCGGAGGTGCCACCGGGCGCTTCCCTGCCCGGCTCTCTGGTCACATCCCGGTATCTAACAGCGCCGGTAAAAGTGTCATGTTTCGGAATCTAGCAATTGGAGGGGTGAAGCGGAAAAAAATTCCCCTCAAACTGCACTGAATTCAACCCGGTAAGCAGTAAATTTACGAATATTGATCACCCCGGTATCTAAAATCAGATACTGCCCCTTGATACCTTGCAGTACACCTTCGACTTCAGGGGTTTTATCCAGGTTATGGCTGCTTACCTTGCTTGGGTAGTTAAGCACAGGGTAATTAATTTCCAGCACCTCAGAATCGCTGAGATGCTCAAACTGCGTATCATGCTCCTGCTCCAGCGCTGCCAGCTCATCGGCACACAGCGCCAGCAACCGGTCCCGTTCGGCAATCAGATCCAGCGTATCGGTTTGCCCTTTAAGCATCGTCCGCCAGTTGGTTTTATCACTGACATGCTGACCAATGACCCGCTCCACCAGCCCGGACCAGCGGCGCTCGCTGACTTTCAGAATCGGCAAAGCCTGTACCGCTCCCTGATCAATCCAGCGGGTCGGTAACTGATTGCCCCGGGTGATACCCACCTTAATACCGGAAGAGTTAGCCAGATACACGTAATGGCTCTGCTTACAGAAACGTTCACCCCATTCCGGATCACGGCACGTGCCCAGATGAAAGTGACAGCGCTCCGGGGCCATAATACAGGTGTCACACTGGGGCAGCTTTTTAAAGCACGGATAACAAAACCCCTGGGCAAAACTCTTCTTGGTTTTACGGCCACAGTTCGTGCAGTTTATTTCACCGGCAAAGCTCAGCCGGATCCGGCGTCCCAGATATTCATTCAGAACGATTTGCTGCTCATCCAGCTGAAGCCGGTACTCAACAGGTTCAGCCAGACTGACCGGCATTTTACTTAATGCACCGCAACCAAGTTGTTGCAGAATAGTAATATCAGTGCTCATTTAAAATCTTCAGTACCTGAGGTTCCAGGGGATTCTTACCGTGCTGGCTGCCGTCCTTCTTGGTACGGTCAATGTATCCGCTACGCTGTTCTTCAGGCAGATTCGCCGCTTCATAGGCAATCACCGCCCGCATTGAAGTTTCACGCTGTTCCTGACTGAGCGTCTGACCATTCGGCCACTTTCCCAGCTCTACAGCCCGCTTAAGGCTGGCATAGACATCCGGCGTCATCGCCTGGATCATTTTTTCAAAAGTCATATCAGTCTCCGTTCGGGCTGCCAATACTAGCACAAAGTCTTCCCCTCAGGGATGACGAAGCATACTGATACCCCGGGCAATTAACGCTAACATGACCCCGGTTAATAAACCGGCAAGGTGGGCAGTATTCGCCACCTGACCAAAACCGAAAGTCGCCAGCAAGCCTGAGTACCCCAGCGCCAGCATAAACAGGATAAAGCCCAGAATGGCCGGTGGCAGCCCCACCGGTTGCCGGGGTTTCAAACGATCCCATACGGTGGCAAATCCCAGTAAGCCAAAGACCACACCGGACATCCCCAGAAACAGCGGGCCGGCATCCCAGAACTGGGCAATATTAGAGACGACGCCGGTAATCAGCGCCATCAGTAACAGTGCCGGCGAACCGAACAGTAGCTCTAGCCGGCGGGCAACAATCCACATCCACAGCATATTAAATACCAGATGCAGCACACTGCCGTGCATGAATGCAGGTGTAAACAGCCGCCAGAGCTCGCCATTGCCTAACTCAGCCCAGAGATCCGTACCATAACGGATCTGATCGCCGAGTACCTGAAAATCAACAATGGACCACACAGACACAGCCTGCAAATCGGTCCCGAAATCCACCTGAAAAGTCGCCAGGACACTCAGCAGAATAAGCACCAGCGTCACCGGCGTTCGCTTCATATGTGCCACTGAAACTGCCCCCTGACGGGGTTGATTACTGCGCACATTCTGCAAACTGCCACCATTCTGCCAGTGCTCAAACAGCGCTTCCACCTGCTCATCACTGACCGTATGTGCCACCAGCAAAATCTGCCTGTCACCCTCTTCCAGTACCCGGTGCGGCACGCTGTGCTTCCACAGCATGGCAGTGAACTCACTCAGGTCGACATCAAGGGGGACTTCAAGAACTGGCTTCATAGGCTCCTATACCTGATCGGCAATTTCTTTTCGCACATCAACCCAGACAAACTTATCCGGATCAATGCTGGTTTCATCATCCAGACGGTAGGCAACTAACTTACCGTACTTCACCGCACTGTAATCCAGACAGGCGACATTATCCGCCAGCGCCTGAGGTTTGCCTTCGCACCAGTAATGGCCGATAAACAGCAAGGCTTCTTCCGGCGAATAATGAATCAGGTCAGCACGGTCAGCCTTACTCAACGGTGTACGGGCAACATGCTCCGGTAACGGGTCAGGCTGAAAAACCACATCAATATAATACTGGGGATCACAGGACCAGAACTTAGTTCGGAAAAACCGGCGCCGGAAACCGTCTTTACTGACCATCTCTTCACCGTTCGGCAATTTGAGATGCGTGCCGCGCAATAAGCGATCCATGGTTTCCCATTCATAGCTGCCGACAATCGCCGACTGATGGAGATAATCCTCACTGATACGGCTGCCGCCGGTAGTCTGCAGAAAATGGTCTATATGCTCCTGTGACCAGCAGGCATGCACTACCCGGAACTGATCCTGCTCAAGGAACAGCGGCATCTCCTGTATCCAGTTGAGAAAGTCACGCTTATCTTCAGGATGATTAGCAAACTGCTCAAGGGTCTCGTTCAGAATGCGCAGGTGACGGCGGTTATGCTCCCGCAGATACGGCATCCCCGACCCCGGACGGCCCGGCGTCGTATAGGAAAGATAATTAAACTCATGGTTGCCCATGACAATCTGCGCATAACCCGCATCCACCATATCCCGGACAATATGCAGCGCTTCCCGGATACGCGGCCCGCGGTCAACGATGTCCCCCAGAAAAATTGCCTGACGGGACGGGTGTGAAAAAACGCCGTTACGCTTACTGTAACCAAGTTTTTCCAGTAAAAGAATTAAGGTATTGGCGCAGCCATGCACATCGCCAATCAGGTCGAACCCCTGCCATTGTTGTTGCATATTACTCACCCAGCTTCGTGCTCCAGCCGAGTTTTTCACGACAAGTCTGATAAAAATTATGGTTCAGCGGATGCAGCAGCTTCAGCTTCTGCGGCTTCTTATGAATGGTAATCGTATCGCCGGGCGCACAGCTGATATCTTTCTGACCGTCACAACTGATAGTTGGGTAGGTCTCGTTGCTGTCACTGATCACCAGCTTCAGCTCACTGTTGCCGTCGACCACAATTGGCCGGCTGGAAAGGGTGTGCGGGAACATTGGCACCAGCACCAGCGCATCCAGCTTTGGATGCATAATCGGCCCGCCACCGGATAACGCATAAGCGGTGGAACCGGTTGGCGTGGATACAATCAGACCATCAGAGCGCTGGGTGTAGACAAACTGCCCTTCAATATACAGCTCGAACTGAATCATCCGGGCTGACTTACCCGGGTGCAGTACACAGTCGTTCAGGCCAGTAGCCTCACCGATGGGTTCACCTTTACGCTTCACCACCACGTCAATCAGAAACCGGCGGTCAACCGTATACTGACCATTCAGTACTTCGCCGACCTTCTCTTCAATCTCAGTCGGTGCGATATCCGTCAGGAATCCCAGGTTCCCCCGGTTAACACCCAACACCGGCACATTAGACTGCGCCAGACTGCGGGCGGCTCCCAGTAAACTGCCGTCGCCGCCGACAACAATGACCAGATCACAAATCTCACCCATCATTTTCGTATTACACGTCTGCTCACTGTGGCCGGGCATCAGCGAGGCAATCTTCTCGTCAAGAATGACATTCAGACCACGCTCTCCCAGGAAGCGAATCAGATGCTTCAGGGTATCTATCACCTTTGTACTGCCAAGCCGGCCAATTAAACCGATATTACGAAAATTATCCATTAGTACTCCAAAACGCAGTCAGGCACAGCTGCCACGCAATTTATTCTGTCTCTTGTCACTGTATATCACAGCCTGAATCATAAAAACGTTGCAGCTGCCCGGCCAGTCGCTCAGCCATTCCCCTGAGCCCCTGTAACCCGCCAGTATGAACCATCACCACCCGGCTTCCGGTCGGAAACTCACCGGCTGCCAGCAGATCTTCCAGCGCCAGCAACAACTTCCCAGTATATAAAGGCTCCAGCTGCACCCCGCTGCTGAGACGAAAACGCTCGATACAGTCCGCCAGGCGGGGGCTGATTTTACCATAGCCGCCCTCGTGCGCACTGAGAATTAACCGCCAGCGCCCACTATCAGCATAGCCTGCCTGCTTCAGTAAACCGCGAATATCATCATACAGGAAATCAGCCCCTTTCAGAGCCGGCACACCTAACACCTGAGTCGCAGGCCGCGCTGCAGCAATCAGCCCGGCCAGCGTTGCGCCGGTACCGCAGGCACAGCAAAGAAAATCCGGGGCATCGCTGTTCTCAAGCCCACTCAGAATTTCGCGGCACCCTTTAACCGCCAATGCATTGGAACCGCCTTCCGGCAAATACTCAAACGCTCCCAGACGATCATGCAAAGCGATACGAAAAGCCCCGGTGTTTTTTTCCCGGTATTCCGCCCGGCTGACAAACTCCAGCCGCATCCCCCAGGACTCTGCATCCTGCAGCATGGCAGATAATACCGGCGGCCGCTCACCGCGGATAACACCAATGGTAGGAATGCCTGCCTGATACCCGGCAAAGGCCAGCGCATGAAGATGGTTAGACCAGGCACCGCCGAACGACAGTAACGGGCAACACTTACCCGCCGCCTGATAGGCCGCCAGATTGTATTTCAGCTTGAACCACTTGTTACCGCTGATGAAAGGATGGATGCCGGTGAGATCCAGCAACTGTAACTGCACCCCCCGCCGGGCAAAGGCGACAGGCGTAACATCTCGCAAAGAAAGGGAAAAATCAGTTGACGACACGGTTTGGCAATCCACAAATATTGCCCGCATCATATAGAAGTATCAGAGCGCTGCCCAGTCCTGCAGGCCCGCAAACACCCTCAGGCAATTGCCTCAGCATCGGGTGTTTTTATATCAGCGCATCCCTGCAACGGCACTGCACAGTCTCCGCCGGCATGTTTCGCCCGGTACATCGCCATATCTGCCCGCTGAATCAGATGATCCACGGGCTCACTACCGTCACTGGAAGCAACGCCCAGACTCATCGACAGGCAAATATCCCCTTCTGCAGCAAACTCCGGCGAATAAAAACATCCGGCATTAAAACGCTCCCGGATACGGTTAGCAGAACTCATACCATGATCACCGTTGGTATTCGGCAAGAGCACCATAAACTCATCACCACCATAACGGAATGCCAGATCGGAATCCCTGACGGTCTCCAGCAACAACTGCCCCATACGGCGAATAACCTGATCACCTTCGAGATGGCCCAGCCGGTCATTTACCTGCTTAAACCCATCCAGATCTATACAGATAAGGCTGACGTTACTGCCGTAGCGTTTTGCACGCTCCATTTCTTTTGATAAACGTGAATAAAAATACCGCTGGTTATATAACCCGCTGAGATCATCAGTAATGGACTGTTTCTTAAGATTGGCTTCAAGTGTTTTCTGCTGGGACAAATCATGAAAGAAACCGATACTGCCGCGACGGTCACCATCCTTAATCAGTGACGCCGACAGACGGATTGGGATACGCCTGCCGTCACAGGCCAGAATAGCCGTTTCATACCCCTCGAGCTTACCGGGTCCCCCCAGCCTAACGGACAGCATCGTCAGCATGACCGCACGGGCATCCGCCTCACTGGAATATAATGCACGGATGTGCATCTCCCCCACCACATCCGCAGCCTTATAACCTAACAACCTCTCTGCCGCCGGATTAAAAACCGAAATAAGTCCCTTACTGTCAACAGCAATAATAGGGTCTGGGCATATAGCGGTAATTTCACTTAACACAGTAGTATTTCTCATAGGTTATCCGATACCTGAAAGTCCCAAACAGTGTTTAAAGTCAAACAACACATAAAATGTGCACCAGGCAGAAAAACATTCCAACCCGGATCCTTGTTATCTATCAGGCTATCGAAGAGACAGTGCTGAACATCAGATGGCGCAATATTAAGGGCGTTATAGAAACACAATCACATCGGCACTGCATCATGCAGATTACCCATAATGACAGTAATGTTATTAATTTTCCGTTAAGCAAAGAAAATCAAACAAATGTACCAAAAATCAACTGGCGATTAGTTTAAGAATCAGACTGGAAAGAAGGGATATATCAGAGATGTCAAAGCATCTACCTAACGGCATATTTAAAACAAAAGAGAGGGGATATAAAGATATAGAGTGGCGGAACGGACGGGACTCGAACCCGCGACCCCCTGCGTGACAGGCAGGTATTCTAACCAACTGAACTACCGCTCCGCAGCGATAAGATCTGTTTAGTGGTGGGCGTGGAGAGGCTCGAACTCCCGACATTCGCCTTGTAAGGGCGACGCTCTCCCAACTGAGCTACACGCCCACTGAACAGAGTTGAAGGTTTTAGACTCCCCTTCAGGAGTTGCCGCTTCCGGAGAAGTGGCGGAACGGACGGGACTCGAACCCGCGACCCCCTGCGTGACAGGCAGGTATTCTAACCAACTGAACTACCGCTCCACAGTAGTGCCGTTTAGTGGTGGGCGTGGAGAGGCTCGAACTCCCGACATTCGCCTTGTAAGGGCGACGCTCTCCCAACTGAGCTACACGCCCACTAAACAGAGTTGAAGGTTTTAGACTCCCCTTCAGGAGTTGCCGCTTCAAAAGAAGTGGCGGAACGGACGGGACTCGAACCCGCGACCCCCTGCGTGACAGGCAGGTATTCTAACCAACTGAACTACCGCTCCACAGTAGTACTGTTTAGTGGTGGGCGTGGAGAGGCTCGAACTCCCGACATTCGCCTTGTAAGGGCGACGCTCTCCCAACTGAGCTACACGCCCACTAAACAGAGTTGAAGGCTTTAGACTCTCCTTCAGGAGTTGCCGCTTCCGGAGAAGTGGCGGAACGGACGGGACTCGAACCCGCGACCCCCTGCGTGACAGGCAGGTATTCTAACCAACTGAACTACCGCTCCACAGTCGTGCTGTTTAGTGGTGGGCGTGGAGAGGCTCGAACTCCCGACATTCGCCTTGTAAGGGCGACGCTCTCCCAACTGAGCTACACGCCCACTAAACAAGCTGAAGGTTTTAGACTCCCCTTCAGGAGTTACTGCAGATTGGCGGAACGGACGGGACTCGAACCCGCGACCCCCTGCGTGACAGGCAGGTATTCTAACCAACTGAACTACCGCTCCACTCTGCAAGTGTTCGATTTGATGGTGGGCGTGGAGAGGCTCGAACTCCCGACATTCGCCTTGTAAGGGCGACGCTCTCCCAACTGAGCTACACGCCCTCAAATCGAGAGCCGAATTGTAAGGATTTTACGTGCCTTGTCAAACGTTTATCAGAAATTATTTCAAAGCTTCAGTGAAGATTTTCGTCCGCTATTTCACTCCCCCTTGTCAGCCCTTGCTATTCTAACCGGTTCAATACGCTCAGCTTTATCTGCTAAAGACCGGATACACAGCATTCTTTTATATCCGGAAGCCTTTATACTTACTGCAACAATAAGGGGAAAACAGATCCATGCACACCGCCGAAAGCTTACAGACACTCATTGACCGGTTCATACAGAGCAGCACTGAACTGCAGCAGGAAACATATGGCAGATTACCGCTGACGATTGCTGATCCGGAATGGCCGTCAGCCTGCTATCAGCCTTCCCCGGCCAACACCGACAGCCATCAGGTATGGCAACCTATGCCGCAAAACAGCTACGCACAGGAGATGTTCGACCGGCTGGAAGAAGCACTTAGCTACAGCATTCATCCGGACATCCGCACCTGGTATAGCAGCTACTGGTCCGACCCCGTGCCGGCGCAATGTCCGGACGGCGACCTGAGCCTGCTGTTTATCTGGAATGAAAAAGACTGCGAACGCCTGCGGGGAAACCTGATCGCTCACCTGCTGAACAAACAGAAACTGCGCCACCCGCCAAGCCTCTTTTTTGCCTGCACAGAACCGGACGGCGATCACTATCTTAGCGTCGATAATCACACCGGCGAAGTCTGGCTGGAACTTCCCGGCCGCCCGGCAATCCGAAAGATAGCAGGCTCATTAAGTGAATTTATCACCACACTGACGCCTTTACCGATTCCTGACACGGAGTAAACAGCTATGCGTTTTTTAATGATGTCTGTATTCGCCTCCTTACTGCTGCTCACCGGCTGCAGTAAGTTTCAGCCTCATCAGGTTGATCTGCAGGCCCTGCACCCCAAAATCGACACTCAGCAACGCCTGCCTGAAGGCCTGACCGTTGCCGTTGAAACCCGCGACCTGCGGCCGGACAGTCTGATCGGCTACCGTATCAGCCGCCTCAGCGACCGGGCACCGGTAGAACTGGCCCTGCCGGCAAACGTGCAGATCAATCAGGGGGCGAAAGTCGCGCTGGTTAAACTGGGGGCCACGCCCGTCGCCGGCAATGCCGAAGCCCAACTGCTACTGACCCTGAAAGACCTGAGCTACTCTGCATCGGTAGAAGCCCTGCAAACCGTTACCGTCAAGGCCAGCCTTGAAGTAAAAGCCAGCAAATATAACCGTAGCTATACCGGCAACTACAACAGCCAGAAACAGCATCAGTTTGTTGCCACCCCTGACCTGCAGGAAAACCAGGCAGTGGTACAGGAAATCATTCTGGAAACCCTGAGCCGCGCTTTCAGTGACCCGCAGTTACTGGACTTTCTTGCCCAGTAATACTGGCAACCAACACATAAAAAAACAGGCCCGAAGGCCTGTTTTTTTTGTCATTCAGCCCGCCTGAACATTACCAGCCGACAGTGTAAGACAGCAGCCTGCTGATATGCGCCAGCGGCCTGCCAGATTCCTGCTGCCAGGCATTGAACGCATTCTGTACCAGTGCCAGATCCCGTTTGGCAGTCGGCGCTTTATCGATCACTCCCTGTGCCTTCAGAGCCGCCACAACATCATCCGTCAGCAGAAAAGTATCTTTGCCTATCTGACGCAGAAAATAGGCAGCAGAACGCCCGCCAAGCTGCTGACCTTCTTTTTTAAGGAAGGCCCACAGACTGACAATATCTTCCGTTGGCCAGTGCGCAATCATCTGTGCAAAACTGCCATGTTGCTCGCTGTAATTCACAATCATCGTGGCATTGGTACGGACCGCTTTAATCTTGCCCCAGTGCCGGATGATCCTGTCATTCTGCATCATGTTTTCCAGCTGCTCATCACTCATCAGCGCAATCTTTTGGGGCGCAAATCCCCAGAACGCTTCTTCAAAAGCAGGCCACTTGGCATCCACCAGTGAATGTTTCAGCCCGGCCCGGAAAATCCGCCGCGACATTTCAGACAACACCCTGTCATCGGCCAGCCCGGCCAGCACTTTCGGCGGCTGCACCACCGGCATCAGGCTTTCTATATCCTCGCCGGCCTTATGTGCACTGACGTGCTCATAAATCCATGTAAATGACTTCACTTACGGTTCCTCTTTGGCGGTAAAATCCAGCGATACTGAATTAATACAGTAACGCAAACCGGTCGGTGCCGGACCATCCGGAAACACATGCCCCAGATGCGCACCGCAGCCATTACAGACCACCTCGGTACGGATCATGCCGTGAGACAGGTCACGGTTCTCACCGATACAGCTGTCATTAGCCGGCTGATTAAAGCTCGGCCAGCCACAACCAGCATCAAATTTGGTCTCTGAAACGAACAACTCTTCCCCGCAACATACACACTGATACTTGCCGGCAACGAAATGCTGATCATACGCCCCGGTGTGCGGACGCTCGGTCCCTTTCTGGCGGCAGACCCGAAACTGCTCCGGGGTTAATTCAGACTGCCATTCAGCATCACTGCGCTGACGCGGATATTTGTTTTCACCCATTGAAATTCCCCTGTTTTTTTACACTCAGCTACTGTTTATGGACAGGCCAAATGCAGTATGATTCAAAACCTTGTTTTGATCGCCCAAAGTTAAACTTTAGCGTCCTGTGCATACAATAAAATAACTCACTGTTTCAGCCACTGGCAGACCGTGGCCACCAAGGATAAATAAAGATGTCAATAATCCGCAAATCCAACAAACTGATTAACGTCTGTTACGACATACGCGGACCAGTACTTCAGGAAGCCAAACGTCTCGAAGAAGAAGGCCAGCGCATCATCAAGCTGAACATCGGCAACCCCGCCCCTTTTGGCTTTGAAGCGCCCGAAGAAATCATTCAGGACGTGGTGCATAATCTGCCAACCGCCCAGGGCTACTGTGACTCCAAAGGCCTGTTCTCGGCCCGCAAAGCCGTCATGCAGGAAACCCAGAAACGGGGCATTAAAAACGTCACCATCGAAGACATCTATCTGGGCAACGGCGTCAGCGAGCTGATCGTCATGGCCACCCAGGGACTGCTTAACGACAACGATGAGCTGCTTATTCCTGCGCCGGACTATCCACTGTGGACCGCTGCAGTCAGCCTTGCCGGTGGTACTCCGGTTCATTATCAGTGTGATGAAAGCCTCGGCTGGGCACCCAACATTGATGACATGCGCAGCAAAATCAGCGAACACACCAAAGGTATCGTGGTCATTAACCCAAACAATCCGACCGGTGCCGTTTATCCGCAGGAAGTACTGGAACAGATTATTGACCTTGCACGTGAATTCAACCTGATTATTTTTGCCGACGAGATATACGATAAAATCACCTATGACGACGCCAGGCATATTCCACTGGCCAGCCTCAGCGACGACGTCCTTTGTATTACGTTCAACGGCCTCTCAAAAACTTATCGCGTTGCCGGCTTCCGCTCTGGCTGGATGGTTCTCAGCGGCCCTAAACATCATGCCAGAGACTATATCGAAGGCCTGGATATGCTCGCCAGCATGCGCCTGTGCGCAAACGTTCCGTCGCAGCACGCAATTCAGACAGCACTGGGCGGCTATCAAAGTATTAATGAGCTGATCATCCCCGGGGGACGCCTGTATGACCAGCGAGAACTTGCGTATCGTGAAATAAACGCCATTCCAGGACTTTCCTGCGTAAAGCCTATGGGCGCACTGTACCTGTTCGTAAAAGTGGATCCGGATATGTACCCGATCTTCAATGATGAAAAGCTGGCCCTCGATCTTCTGCTGCAGCAAAAAGTACTGATTGTTCAGGGAAGCGGCTTCAACATGCCGGATACACAGCACTTCCGCCTGGTTATCCTGCCCCGTGAAGACGAACTGATGGAGGCTATCAGCCGCATCGGTGAGTTTTTCCGCAACTACTCTCAAAGCTGATCAGCCACACTGACAGCCCGCTGCCGGTCGCCCCGAACCGGCAGCTACCCTCCCCTGCCTTTGCCACATGCTGAAAACCGATAGCCGTATAACCGTTCGCTTTCCTTGCCAGGCTGGCGTAAGATTTTTTTCATACAGGCCAGCTATACTGTCTGTGCCCTGATGCTGATACCCGGCACTCGGCGCACCCAATCTATCAGCAACTGGAAGCATTATGTTTATAAAGATCAAAAAGAATTGCGGCATCTTCATGGAACACAACGGCATGGAACAGAATCATATCATTCCGGTCACCAGTAACTTTCTGATCAACCTTAACCACGCTGCAGAAATTTCCTTCTACACCATCAAAGAAACCAAAACCCGCTACGATCTGGAAGGCTACGAAATCAGTGTACCGCCTCACACCCGCGTGATTCACATGCAGATGACATACCGGCACTCCAGCATTAAAGAACGGATCGGTGATAACAAAGGCAGCATAGTTGAACGTAATTACTACAAGTTCTACTTCATGCCGGAAGAAATGGGGCAATATGAACAGCTGCGCGGCCATATCGAAAATCATGTACTGAACCTGTAAACCGGAAAGATCTGCAACAGCACCCGGTTATGGCCGGTCAGCCGGCCATAACTGCCTGGCGCTTTACAAACGCGCTTACTTACTCGCGAATGATTCACAGGAATCAGCCACCGCCAGCCATTAAACAAACGTGTGTTTATTGGCGGGCCACCTCCCATAATGAGGTTATATTTGCTTGCAAAACAAGCCTCTTCGTATTTATCTATAACAGTCAGCTCAACAGGTTAAAGAATTTCTGGCGGCCGTTATAGCACGTTTTTTCCGCCACCATACTGCAGACACTGAGCTGAACAACGAATTTTAGATAGCCTGTCACAGATTAAGGAGTGGCTATGGAAGTCAGCGAATTATTACAACAGACTCACAAATTACCCAATGTACCTGATGTGGTACGTGAGCTGATCCAGCAACTGAACAATCCAAATGCCGACTATGGTGAAATCAGCGAAAAGGTCTCTCAGGATCAGACCATGTCACTGAAGATACTTCGTCTGGTCAACTCAGCACACTTCGGCCTGAGCCGAAAAGTGTCCTCAATCGACGAAGCCGTTGTCATGCTCGGCATGACCCAGCTGAAAACACTGGTTATCGCCTCCGGACTGGCAGGCTCAGTCAGCGAAGTGGAAGGCATGAACCTGAAAGAATTCTGGTCACAGTCATTCCGCATTGCCACGATTGCCAAATGGTACGCCAGCAAAACCGACAACGTTGATCCGGATATGGCATTCACCATCGGCCTGATTCATAACATCGGCCGTCTGTTGTTACACCTCACCAAACCTAAACTGGCCGAAGCCATTCAGCAGCGGGTCAAGGAAAGCGGCACAAGCCGGTCAGCAGCAGAAATGGAACGCCTGAACTTTACGACTCCGGAAGCGGGCCAGGCCCTGCTGGAGTTATGGAAATTCCCGGAAGAGCTGGGTCAGGCTGTTCGCTACCATAAAAACCCGATGGAAGCCGAGCCACCTAACCCTGCCTGCGCCATCACCAACATTGCCTGCTATCTGAATGCCTGCATCCGCAGCAAACGCAGCCTGGAAGAAACCATTGAACGCTTCCCGGTTAAAGTAGCCGCACTGGCAGGCTTACCGGCTGACATTGCCAGCAGCTGTGAAGAAGCCATGGCACTTGAGTCCGGCCTTGACGGTCTGGCCGGTTAATACCGCCTCAGGCTGCCGTTTACCGGCAGCCTGATCTTTTCTTTCCAGGCACTGCTTTCTCAGCACTCATTTCTCAAGCCAGTTTCTCAAATACAAGCACCTTCAGCGCCCGCTCCGGATCAGCATCCGGGAAATCATCCGGGTTCGCCAGACGTTCCACAAAGCTGAACTGTGGGCAATGCTCTGCCATCAGATCCCGCAAAAACTGACTTTCCAGCTCCGGCGAATTCAGACAACTGAGTACTTTGGCATGATCAGTGGTCAGCTCCGGCAAACGCCGTAACACTTTCAGATAATCCTTGGTTGCCACAAAGCTACCCTTCTGAAAACTTGGCGGATCAATTACCACCAGATCATAAGGCCCTTCACGCTTCAGCTTCCCCCAGGAACGGAACAGATCATGGGCAAAGAACTTTACCCGGCTGAGATCATGATCATTCAGCCTGTGATTCTCCCGACCGGTGTTTAACGCCGGACTGCTCATATCCAGATTAACCACCTTCTCAGCTCCACCGGCCAGCGCAGCTACCGAAAAGCCACAGGTATATGCAAACAGATTAAGAACCCGCGCCCCTTCAGCATGCTGCTGCACCCAGCGACGGCCTTCGCGCATGTCCAGAAACAAACCGTTGTTCTGATTCTTCAGGGGTTGCATCCAGAACTTCAGCGACCCTTCTGTCACCGCCAGCCTGTGAATATCAGCATCATCCGCCTGCCAGCACACCTGAATACTGTCTTCACGGCGATAGCGGTGCTGCACCAGCAATGTCGCTGGCCGGTGAACCGGATGTTCTGCAAAAAAAGCCACCAGCCGCTCTAGCTGATCCGCCGGAATTTCATTAAACAGACGGATAACGATCAGTGGCGGCAAGCGATCAATAACCACATTTTCAAAGCCACTGAAGCAACACCCCCGGCCATGAAATAAACGGCTGACTTCCCCCGGCCGGCGGCCAAACTGCTGTTCTATATAATCAAATACGGCCTGCATATTATCCTGCTCTGAACAAGGCGACCTCCCGGGATTCAGTGGGAAGAAAACACCTGCAAATTAAAATCAGCGGCGATTATAGACATCCTGCCCGGGCGGTACCAGCGCAGACTAATTTAGCCTTAGCGGTTGAAACTTAAGCCCCCCGCCTATATCTAAGGTTGAAACACACATAATCCATAACAGGCCGTTAACCGGCCGGTAAAATAATCCCATAGCCAGCCAAAGGTTATACATCTATGCGTATCGTACTCTTTCTTCTGACCAACCTTGCCATCATTCTGGTTGCCAGTGTTACCCTCAGCCTTCTGGGCGTGGGCTCCACCCTGCAAGCCAACGGCGTGGATCTTGATCTGGGCAACCTGCTGATCATCTGTGCCGTTTTCGGTTTCATCGGCTCCTTTGTTTCCCTGCTGCTCTCCAAATTCATGGCCAAACGCTCTACCGGCCTGCAAATGATCGAACAGGCCAGCAACGCTGACGAACAGTGGCTGATGGATACGGTTCAGGAACTGGTCACCGAAGCCGGCATCGGCATGCCGGAAGTAGGCATTTTTCCGGCGGAACAGGCGAATGCCTTTGCCACCGGCTGGAATAAAAACAATGCGCTGGTCGGTATCAGCCTGGGCCTGTTACAGCGTTTCCGCCGGGAAGAAATCCGCGCCGTCCTGGCCCATGAAATAGGCCACATTGCCAACGGTGACATGGTCACCCTGACGCTGATTCAGGGGGTGGTAAACACCTTTGTCATGTTCTTTGCCCGCATCATTGGTCACTTTGTTGACCGGGTTATTCTGAAGAACGAAGAAGGCCATGGCATCGGCTACTTCATCGCATCAATCGTTGCTGAACTGATTCTGGGCGTACTGGCATCCACCATCGTTGCCTGGTTCAGCCGCCGCCGGGAATTCCGCGCCGATGAAATGGGTGCCCGCCTGGCAGGTAATTTTGCAATGATCGGTGCCCTGCAACGCCTCAAGGCGGAATATGAAGTGCCTGACCAGATGCCAACAACCATGACTGCATTCGGTATCAGCAGCCACCTTAAACAGGGTTTTATGGCCGCATTTGCCACCCATCCGCCACTGGATGACCGCATAGCCGCGCTGCAGAAATAAACTCAGACCCGCTGTAACCAGCCCTGTTTTTCTTCCGGAAAACAGGGCTTTTTTATTGCTGCAGATAGCCAGCAATGGTGTCAGTGAATTATTCTCTCAGCGAATATTACGTCATAGTTTAATAAAAAAAAGTTCTTTAACCTCTCCCCAAACTTTGTTCCATAATCAGATTAACACTTACAGCGCCACGCCAAATTCGGCTGATGGTATTTTCACCCGCTATCGGACTTTAGCCGAGGTTTTTTAGCATGAATGAAAAAACTGCTATCGAAGAAGAACTGGACATTACAGATACCGACTCAGCGGATACTGAACTGTCGACAGCTGAAAAAAGATTTTGCCCGGACACAGAAAAACGCCGCCGCATTGAAGCTATGCGGGAACAGCGTGAACTGGAACGCGAACTCAGGGAATTCTTTGACGACTGATACCGCCCGGCTTAATCGCATACATGACGGAACCGTCATCATTCGGTAATACGCCGGTCATAAAAACGCGGTTTTATATATCGGAACAAGCACTGCGGTGCACCGGACAATACGACATATAAACCAGCGGAACAATACAGTTATGAGCAGCAAAATCCGTCTTGAAGACCTATCTGCAGAAGCCTTTGATGATATGGACAACAGCTTCTTTGGTGAAGACAAACAACAGCGCCCGAAAAAAGCCAAAACAAAACGCAAACGCCAGATGATCGAAGATTATATGGAAGAACGTCAGTTGAAACGGCGCATCAGCGACGGCTTTGAATGGGCCTGAACCAGCGCCAGCCCCATTGTCAGAATACAGCTAAAGCAGCGCTCAGCGCTGCTTTATCCGGTCGGCTATCCGGCTGCGCTGGGCACTGCGGGCCTTGGCCCCGGTGGCCGTTTTAGCAGCCGGCTTCTGTTTCTGTGACGCTTTACTCTGCGCTGGCTTTTTCCTGGCCTTAACCGCCTGCGGTGTAACCGGCTGATAACCCTTAGCAGCCTGCGCGCTGCCCTGACCAGCAGTTTTTGCCCCGGACTGACGCTTCGGCGCCTCTTCTTCTGCAACCAGACACTCTTTACCCCGGCCGATCAGCTCTGAACGCCCCATCTCCTTCAGCTTGGCCCGCAGCTGTGGCCAGTTCTCCTTATCATGGTAACGCAGCAGGGTTTTATGGGCTTTACGCTGCTCAGTCTGCTTAGGGATATACATGCGGTCACTCTTATAAGTAATCTGCTTCAGCGGATTCTTTTCGGAGTGATACATGGCGGTTGCCAGAGACATAGGGGAGGGATAGAAAGTCTGCACCTGGTCCACTTTCAGATCATTGTCCTTGAGCCATAAAGACAGGCTCAGCATATCCTCATCATCACAGCCCGGATGGGCGGCAATAAAATACGGAATCAGATACTGCTTCTTACCCGCTTCTCTGGAGAAACGGTCAAACATATTCTTGAAGTCGTAGTAGGTATCCATACCCGGTTTCATCATCTTACTGAGGGTATTCGGCTCGCTGTGCTCCGGCGCAATCTTCAAATAACCGCCCACATGATAGGTGACCAGCTCTTTAACATATTCCGGGTCTCGCACCGCCAGATCGTAACGCAGGCCGGAAGCGATCGCGACATTATGGATGCCTTGCACCTTACGGGCTTTGCGGTACAGCTCAGTGGTCGGACTGTGATCCGTCGTCAGGTTCTTACAGATAGTCGGATAGACACAGGAAAGCTTACGGCAATTCGACTGAATTTCATCATCATTACAGTTGAGGAAATACATATTGGACGTGGGGCCGCCCAAATCCGAGATTGAGCCGGTAAAGCCCGGCACTTTCTCTTTGATATCTTCAATCTCATTAATGATCGACTCATGGGACCGGCTCTGAATGATCCGCCCTTCATGTTCGGTAATCGAACAGAAGGTACAGCCACCGAAACAGCCGCGCATAATATTGATCGAAAAACGGATCATGTCATACGCCGGAATCTTCGCCTTACCGTACTTCGGATGCGGCACCCGCTGGTACTGCAGGCCAAACACACCATCCATCTCTTCAGTGGTCAGGGGAATCGGCGGCGGGTTAACCCACACCTCCCGGTTACCGTGTTTCTGCATCAGCGCACGGGCATTGTGCGGATTCGATTCCTGATGCAACACCCGTGAAGCATGAGCATAGAGGGCCGGATCTTTGGTGACTTTATCGAACGACGGTAACCGGATATAGGTCGTTTCGAACTCAAGCTTTTCCTTACGCTTAAGCGGCATCGGTACTATTTTTATGGGTGCCGGAATGTCTGCCAGATCATCCGGGGCCGTGCCGCAGGCAGTACCGTTATCACTGTCATTTTCCTGATTGCCAAAATCATAAGGGTTAGGCAATTTATCGATATTACCCGGCCAGTCAATCCGGGAAGAATCCAGCTCAACATAGCCGGCAGGCGGTGCTTTACGTAAATGCACCGTGCCACGCAGATTCCAGATATCATCCAGCGACTTCCCTTCAGCCAGCGCATGTGACAGGTCCACAATGGCCCGCTCAGCATTGCCGTAAAGCAGAATATCCGCCGTGGCATCAATCAGTACTGAACGTCTGACCTTGTCACTCCAGTAATCGTACTGAGCGATCCGTCGCAGGCTCGCCTCAATCCCGCCGATGACTACCGGTACATCCCGGTAGGCTTCCTTACAGCGCTGACTGTAGACAATGACCGCCCTGTCAGGACGCTTACCGCCTTCCCCGCCCGCCGTATAAGCATCGTCATGACGCATCCGCAGATCCGCCGTGTAGCGGTTGATCATCGAATCCATATTTCCGGCGGTTACCCCGTAATACAGATTTGGCTTGCCCAGGGCCATAAACGGCTCAGCACTGCGCCAGTCCGGCTGGGCAATAATGCCAACCCGGAATCCCTGCGCTTCCAGCAACCGCCCCATCACTGCCATACCGAAGCTCGGATGGTCCACATAGGCATCACCGGTCACGATGATAATGTCGCAACTGTCCCAGCCAAGCTGGTCCATTTCTGCACGGGTTGTCGGTAAAAACGGTGCCGGATTATCGCTTTTGGCCCTGTATGGCGGAAACGAAAAGATATCGGGGGCGTGTATTCTCATGGCGTTTGGAAACTGCTTCGTCGTAAGTAGCCGGCCATTGTCGCAGAAACTGCGACTAACGGCCAATAAACCGGCCGCTAACAGCCCCTCCACCCCGGATCATTAAATGTTAGAATGGAGTTTCAGTACAGAATACACGAGCCAACGCCAATGAACCGAGAACGCCCGACACCGCCCGGTGAATATGAATGCTGTGAAAGCGCCTGCTCCCCCTGCGTATGGGACACCTATTATGAAGACCTGCATGCCTGGAATGCAGAGCAAAAAGCCCTGAAGGAAGCACAGGCACAGACTCAGCAGCCAGACAACAGCGAGGCCGGCGCTTAAGGCTGCTTAAATCCGCTCAAAAACTAACAATGTGAGCATCACCAGAACCGACATTCCCAGCATATACGGCATATTCCAGCGCATAATCTGCATACCGTCGATGCCGTATTTCCCCTGTATCGAAATATTCATGCCGGACAACGGTCCCGCTGCCGACCCCAGCGCCCAGCTGGATAAAAAGATAATCCCCAACATGCTCTGATCCGGCTGCAGCGGCATCAGCAAGGGGCCGATAAGGGAAATACCGATAACCGGATGCAGGCCTGATACCGCCAGCAGCATAATAAATCCGTAACTCAGGCCCGCCGTCCAGGCGTTAAATTCACTGAATGGCAGTAAAGACCCCTGCCCGGCCAGCAAACTCTGCAAGCCAAAACTGAATACCCCGGCAGACAGAAACAGCACCACCTCATTGGTCATATTCGCCAGCCGACCATGTACGTGACCGCGCAGCGGTGCAGCCACGCTGCCCCGCAACAGCAATGTAAACAGGCAAATCAGCGGTGCAGACAGGGTGATAATGAACAATATGGACAACTGCGGATAAAGGTAGTGTACAAGCAATACAGCGACCGCCAGTAAGCTTGGCAACCAGAGGCTGTTCAGCCGAAGCGGATAGCCTTCAAAGCGCTCATGCACTGACAGCCGGCGTACCGTAAAGAAGATCACCACCAACGCCGCCATCGCCAGAAAAGCTCCGCTAAACATCAGCTCCGATAAGCGTGCTTCAGGTGCATAGGTAAGCGCCACCCCCATCGCCGCAAAGAATGGCGACCAGAACGCTGCCGCTGAAAAAGCCCGGGTCAGCGCGACCACCTGCGCCCGGCTCAGTGAGCGCCGCTGTGACATACGGTCCCCGAGAATAAACAGCGCGGAAAGGTTAATCACCGCTCCGAAGAAATGCACCCCCAGAAGGGTTCCCAGGATCGAACGCTTACCCGTAGGCAGTTGCTCACCTTCCGCAAGATCAGGCTGGCTGACCAGCCCGAGAAAGCTTACCGCCACCAGCATCGAAATCAGCGCAATATTGCCTTTCAGTAAACCACTGAAATCCACCGGATTAGCCAGCAACCACGCCAGTAAAGCAGCCCCTGCGCCAATCCCGGACAACACCAGCGCCTGCAGGCGGTTACGGCGGCTCATTGTCTGCCACGAGAGCCCGCAGGCCAGCCAGTAACACAGACCGGCAAATAGAAGAAAACTCTCCTGCCAAAGGGCCAGCGGAGTACTGATCACCCCCAGCAAGACACTGACGCCCCGCAATGACTGCAACGGATTCACCGCCACCGCATCCGCAACACTGTTACCCTGTGACATAACATCCTGTCCTTAAAAAGCCCTTAACGAAAAAAGCCTTGTGCTCCGAAGATGCACAAGGCTTTGAGTATTACATTACGAACCGATCAGTGATGATGACCGCCAGCACCGTGTGCATGGCCGTGTTCAAGCTCTTCTTCAGACGCATCGCGTACTTCAACCACTTCAACGTCGAAGTTCAGTACATCACCTGCCAGCGGGTGGTTGCCGTCTACCGTAACAGTTTCGTCAGTCAAAGCAGTTACAACAACCGGCTGCTCACCCCATGGCGTCTGCGCCATGAACTGCATACCGATTTCAATATTGTCGATACCGTCAAAAAGATTACGTTCAACTTCCTGAATCAACTCTTCGTTTGGCTGACCGTAACCTTCTTCAGGAGATACTTCTACCTGCTGCTTATCGCCGACCTGTTTACCGGTCAGAGCGTTTTCCAGGCCAGGAACAATATTGCCCTTACCGTGCAGATACGCCAACGGCTCACCACCGGCAGAAGAATCCAGTACTTCACCGGCGGCATTCGTCAGGGTGTAATGGATCAGAACAACTTTATTGTCAGCAACTTGCATGTTTTTCTCTCGCTTATAAGGACAAAACAGCGATAGCGCTGCCAAAGGCCTCAGAAATTAATTAACCCGGCTGATCAGAAGCGCGCCGGCATGGTTTACATAATGCCGACGCCCCTGCTGTGTTTCAAGGGCTTAGCGGATATTCTCGTTAATATAATCCGCCCCCAGCTCACGGGTCAGCATACCGGCATCCACTGACCGGCAACCGCTGCGGTTTTGCCCGGACCAGAAGGGTGAAAAATCTCCGCTGCCGGCCGCTTCAGCCACACTGCGTAACGGTGCCAGCGCGGCGGTCGCCTGGGGAAACGGCGGCGCGTCAGGGCTGACCGGCCCCAGCTCCAGCATTGCCCGGTTGACGATCCCCCGGGCCGGACCGCCGGAAAACACATTGGTCAGCGCCGTATGCACCGAAGTATCCTGCAATGCTGCCCGGTGCAAAGCGCTGGTATTGGTCTGATCACACAGTAAATATACCGTGCCCATCTGCACCCCGGCAGCGCCCAGTTGCATCGCCGCCCGGATACCTGCCTGATCACAAATCCCACCGGCAGCAATCACCGGCACATCCACTGCAGCAACCAGCTGCGGCAACAGCGCGAATGTACCCGACTGGGTATCCATATTCCGGGTCAGGAAAATACCCCGGTGCCCACCGGCCTCAAGTCCCTGGGCAATAATGGCATCCACCCCATGCTCCGCCAGCCAGCGCCCTTCCTCCAGCGTGGTGGCACTGGCAATCACTTTTGCCCCCGTTGCCCGGACCCGGGACAACAGCGATGCATCCGGCAAACCAAAATGAAAGCTCACCACGTCAGGCCGGTATTTTTCAACCACGGCCGCATGATCTGCATTAAAAGGCGCGCGGCCACCGGCGGCTGGCGTCTCATCAACACCCAGTTCTTCGTAATAGGGCTGAAGCCTGTCCCGCCAGCGCTGTAACTGACCGTCTGTTACCGGCACGGGGTCATGGGCAAAAAAGTTAACATTCACCGGACGGTCCGTGCCGGCCCGGATAGCCTCCAGCTCCGTCGCCATTGTCTGCGGCGTCAGCATGGCACAGGGCAATGATCCCAATCCACCGGCATTACTGACTGCGATCGCCAGCGAACTCCCCTGCACACCCGCCATCGGTGCTTGAATAATGGGTAACTCAATATCAAATACATCCCGGATATCAGCCATTGGTATACTCCTCTGCGCAGTCATTTTCAGGCGGAAAGCATTACACAGTTACTGCAGTGCAACAACCCACCAACCGTGGCTCTTATGAAGTACCAGCCAGCGCCGCATCATTCGCAAAAAACCTTCAGATCCGCTAAGCTGCACAGCTTTTAGCCCTACCTGCCAACCACTTGGCTATCATGGATATCAAACGCTATTTATGTCATTCGCAAAACTGGGTCTTAGTGACAACCTGCTCGCCGCTCTGGAAGCACAAAACTTCACCACAGCCACCCCTGTACAGCAACAGGCGATTCCGCTGATCCTGCAAGGCAAAGACGTATTGGCCGCCGCGCAAACCGGCACCGGAAAAACCGCCGCCTTTGCACTGCCGGTACTGCACCTGATAGGCCACCGGCAGGCAGAAGCGCACCGGCCACTGGCACTGATCCTTGTCCCTACCCGTGAGCTGGCCAGCCAGGTAGCCGCAAATATCGAACAGCTAAGCGATGATTCAGTCCGTTGCACCATTCTGATTGGCGGTGTTCCCCGCGAACCACAGCTGGAAGCACTTCAGGCTGGCGCTGAAATTCTGATCGCCACTCCGGGCCGTTTACTCGATCTGTATCTGCAGGACGCCATCCGCTTTGAGCAGCTGGAATATCTGGTACTGGATGAAGCTGACCGCATGCTGGACCTGGGCTTCAGCCCGGAAATCACCCGTATTTTTGACGCCCTGCCCGCCCGGCGTCAGACCCTGCTGTTCTCTGCCACTTTCAGCGAAAGTATCCGGGAACTGGCCAGACAACGTCTGAACAACCCGGCAGAAATTTCTGTCAGCCCGGCCAACAGCGCCGCCAAAACGGTGAAGCACTGGCTCTACAGCACTGACAAAAAACGTAAGGCAGAACTGCTCACCGAACTTATTCTTACCGAACGCTGGCGTCAGACCCTGGTATTCACCAAAACCAAGAAAGGCGCTGATGCCCTTGGCAGTACGCTGGCAGATGCAGGCATTAACTGCGCGGTTATTCACAGCGACCGTAATCAGCAGGCCCGGGATAAAGCCCTCAATTCATTTCAGGCAGGCCGGGTCTGGGTATTAATTGCCACGGATGTCGCCTCCCGCGGGCTGGACATTGATCAGTTACAACAGGTGGTTAACTTTGATCTGCCTGTCGTGGCTGAAGACTATATTCACCGCATCGGCCGCACCGGCAGGGCCGGCAAGCAGGGACAGGCAATTTCGCTGGTCAGTGCCGACGAATTTCCGCAACTGCAGGCCATCGAACAACTGCTGGGTAAAAACATTGAGCGCCGCGAAGTGGCAGGATTTGAAGCAGATCACCGCCTGCCACTGTTCAGTAAGCCGGCCGCGCTGAAAAAAACACAAGATAAATCACCGGCGGGAAAACAGTCCAAGACAACGCATCAGAAACCGCCTGCAGCCAAAAGCAAACCGGCCAAAAAACATGGCGACTCCGGGCGGCAGGAAATGGGCCGGAAAAAAGCTCTTCAGGGGAAATCTGGCAAACCGGGAACGGCAAAGCGATCGGCTGAGGTAAAAGAACCGGCTGAGGTAAAACAGCAAAAGGCATCTAAACGGCCACGGCCAAGTTTCAGTAAACGCTGATCAGGCAGCGCAGGCCCTGGACGGACTGCGCCTCAGGCGATTGCCATCTGGTGATCATTACGCGCAACAGCCTGGCCTTCTAAATGGGCTGCGGCAAATTCCAGTGCCGGCACCGGACGGCCATAGAGATAGCCCTGCCCGCAACCGCAACCCTCTTCGAGAATAAAATCATTCTGTTCCTGGGTTTCAATACCTTCAGCTATCACGTTCAGCTTAAGCTTTCTGGCCATCGCGATAATTGCCCGGGCCAGTTCACGGTCCTGCTCACTGTTATCCAGATGCGCAATGAAGCCCCGGTCGATCTTCAGGGTATCAAAGGCGTATTTCTGCAAATAACTCAGTGACGCGTAGCCGGTACCAAAATCATCCAGAGACACACCCACGCCGATACGCTTCAGGGCATTGATCACCCGGGTAGCCTGATACTCATCCTGCATCAGTACGCCTTCCGTGATCTCCAGCTCCAGCATATTCGGCGGTAGCTCAAACTCAGTTAACAGATCTGCCACGTAACGTACCAGCCCGGTATCCCGGAACTGCACCGGTGAGATATTCACCGCCATACGCATCGGATAGTTATACAGCCGGTACCAGCTGGAAATCTGTTCAATTGCCGTGCGTAACACAAAGTTACCGATATCAGCGATCTGACCATTGCGCTCCGCCAGACTGATAAACTGATCCGGCCTGACATGTCCGAGCACCGGATTAAACCACCGCAGCAAAGCCTCTGCGCCAATCAGCCTGCGGGTGTCCGTCGCGATCAGTGGCTGAAAATGCAAACTGAATTCGTTATTTTTCAGTGCATCCACCAGATGCGACTCAAGGCGACAACGCTCATCCAGCGCCAGCTGCATACTGTCGGTAAAAAACGTATAGGCACTGCCGGAAACCTTACCCAGATTCATTGCCGCACCGGCCTTCTTCAGCAGGGTTGATGCATCCGGCCCGTCTGTCGGAGACATCGCCAGCCCCATCTTGATCGGCACCGTAATATTCTGCTGATCAATCACCAGCGGCTGATTCAGGCTATGACTCAGACGGTTCGCCAGCCGCACACTGAGCTCTTCTATCCGGGACGTGACCAGTAAAACAACAAACTCATTACCGGTGACCCGGGCCACATAATAATTACCGGACAGATCATGGCGCAGCCGGTCACTGACCCGCTGGAGAATCTGATCTCCAACCAGGTAACCGTAACTGTCATTGATGGTTTTGAAGTTCTGTAAACCGATATACAAAACTGCAAACTGCTGCTCTGCATTAACGGAAAGAATATGCTCCATGTGGCTGAGCAAAGCGGCCCGGTTAGGTAAACCGGTGAGCGCATCGTAACGCTGCACATACTCAAGCGTCTGCGCCATGGAAGCACGGTTATCAACTTCGTTGGAAAGCTGCTCCCGCAAACCGGTCAGTTCCTGCTGCTGCTTCTCATACAACTGCGTCAGTACTTCGTTGGCCGCTTCGAGACGGGCCTGCCGGGCCATACTTTCCAGATCGGCCTCGATGGTTTTCTGAAAACGGGACAGTAAAGCCCGGATATTATCGGCGTAATGATTTTCCCTGTTATCAAACACACAAATCGTGCCGAACAGCGCTCCGCCGGGCCAGTAGAGTGGTAAACCGTAATAAGACACCATGCCCTGCATTTCTGCCAGACACGCCTGCCATTCAGGATGCTGCGCGATATCCGCGACATGCAACGGGTCTTCATGACGGATAAAGGTCTGGCACAGGCGCCCCTGTACATCCCGGCTGCCTTTACTGAACGGGTTTGAGAGGTTATCGCTGGCGACAAATACTTCCAGCTGTTCACCCTGATCCCGGATAATCAGCACCGCCGGTATACTGGCAATCTCAGATGCCAGATCTACAGTTTGCTGCCAGCCTGCCAATATTGAATCGGGTACTTCCGCTGTTCTTATATCAACCGACATATGTTGTTTAAAGGTCCACTCTCATTTACGTTTTCGATAAACGTAACGGCTGTTATTCAAACGTTTATTAGAACACTTATTGCCGGCAGGAAAACCTTACCGCTCACCATTTTAAGGACAAGCGGTTTTGTAAACGCGCAATCAGCTGCTAGCAATCAGCTGAGTCACGCCGTCATAGACAAACTGAATCGCCAGCGCAGCCAGAATAACCCCCAAAAAGCGGCGCAGGATCTCATCGCCGGTACGGCCGATAATCACCTTCACATAGCGTGACAGCAGCATCAGCACCAGCGTCAGCACAGTGATGGAAATGATCGCCAGCAGAATCGATAAACTCTGCTCTGCATTTTCTGCCTGCGAAAACAGCAGGATCGACAATGTCAGGGAGCCAGGGCCGGCCATCAGCGGAATCGACATCGGAAACACCGAAATATCCCGTTTAGCGGTGGTCACCGTGTACTCGACATCCTGGGTAATCATTTTGAACGCGGTATAGAACAGCAGCAGGCCACCGGAAATCCGCAGCGCCTCAATATTAATGCCCAGTTTATTCAGGAAAGGTTCGCCGTAGTTACCGAAAATAATCAGCAACAGGGTCGAAATAATAATCGACTTAACAGCCATTTTAATCCGGTGACCGGTTTCACCCGCCGGTACCAGAGAGTGGAAAACAATTGCCGCACCGATCGGATCAATAATAATGAACAGTGCAGTGATGGCATTCAGATAAACCAGAATATCCATTCAGAAAACCTTACAGACAAAAAAATAAAATAAGACCGGCAGCCGGAAAATTCACCGGCTGGCAGCGCAACACATCAGTAAACAGGACAACAAAAACTAAGGGCGGGTACCGATCCGGACATTGCCGGTCTGCATAAACTGAGCAACCTGTTTACGCTTACGTCCGATCAGCAACGGTCCGTTATCGAAAAACAGAAAGTTCTTCCAGTGACGCTTAAACACGTACCAGCGGGTTTCAATCACGTGCTCAACGTCGTAACAGAAATACACCAGCGTATTATCATCCCAGTCCAGATGCTCCAGCAACTGCTCCGGCATTTCCGCATCGTCCGACTCCCAGCGGTTTTGCCACGGGAAGGTTTCCTGCCAGGTCGGGTTCTTGTTCGCCCAGTCATCATCATAAAATAATTCCGGATGATTACTTTCCTGGCTGATCTGCTGACGCCAGACCTGTTCGGCCCGGGCTTCACTCAGGGGTTTAATTTCATTCAGATCAGCCTCTGCAACAGGCAGGTCTTTATGCCTGAAAATCCAGGCGCGTTTATATGCTTCTAACGGTATGTAATTCATCTGATAAACCAAAACAGCCGCCGTATCTCATACGGCGGCATAACAAAAAGAGGCCTTATCTGTCGGCCAGAGACTGTGACTCAGACGTCTGAACAATGCCCGGCCGGCGGGCTTGCCAGAAACGCTTACGCCAGTAAGGATTCGCCAGCGGTGTAATACTTACCCCAAGGGTCTCACCGGCATGCAGAAAAGACTGATTGCCGATATAGATGCCAACATGACGGCTGTATTTTCCGGTTTTAAAAAACACCAGATCACCGGGCCGCAACTCGTCACGGCCGACCGGCGTGCCGGTCACCGCCTGTTTCAACGTAGTGCGTGGCAGGTTAAGATCAAACTGGGCAGCAAAACTGCGCTGTACAAAGGCAGAGCAATCAATCCCTTTTTTGGTCGTGCCGCCCAGACGGTAAGGCACCCCGTCCCACTCCGCAAACTGGCGCAGCAACTGCTCCTGAATAGTCGCTTCTGCGGCCGGCAGCGGTGTTACATTATTATAGCGCCAGCCAACCACCGGCTTCTCAGCCACTGATGTTTTATCTACCACGGCAGGTTTTACCGACTGACCACCACAGCCTGTCAGCAGCACCGCTACCGCCACACTGCACACAATCAACCCTGTACGAATCTGCATAAGCATTCTGCTGTTCATCCCGGAAAGCACGACAGATATTTGTGCCAATAATAGCCCAAGCATTGGCACAGCAATAGAGGCAAGATACTATTTTGGTTAAGGATTATCGATCATTTGGACAAAATACCATGGCCCAGACACCCAATTTACCTATTATTTACAGCACAGAAATAAAATCAGACTGGCTCGACTATAACAACCATATGAACGTCGCCTACTACGTGCTGGTCTTTGATCTGGCCGGTGTTGAACTGGTGACAAAACTGGGCCTGAGCCCTGAATACACAGCCCAGGAACAGATTTCCTGGATGGTACTGGAAAACCACATCACCTATAACAATGAAGTCAGCCTTGGTCAGGAAGTGGATATCAGCTGCCGGCTGCTGGATAACGACAGTAAACGCCTGCACCTCTACTTCGAAATGCATGCCCGCAATGCAGATGGCAGCACGTACCTGGCTTCCACCCTGGAACAGATGGCGATGTGCGTCGACCTCAGCGCCCGTAAAGCCTGTGAGTTCCCCTCTGATATCCTGACCAACATTGAAGCACTGGCCGACAAACACGAGACCCTGCCAATGCCTGATAAGATCGGCCGGAAAATTGCTATTCGCCGTAAACCCGCAGCAGGCTGAATCATGATAAAACCTGAAATCCTCCAGCGCGCTGTGACTCAGGGGCTGCTTAACCCCGAACAGGAAGCCCCCTTACTGGACTTTATCAACCGGCAACAGGATGCAGATCTGCCTTCCGCCCAGGATGAGGAACAGCTGAAGTTTGTGCGCAATTTTGGTGATATTTTTATCACCATCGGCGTCGCCTTCGTCGCCATATCGATCGCCACAATGGACCTGCAAAACTGGCAGTGGTGGCTGTCCGCGGGCTGTTTTGTTGCCCTGGCCGAATGGCTGGTGCGGCAACGCCGGCTTGCCCTGCCCGGCATGGCGATCCTGCTTTCAATTATGTACTTCGTCGCTCAGGGGGCCGGGCTACCGGACATCGACCTGTTCGCAGACCAGTACAGCAGTATTCCGTCGTTATTGTTACTGGCGGGCTGCGCCGGCGCATTTTACTGGCGTTACGGTATGCCGTTCAGCCTGTTACCCATGACCCTCAGCATTGTGACCATTGCACTGATCGGGCTGGGGGAAGAGTTACTGCAGCATCAGTGGCTGTTTACCCTGACCGGACTGGTTGTCTTCGCCGTTGCCATGACCTTCGACAGCAAAGACCGGCACCGGCAGCTGCGCTGGAGCGACTGCGGCTTCTGGCTGCATTTGCTGGCATCACCACTGATTGTCCACGGCGTCATGACCACCCTCATTTTCTCCGACGCCTCGGTGCTAAATGCACTGGGCAATGAGATCCTGCTGATCAGTTTCTTTATTGTGTTTATGTTAATCGCCCTGCTGGTCGACCGGCGGGCAATGCTGGTCTCCAGTTCCAGCTACGGGATTTATGCGATCTTCATGCTGCTGGAAAACAGCCCCGTCAGTGCCGAAAACCTGCCGTTAGTGGTCTTTATCGGCTTTGGCCTGTTCATCATTGTCTTTGGCACCTTCTGGTACCGCTTACGCAGTGTTATTTTTCGCCCGCTCGCCAGCACCGCCGTTGCAAAGCTGGTACCGGAGCTCAACGGTAAATAGCTCAAACAACCGGGAATGCTGGACTATTGGTCCAGCATTCTGCACCCTTATCTTTCAGACTTTAGGCATAAGCACTGTTACACACGCTTTACCGCCTGTTTACCCCGACCGGATTATACTGGGGTGATAACTTTTTCAGACTGTTCGCCCACACAAAGGGAGATTTCCGTGTTGTCGTATCGTTTTCCCCACACGCCAGTATTACTGGCCAGCCTTGTTTTATCTGTATCCCTGCTGCAGGGATGCGCCGAAGAAGAGCCCCAGACCTCTGATCAGGCCGCTCAAACCATCATCCGCCCGGTTAAACTCTACAGCGTAGGGGCACCCAAAGAAGCCCCGAGCCGAACCCTGGCCGGCACCATTCAGGCATCTGATCAGGCCGACCTCAGTTTCCGGGTGGGCGGAAAAGTCGCCGAAGTAAACGTGGATGCCGGTGACGAAGTCAGTGCCGGTGACGCCATCGCCATATTGGATAAAACTCAGTTACAGCTGGCCGCCGACTCCGCTAAAGCTCAACTGCAACGTGCCAATGCGGTACTGGTAGAAGCCCAGCGTAAATACACCGCGAACAAAGAACTGGTTAAACGGGGTGTTATTTCCCGGATCAGCTTTGAAAACATTGTTGCCACCCTGAAATCAGCCACCGCCGATGCCGATGCCGCCCGTGCCAGCCATGAACGGGCACTCAAAGATCTGGACTACGCCGTACTGGAGGCCCCCTTCAGCGGCCTGATTGCCAGCCGCAATGTTGAACCCTTTACCAACGTAACCGCCGGCCAGAGTCTGTTTCAGATCGCCAAACAGGGCCAGCGTGAAGTGGTCGTAAGAATGCCGCTATCAACCCTGCGTTACATTAATCAGGACAGCACAGTACGGGTTACCCCGCTGATTGCCGATGAACTGAGTCTGGGGGAAGCGCCAGCTTATGAAGGGGTGATCCACCAGATCGGCTCCCGTTCTGAAGCCGGCAACGCGGTGACCATGAAAGTACTGCTGCAGGGCGATGTTGCCGAACTGCGTGACGGCATGGCTGCCGAAGTACGCTTTAACCTCAGTTATCAGGACAGCGGTCACCTGACCGTCCCCTTCAGTGCAATTGTCGCCGGTGATCAGGCCGATACCGGCTACGTCTTCAAATACCGCCAGGCGGAACAGACGGTCACCAAGGTCGAAATCCAGCTGATTGCCCCGCGGGATCAGGGTGTTGAAGTCAGCGGAGAACTGCTGGCCGGTGATCAGGTAGTGGCCGCCGGTGCCCAGTTCCTGCATGAAGGCCAGCAGGTCACACCGTTTAAAGCCGTGCAGTAAGGGAGCAGGATTATGATTACCAAGCTCGCCTTACAGGGCAACCGGGTCACCATTGCCCTGACCCTGCTGCTCAGCCTGATGGGCATTTTTCTCTATCAGGACTTTCCTTCCCAGGAAGAGCCTGAAATCAACATTCGCGAAGCCGTGGTGACCGCCCAGTACCCGGGCCTGCCGCCTCAGCGGGTAGAAAACCTCATTATCCGGCAACTGGAAGACGCCATCCGGCAAATTCCGGAAGTTAAAGACATCAACTCCCAGGCCAGTACCGGTTATGCCCAGATCAATGTCAGCCTGTATGACTCAGTCAGCGACCTTCAGCCCATCTGGCAAACCCTGCGGAATAAGGTAAACGATGTTAAGAACCAGCTCCCCAGCGGTACCCAGGGGCCGTTCGTCAACGACGACTTTGGTAGGGTAGCCGTTGCCAGCATTGCCTTCACCGCCGAAGGATTTACGCTTGCAGAAATGCGTGCCACGGTAAAACGCTTTCAGGATCAGCTAACCGCCCTGAAAGGTGTCAGCCGCATCGAACTGTTAGGTAACAACCCGGAACAAATCTATCTGGAAAGCACCACCACCGAACTGAGTAAGGCCGGGGTCAATATTCAGCAGGCTTTACAGACCCTGCAAAACCGTAACGTCATCAGCGCCGCCGGTGAACTGAGCACCGGCCAGCAGCGGGTTGTCATTGAACCCACCGGCAACCTGAACAATGTCGAAGAAATTGCCAATATTCCCCTGCGGCTGGACGACGGCGGGATCATCTACCTCGGTGATCTGTTCCGGATTACCCGGGGTTACAAAGAACCCGCCGAACGCTTTGCCTACTACAACGGTAAACGGGCACTGGTGCTGGCCGTTTCGATGCAAAGCGGCTTTAACGTCCTGTCATTTTCAGAACGTATGAAACAGCGGGTGACAGAACTTGAGAACACCCTGCCGTGGGGCTTTGAAGTTGACTTCGTCACGTATCAGGCCACCGAGGTAAAACGCTCTATCGACCAGGTGACTAACAGCCTGCTGCAAACCGTCGCAGTGGTATTTGTGGTCGTGGTACTGTTCCTGGGCATTCGCACCGGTATCGTCGCCGGTCTGCTGGTCCCCATTACGATCCTGGTGACGGTTGTCGTAATGTCGGTCATGGAAATACCGCTGCAGAAAGTATCGATTGCCGCCATCATCATTGCGCTGGGCCTGCTGGTCGACAACGGTATCGTCGTTGCAGAAGACTACCTCACCCGGGTCAGTCAGGGCCAGTCCGGTTTTGAAGCCGCCATGACTTCCGGCAGTAAGATGATGGTGCCCCTGCTCACCGCATCCCTGACCACCATTTTCGCCTTCTATCCGCTGATGGCTGGCGACAACGTCACCATTGAATACACCCGCTCACTGGCGCAGGTCATTACCATTACCCTGCTGTCATCCTGGGTAGTGGCACTGACCGTCATCCCGTTACTGGCCATGTGGCTGATAAAAGCCCGCGGTCCGCAACAGTCTGCCGACAGCGAATCCTCTCTGCAGACCGGCTATAAGCACCTGCTGAATATGATTCTGGGGGCCCGGACCGTCTTCCTGCTGATGATGGTCGGCCTGCTGGTGCTGGCGGTCTATGCCTTTGGTGCGGTACCGAAAAAATTCATGCCACCCAATGCCCGACTGCAATATATGATCGAACTGGAACTGCCGGCCGGCTACAGCATCGATGCCACCCAAAAACTCAGCGGCGAAGTCAGCCACTGGCTGATGCAACCGGACAGCAATCCGGAAGTCGCCGATCATGTCACCTATATCGGTTTTGGCGGTCCGCGCTTTGTATTGTCGCTCAACCCGAACGACCCGGCACCGCACCGCGCCTTTATGCTGGTTAACCTGAAAGATGGCAGCAGCCAGCAGGCCGCCATGGATAAAGCCCGCAACTACCTGACCAATCAGTTCCCGGAAGCACGTATCAGCGTCAAGGGCTTTGGCTCCGGCGGTGCTGAAGAAGGCAGCATTGAATACCGGATTAAAGGGCCGGATAAGATCACCCTGCGACAGATTTCTGAACAGGTACAGGGCCTGCTGTATCAACAGCCTGGTCTGATCAATATTCAGGACAACTGGGATAACAAGGTCTTCAAACTGAAGGTACAGATCGATCAGACCAAAGCCGAGCTGGCTGGCCTGAGCACCGAACAGGTTTCCCGGGCACTGGATACCCTGCTGAGCAGTGGCGAGATCACCCAGTTCCGCGAAGGTGACCAGAGCATTCCGGTCACGGTGCGCAGCGCCGGCATTGAACGGGAAGACGTGGAACGCTTCGGCACCCTCTATGTGGGTAATGACCGTGAAGGTAACCCCATTACCCTGACCCAGATCGCCACATTTTACGCGGAGCCGACCGAGTCACTCCAGCGCCGTTATAATCTGGAACCGACCATTAAGATCAAAGGCGTCAGCAGCCTGCTGCCGGCCAGTGAAATGGTCAGCCGCCTGACACCGGAAATTGCCGCGCTGGGCATTCCGGCGGGATACAGCATTGAAATCGGCGGCGAAGCAGAATCCTCCAACGACGCCACCGCAGCCCTGGCCCAAAATCTGCCGATCGCCTTTGGCGCGATCTTCCTGCTGCTGCTGGCACAGTTTCGCTCCTTCCGTAAGGTTGGCATCATCGGCATTACCCTGGTATTCAGCCTGATCGGCGCCAGCTTTGGCCTCTTCCTGCTGCAAGCCAACTTTGGTTTCATGGCCATGCTGGGCTTCCTGTCACTGGGGGGCATCATCATCAATAACGGCATATTACTGGTGGAACAGTTCGACCTTGAGGAAGCCAGTGGTAAGTCCCCTTACCAGTCGATTGTTGACGGTGCCGCATCCCGCCTGCGGCCGATTCTGGTCACCACCGGCACCAGTGTCATCGGTTTAATGCCTCTGATGCTCAGCGGCGACGAACTCTGGTTCGGCCTGACAGTAGTACTGGCGGCAGGTTTGCTGGGTGGCACCCTGCTGACCCTCGGGGTGGTACCGGTACTCTACAGCCTGCTGTTTAAGGTGAAACGCGGCTGATTCCCGCCCGCAATACGCAAACAGGCCGGCAATATGCCGGCCTGTTTTGTTTCTGAGGTACTGTCTTTCAGCTCAACTGCTGGAGAGTCACTTCACAGGTATGTTCAGCACTGCTGAGCATCAGCGTATCGTCGGTAATCATCAGTGACAGGTCCATATTCCGCTGCGCCATATCTTCCAGCGGTGCCAACTGCTCAGCCGGCAACTGCCAGACACTGACCTTAGGCAACTGGGTGATGGCCTGCTGATGCTTCTGCCACCAGATCTCAGTTTCGCTGCCATACGCATACAGGCTGATTTGCTGCGCCCGGCTGACCCCTTTACGCAACCGCTCAGGGCTGGCCTGCCCCAGCTCAATCCAGTGTTCGACCTCCCCGGAAGGCGATACCTGCCACAGTTCCGGTTCATCCGTCGCTGAAAGCCCCTTAGTAAAGCTGAGATCCCGGTGATAATTCAGACCATACACCATAATCCGCACCATCATCCGGGTCAGGGTTTCTGACGGATGCTGCGCCACGGTAAGCGATACACTCTCATAACAGTGCCGGTTCATATCGCTAAGCTGCAGGTTAACTTTATAAATTGTCGGTTTCAGGGCCATAGGAATTCTCAGCAAAACGAAAAAAGTGCGCCATTGTAGCGGTAAACGCGCCCCTTAAACAGCAGGCAGTCTGACAGAACCCAGAGCCGTTACTGCCCCCCGCCAGCACGACATCCCGCTTGACCCGCCTGTCACATTGGCCCATCCTTGTCCGACTTTCTCAGCCGCCGCTTTCAGGTGTTAATGATGCAGTGCCGACCGGGCTGCGGTGCATGTTGCATCGCGCCACATATATCCTCCGCCATTCCGGGCATGCCTGAAGGCAAGCCTGCCGGTGTGCGCTGCATCAATCTGGACGCCGGCAATAACTGCCTGATCTGGCAGCGGGACGACTACCCACTGGTCTGTCAGGACTTTACCGCCCACCGGGAGCACTGTGCCGACAACCGCCTGCAGGCATTACAGATACTCACCCGGATGGAAGATGAAACCCGCCCGGACTAAAAAGCCCTGTGCAGCCGTTCGCCGGCGGTGCTAAAATCCCCCTCCCTGTCCGCTAATCAATACAGAAGACATTATGGAACTGAAACATCTAGCCATCCGCGAACTGCTTAAAAATGCTGACGAAACCCAGGCAACTATCAGTAACCGGGGTGGCCCTGTTGATATTCAGGCACCGATGGCACAACGGCTGTTTGATACCCTGGTATCCGCCTACGGACGCCGCGCTGCACTGACCCACGGCTCCTTCACTGTAGAAGACCCGGACAGCCATCCGTTTATCATTAACTTCCGTCAGTTCATCAGCGGTACACCGGATGACAGCGACTTTCTCAGCCTGTGTGATGTCGCCATGGAACAACTGGCCGCCTCACTGAGTTCCGAGTCAGCCTCTGCAGCCACCGGTGGCTACGTAATCTGCTGCCACTACAGCGCCGACGTATTTGATTACCTGCTGGTTGCGCTGGTCCGCGACAAGAACGGCGTGGCATTTGACGGCAACCTGCACCCGACCCAGGTGATTGAACTGGATCTGGATAAGCTGCACCAGGCTGCGAAAATAAATATCTCCACCTACAAAGAAGGCACCGACAGCTACCTGAGCTTCATCGGTACCAAACGTAAAGGAGATATCACCCATTACTTCTCCACAGCGCTGGGCTGCAGCGACGTTGTCCCGGCCCGCCAGGCCACGTCGGAACTGATACGTGCCACTGAAGATTTCTGCCGCAAAAACCAGTTGCAGGACAAACAGGAAGCGATCGTTGATGACGTCGTCGGATACCTGTCCAAACAGCGCAGTGAAAAGCAGTCAGCCTACCTGCCGGACATGGATGAAATCTTTGCCCAGCACATTCCCCCGGAACAGGCTGAAAGCGGCACTGAATCCTTTGGCAGTTTCGCCAACTCAGAAGAGTATCAGGTGAGCCACGAATTCCAGCCGCACACCAGCACCATTAACAATTACACCAAGATCAAGGCCAAGGCCGACAACTGGCAGCTGGACTTCTCCAAGCGCTCACTGGGTGAACTGAACTCAACCAGTGATATTCAGTTTGACCCCAACACCAACAGCCTGATCATCCGCCGCCTGCCAACCAAGGTAGTGGATCAGCTGCGCGAAGCACTGGACGATTAAACACCAGACCGCTGAATACCTGACCGGCACCTGCTCACAGGCTGGCCGGTCAGAACATTTCCTCACCGCTTTCCCTGTCATCATATTTCTGTCACATCTCCCTGCTATCGTCCCGGCATAACATTTGTGCAACGCACAACAATAAACGCAATGCTTTGCTCAGCTGCATTTGTCGCACTGCACAAAAAATAGCAAAATTACGCTAAAAACAGATAACCGCTAAAAGTAGTTTGCAGATACAGAATGCCGGCAACAGTAGAGTTACAGGCTAATATAAGCCAATTTATTCTATATAAAACAGGCAATTAAAAAAATCATTGCGATTCCCGATGATGTTTCGGGATGCTATCAGAAATCTTTTTTTGTGCATCGCACAAAAAAAGATTTGACAGTGATGAAAACCGGCTTACAATAAGCCATATATTGTGCACTGCACCAATCAATTATATGGAGATACACCATGACCGCTAACATCGATTTTCAAAAGTCTTTCGAATCAGTGAAGTCTCTGATGGAATTGCAAGCGCAAACTATCAGCAAGTCTGTTGAACTGCAGAAGCAATCTGGCGAACAGCTGACTGCTTTCTTCAAGCAGGAAGCCGAAAAAGCTCAGACGCTGAAGACACCTGAAGACGTTGTAAAATTCAACGTTGAAGCTAACACTGCACTGTTCGAACTGCTGAAAGCTCAGGGTGAAGCATTCACTTCTCTGGCGCAGCAAGCTGGCGAATCTGCAATGAGCGAAATGACAAAAGCGGCTAAGTAAACTTACTTAACTGTTGTAAAAAAGCCCCGTCAGACTGAGCCTGACGGGGCTTTTTTATATCTGCTTTAAGGCAGTTGTTTATCAGTGCAGTGAAGGCCCGCTTTCGTTAACCTGTAAAATCGGCTGACCGGCACTGTCCAGCGCCAGCGCTCCCTGCTCAACGGCATAATCCATCAGCTGACTCATAACCATGTCTGTCAGGTGTGCACTGATCACCAGCCCCGCTGGCGGATCACCTTCAAACATTTCGTCATCTACCATGCCGTCAGCACGCAGCCCCAGTAACAACGGATTTTCCGCCACCAGCGGTGCAATGTCATCCGGTGCAAACACGGAATATTCGGATGCGACCTCCAGGGCCAGGTTATAAGCATCTGCCGCTTCTGTCGCCAGACGCTCCTGGAAAACCGCCTCCGCCAGCGCCATCACTTTGCTCAGCTCTGAACGGCCGGGCTTTTGCATATTCTGCTTAGCCAGCTCGCTGTCACTGTAATCCACCACCGGGGCACTGACATCATCCAGCTGCTGATGATCTTCTTCAGACAAGCGGCCTTCTGCATCCGGCTTCAGCCAGCCATGCTCTGCAGCTATGCCAATCAAAGCCTCCAGCATACCGGCAGCAAGATTTACGCTGATAATCATCCCGACACTGGGATTAGCGGCTTCTTCTTCATCAGCTATCATGCCACCCGGACGGGTTGCAAGCAGTGTCGGGTCTTCTGCCACCACCCGTGCCAGCGTGTCCACTTCAAGGTAAAGGTACTGGTTACACAGTTCCATGGCAGTACCCAGGGCATTCTCACCGCCAGACGCCGTCATGGCAGCGTGATAGTCGCGCTGCACCTTTTCAACGATGTCTGCTAATAACTGGCTCATGTTTTTCTCCGGCTGAACGCAAATTTTTCAACTCGCACGTCAGCACTCTTTACTAATGTTTAACACAGGCGTGTCGATAGCCTTTATATGACGGGCATTCAGAGGCCGTCACCTTATACGTTTTTTCGCCAGACAGGGGTCGTTATGAATATTCAATTACCGCCGCCGGTACCCGAAGATGAAGATGAAGGTAAGGTATACGTGTTATCCGATAACTGAATACCGCCGGATACCTTAAGATCTGTCATTAATGATAGGTCAGTCCGATCAGCTTAATCTCAGATTTAAGCGCGTCGAAGTGGTCCCGCAATTCCGCCATCGGACGTAAACCGAAATCCAGCGGATCGGTTGGCAGTTCATACCAGTCCAGGGTCGAGACCCGGGTCATGAGGTCGTATTCGCCAATCAGCGCATCCAGATAGATCATGACCGCTTCAATGCGGGGTTCCATATCCAGGCTGGCCGGCAGCTCATGCATATACACGGCCATAAAAAGCTTGCCGTTTTCAATGCGAAAGCTGTACCAGAACTCTTTCAGCTCAATGACATCTTCACCCAGGTGGATGTAAGCCGGTACCGGGTCATAACGGTGATTAAAGGCGATAAAGCGAATGCCACCGATGCTCGGCGCAGCCCCCACCAGACTCAGTACATTACTGATGGATTCCGGATAACCGTCACAGCCAAACACCATCTCAACCGGGCCGTCCTCTTCATCCCGTTCGAAATGAAAGGTCAGATTACGGTCGATTTTCTGCAGAGAGTTTCGGTACTCCAGCAACAGATTATCCGCATCGAAGTTATTATCCGCTTCACTGCCCAGCAGATTATCGATGGTGTTCTCCAGCTGCTGCCAGAAACTGAGAATATTTGCCTGCCGATGAATCATGTGCGCGGAACAACCACTCCGGTCTGTCCCTGATACTTACCGTCCCGGTCTTTATAGGAGGTTTCACAGATTTCATCCGCCCCCAGGAACAGCATTTGTGCAACACCTTCATTGGCGTAGATTTTGGCAGGCAGTGGCGTAGTATTCGAGAATTCCAGCGTCACGTGACCTTCCCACTCAGGCTCCAGTGGCGTGACGTTCACTATGATACCGCAACGGGCATAGGTGCTTTTACCCAGGCAAATGGTCAGCACATCACGGGGAATTTTGAAGTATTCAACGGTTCGCGCCAGGGCGAACGAGTTAGGCGGGATGATGCAGACATCAGACTTCACATCCACGAAGCTGCCTTCGTCAAAGTTCTTCGGATCAACCACTGAAGAGTTGATGTTGGTGAAGATCTTAAATTCATCCGCACAACGGACATCATAGCCATAGCTTGATGTACCATAGGAAATAAGCTTTTCTTCATCACGGCGACGCACCTGTCCCGCCTCAAACGGCGCGATCATCTGATGTTCTTCCGCCATGCGGCGAATCCAACCGTCCGACTTAATACCCATAGTTACACTATCCGTCAGTTTAATCTTAAAAAAGGCGACAATCTTAACGTTTTTGTCTAAAAAAAACCGCATTTTTTCATAAAAAAATGCGGTTAATTTTAACCCTGATCAACAGCCCGCCGGACAGCCTGCCCGGCAGCCTGAATCAGTCATTCACAATGGATATATTCGGCATGGCTACCGGGGTTTCTGCACGCTTCGCCAGCAGAGCCCCCACCTTACGTGCCATATCACGGTAGATCGCCGTTTCCTTGCTGTCCGGCGCGCTGACAACCGTCGGCGCACCGCTGTCGGTAGAGGTACGGATGCCCATCGTCAGTGGCAGAGCACCCAGCATAGGCGCCTTATACTGATCCGCCAGCATCTCACCGCCACCGTGGCCGAAAATCGGCTCGCTGTGACCACATTCGCTGCAAATGTGCAGGCTCATGTTCTCAACAATCCCCAGTACCGGAATCTCAACTTTACGGAACATTTCAATGCCTTTCTTGGCATCCAGTAAGGCAATATCCTGCGGTGTGGTAACAATCACAGAACCGGTGACCGGTACCTTCTGTGACAGAGTCAGCTGAATATCACCGGTACCCGGCGGCATATCGATAAACAGATAGTCCAGTTCATCCCAGACCGTTTCAGTCAGCAACTGCTGCAGTGCACCGCTGGCCATCGGGCCACGCCATACCATCGGCTGATCATCATCAATCAGGAAACCGATCGACATTACCTGCAGGCCATGTGCCTCAATCGGCGCCATGTTCTTTTCACCCACCGGCTGCGGGCGGGTTCCCGGGGTCACCCCCAGCATCATGCCCTGGCTCGGGCCGTAAATATCCGCATCCATCACGCCAACGCGGGCGCCTTCCGCTGCCATCGCCAGCGCCAGGTTCACCGTTGTGGTGGATTTACCCACGCCACCCTTACCGGAAGAGACCGCAACGATGTTCTTCACACCTTTCAGAGCCTGCAGGCTGCCCTGTACCTGATGAGCGGCAACCTTGCTGGTAATTTCAATCTTTACAGCGGTGGCACCGGCGGCAGTGATCGCATCGCTCAGTGCCTGCTTAATATCTGCTTCTGCGCCTTTGCAGGCGTAACCCAGCTCGAGAGAAACATTAACCGTGCTGCCTTCCACACTCAGCGCTTTCACTGCGTTAGCGCTGATATAATCCTGTTCTAAATACGTATCCTGTACGCCGGCAATCGCCCCGCGTACCTGCTCGTTTGTTAAGCTCGTCATAAGGTTATCTACTCTTGGCTCTTAATACCCTAGTAATTTTGTCGGGAATTATGCGCCATCTGTTTTAGGAAGGCCAGACCAAATCCGGTATTTCAATGGCATCAATCGTCGTATCAGACAGTCGCACGGAGATTATCCGGCCGCCTCAACGGCCTGAACAGCCTCTGCAACAGATGCCACCAGCATCTTTGCCACGCAACAATGGCCGGCTGCAGCAAAATGCGCCCGCAATATGTCATTCAGTTCGTTAAGCGACAGCCTAACGCCGGCCGCGTGCGGCATAATCTGACCTGAAATCCGCTGCTGCAACAAAAAGCACTGCCCTGCGCTGTCAATCAGACGGTCCTGCGCAGCAAAATAATGCTGCACATACTCTGTTCGCCATTCTTCCTGCGAACGGATGACGGTCAGCTCCGGATCACCTTCATACTGCAGTAACACAGGCCAGCGTATATCTGTCATCATTGCGATCCGCTCAGTGTGGCTGAGGCAATGCCTGCAGCAATTCCCGGGATTCACACACATGGCAGTATTCACCATGCAGGTTACTGAGAAAGGTCCAGTGCACATCTTCCGCACTGAGTTGCTTACCGTTCAGCAGATCCATGGCAAACGCCGCGCTGGCGTCATCCGGTACCATTACGCGAAAGCCAAGGCCGCAGGCGATCCGTACGGTGGCATCAAGCGAATTATTGCTCAGTACGCCGCAGACAACCAGTTCAGTAATCTCCTGCTGCCGCAATACAGCCTCCAGCTCGGTACCGATAAAAGCACAGTTTTCCTGCTTGGTTATGACCGGCTCTTCAGCAAGCGGCTCTGCTTCATACTTAAATGAGAAATGATGAGAGGTGGGATGATAGGGTGAGTTTTCAAACTTCGACGCATGCCGGACATGAATCACCGGCAAGGCCCGGTCACGCCAGACCGTCAGCAAAGAAGCAATCACCTGCTCCGCATCCGGGTTATTCCGGCTGTAATCAGAATAGCAATCAATGGCGTCCTGAACATCGATAATCACCAGTGCGGGATTACCTGAAATGAATAAATCCTGATAGTTGCCTGGCAGCATCACTATGCCCAACCCCTGCTCCTGAAACTGCCGCATTTTTATAAGAAATATATTTTGGCGGCGGCAGTCATATTATTGTCGTAAGTATGGCGGCCATTAATGACAGCTTTCAGCTACGACAGCAAGCAGCCAGATCAACTTACTAAGCTCAACTAAAAAGCCTGACTAAAAAAGCCCGGCTAAAAAGCGACAGCCTGTGTCAGCAATTACGCCATACCAATACCATCAGTCGCACGTACCGGAATACCCTCAGGGTCAACCCCTACCAGACAATACACATTCACCCCAAAATAATCCGGAGTGACCCGCTTACGGTGGAAAGGATAAATACCGCACACACTGCAAAAGTAGTGCTGCGCCGTATGGGTGTGAAAGGTATAGGCCGTAAGGACATCCTCACCACTCAAAATGTTCATCCGGCTCTCAGGTACTTTGACCATCAGTGCATGCTTACGCCTGCAGATGGAACAGTCACAGGTGGTCAGTTCCGGAAAATCTGTTTCAATCTCAAATGTCACCGCCTGACAGTGACAGGCACCGCGGTAGATTTTCATGTATTCCGACTCCCCTGTAACTTAATCAGACAACTACTGATCAGCATGCAACACCCCGTCTTTATCGAGCCGGTACCTGTCTAAATCCTCTGCCAGAAACAACTGCCCGCTGTAGATGACCTGAGCCTCCTGACGGAGCAATTCAACAGAAGACGCTACCTGCGGATTCAACTGATACCGGGGGCTGAAATGCGTCAGCGCCAGATTAGGAATGTCCAGCCGGGCGGCAAATTCCGCGACCTGAGCGGCATAACTGTGACCATATGCTGCAGCCTGTTCGGCCAGATCCTTTGCATAGGTCGCCTCGTGCACCAGCACATGACAACCGTTACACAGATCCTTAAGGACAGCAGGTTCGGCATTATCACCGCAAACAACCACTTTTCTGGGCACACAATCCGTTATAACAAAGTCACGGGCCCGGTACAGCTTGCCATCATGACTGACATCCACCCCGGACTTCAGCCGCCCCCAGTCGGGGCCGGCGGGTAAGTCTGAGGCTCTCAGCGCATCCACATCCAGTTCACCGTCCACCCAGTTTTCCGTAAAACTGTACGCATAAGATTCTACCCGGTGGACCAGCGGTGCAGCCGTGACACCAAACTGCCCAAACGGCATTCCCTGCTGTTCCCCATCCGGATTCAGGATCAGCGATTCCGGCACTACAAAGTTAAGCTCAAAGGACAGATGAAATTCAGTAAAACCCTGCGTAGCCTCAACCCATTCGCGGATACCTGCCGGGGCTACAATGGTCAGTGGCTCAGTCCGGCCGGTCATCCCGGCACTGCCTAACAGGCCAGGCAGGCCATAACAGTGATCACCGTGCACATGGGTAATGAAAATCCCCTTTAAGGTGTTCAGCGACAGCCTGGTATGCAGCAACTGATGCTGGGTCGCTTCCCCGCAATCAATCAGATACCAGCCCCGCCCCTTACTTTCCTGTAAGGCCAGCCCCGAGACGTTTCGCCGCTTCGTCGGCGTACCGGAAGAGGTACCTAAAAACTGAATAAACACCCTGTACTCGCCTGTTCTAAATAGTGGTTATTACAGTGTGCCATAAATTCACGGCAAGCCCCTGCTTCAAAAATGACAATCCGTCATCCGCCAGACCGCCAGCCGACGGTTTATGAACTAACCTTAACTGACCTCATTCCTGCAAACCAAAAGACAACTGGAGGTTTATGATGTCATTACGCATCAACGATCAGGCACCAAACTTTACAGCGCAGACTACCCAGGGAGAATTAGACTTTCATCAGTGGATTGGCGACGGTTGGGCGGTCCTCTTCTCTCACCCCAAAGACTTTACCCCGGTGTGTACAACCGAGCTTGGATACATGGCAAAGATTCAGCCGGAATTCGACAAACGAAACACCAAAATCATTGGCCTGAGCATCGACCCCCTCGATGATCACATCCAATGGATAAAAGATGTCGAAGAAGTCGGCAACACCACCGTTAACTACCCGGTCATTGCTGATACAGACCTGAGCATCGCCAAGCTCTATAACATGTTTCCCGCCGATGAAACCGGCTCTGCTGAGGGCCGCACCGCCATGACCAACGCCACGGTACGCTCTGTATTCGTGGTGGGGCCGGATAAAAACATTAAGCTGATGATCACATATCCGATGACCACCGGCCGCAACTTTGATGAAATCCTGCGGGTCATCGACTCCATGCAGCTCACCGCCAAACATAAAGTTGCCACCCCGGTGAACTGGCAGCAGGGTGAAGATGTCATCATCGTGCCGGCAGTCTCTAATGAAGACGCCGCCAAAATCTATCCCGACGGCTGGGAAACCGTTAAACCCTATTTACGTAAAGTTAAACAGCCAGGATAACCACAACCGTACACCCAGATACACAAAAGCCCTGCAGTGCAGGGCTTTTGTAAACGTACGGATATCAGTTCGGATCAGAACGGCACGTCGTCATCAAACTCAACCGGCGCAGTGGTATCGTAAGCAGGGGTCTGATCATACGGATCTGCCGCTGCACCGCCCTGAATTTTCCAGCCCACCAGATTGTTGAAATAACGCCCGTTGTACTCACGGCCACGGATATCGAAAGAAACCGTTACCTGCTGACCCGGCTGGATGTTGTCCAGCAGGCTGACCTTATCCTGCACAAACTCCAGATTGATATCCTGCGGGTATTTACCTTCTTCAACCGTAACAACCATTTCACGCTTGGTGAAGCCGCTGTTAAAGGTCTGTGGATCCTGAATTAACTTAACCTTACCGGTCAGTTCGTAAGCCATTGTCTTTACCTTGTATAGCTACATCGTGATGGGGGTTATTTAAGCAGAAATCAGAACAGATTACTGTAGGTTTTTACGGTGTACTGCAGAAGAAAAATAGCATTAACCGTAACGGCTGATTTCCTTTACGGCTGAATCAGCCAGAAAAGCTGAACGGTTTTTCCCGTGCCCTTTCTGACTCTGTTTCTCGATCTGACGCACTGAAATAGACGATAATGTAATTGTTACTTTTTCAGTTTTACCTGAAAACGGTGTGATATCTATATCAACTAACGCCCAGGTACCACCCGGAAACTGATGTTCAAAAGCCGACACAGGACTTGCTGCAGGTGCAATTTCACCATCTTCTGCCAGCCCTTCCAGATGAAACTCAATTGCCTCCCGAACATTATCAATTGCATCATCCATGGTGTTTCCTGCAGAAAAACAACCGGGAATATCAGGCACAGTGACTCCATACGCTGAATTTTCTTCGTGATGAATGACAACAGGATATCTCATTTATTCGCTCCAAACGCCTCGGTTACCAGGCAAAAATCCCGGTACTAAAGACCTGCTTGCTTCAGAATGCTTAACCATACCCTGCACAGCCTGAACCACGCTGGAATTCCATTCCCTGCAGGGAAAAGCTTTTATGACCAGCGTGGCCATTTAACAGACAAATGATGATGCTGTGATTCCCCTTCACCATCGCGGAAAAGCCTTTAAAAGCACCTGATATGAATTAACAGACAACCCACAAAATGCTCGCCAAAGCAGCGCCTTGCCACTATCATTCACGCCGAACTCACTGAAAGAAGAAATACTGTTATGTCCCTGCCTAACTGCCCGAGCTGTAATTCTGAATATGTTTATCAGGATCAGGATATGCTGATCTGCCCGGAATGCTCGTATGAATGGAATCCTGAAGAAGTTGCCGCAGAAAACGCCCTGAATATCCGCGACGCTAACGGCACACAGTTACAGGAAGGTGATAAAATCACCCTGATCAAAGATCTGAAGGTAAAAGGCAGCTCCCAGGTACTGAAGATTGGCACCAAAGCGCTGATCAAACGTATGGTCGACGGTAAAGACCATGAACTGGACTGCAAGGTAGACGGCGCCGGTGACATGATGGTAACCGCTAAGTTTGTAAAGAAGGCTTAAGTCAGTGTCGGGCAGAGAGCCGCTCTGCCCTTTCTCTTATCCGGGGAACCGGAGCAGCGGTGAACTGCCCGTTACTCCGTTACCACTTCTTTAAACTGATTCGCTTCGCTGGATAACCACTCCTCAAATGCACCCACCGGCATCGGTCTGGCCAGCAAATAGCCCTGCACAACGTCACAGCCCTCCCGTCTCAGCTTTTGCAGCACTGCCGGATCGTTGACCCCTTCTGCGGTTACCTGAAGCCCCAGGTTATGGGCCAGATTGATCGTCGCATTTACAATCACCGCATCGCTCTCATCGGTCATAATATCTTTTACGAATGAACGGTCTATTTTCAGCTCTTTGAGCGGCATACGTTTCAGGTAAGAAAGGGATGAATAACCGGTGCCGTAATCATCGATGGAGAAACGAAACCCCATCTGGTCAATCCGGTTAATGATTTCAAAGGCGGTTTCCGGATTACTCATAATCGAGCTTTCCGTAATCTCCAGCATGATCCATTCAGGATTCACCCCGGTACGCCCTTTCAGACCGGCAATTAAATCCGGTAATTCAGGGTTGTTCAGATCTTTCGCCGACAGATTCACCGATATGCTGATGTTATACCCCGTACCGGCCCATTTCACAGCCTGCAACATACTGGCTTCGATGACCCAGCGGGTCAGTGACTGAATCATCCGGGTTCGTTCCATCAGCGGTACAAAATGATCCGGCAATAACAAGCCATGCCTCGGGTGATTCCAGCGCACCAGTGCTTCCGCACTGCTGACACAATCATCCCTTAAATCCAGCTTCGGCTGGTAATAAAGCTCCAGCTCCCCACGTTCAACGGCCTGATTCAGTTCACTCATCAAGGTTAACTGCCGGGGTGTATGTTCATCATAAGAAGGGTCATACAGTGCATAACCCTTGTTTGAGTTTTGTGCAACATACAGCGCAATGCCCGCCCGCTGCACCAGCGTGTCCACATCACCACCATGGTCCGGGAAGTAGACAATCCCGATATTGGCCTGACAGGCCATCTTCACCTTTTCAACAAAAAACGGTTCTTCCAGTGCCCGGTGAATGTTTTCAGCCTGAGAAAGTACCGTTTGTTTGTTCTCAATATTGGTTAACAGCAAAGAGAAAATATTACTGTCGATCCGGGCAATCGTCGCAGGCGAAGCATAGGCGCTTTTCAGCCGCACCGAGACCTGTTTGATTAAACTGTCACTGGCGTTGCGTCCGAGGGTATCGCTGACCTGTTTGTAATTGCCGATTTCAATGAGTAAAACAGAGAGGGACTGCTGCTGACTGGTCTGGGATAAGATCCCCTGCTCAACCCGGTCATAAAACAATTCTTTATTGGGTAAGTCAGTCAGTAAATCATGGGTGACATTATAACGGGCCTGCTTTTCGAACGAATCAGCCCGTTCCCGAAGCTCCTGGGTCTGATCAATCACCAGTGCACTGGCCTCATAAGCCAGAATGGTACTTGAATACTGCCCCCAGAACGCAAATACAAAAGGGACTGCATCCATAATCCAGAGTGCGATATTGGTTTTCTGAACCAGCGCAATACCATCTATGCTGATACTGCCGGTGGTGTAATAACTGGCGCTCAGTGTCGCTATAATCAGCGCCGCCACCGCAACAACAATGCCCTGATAGGCCGTCTTTGAAACACGGGACTTCAGGACTTTTACGTTGTTATTTAAAAAGTCGTTTGTGTTACTGCCGATTAAATTCACACTGTCACCATTTCATCCTTGCGCCCCCTCACCAGATACTGAGGGAGGTGCGAATAATTCCACATTTCAGTTTCAGCGTTATCAATGATATGCCCGGGTGTATCCCAGTTTTAAAACCCCAAAGGTTCAGTGATGACGCACCGGAAAAGACCTGTCCCTGGCTGCCCCACCGGGCGCCCGTCTTCACCGGTTAATATATAAACACGTTAATTGAACAATATCACTCTGAATACCGTCTGAACTTTGCATAACGGGTATACAGACCGGTGCCTGCCTGCATAAAAAAAACCGCCGGAAGCATGCGCTGCCGGCGGTTTGTCTCTAACCCTTGTTTCTTTTTAATTTATTTCTTATGCGCGAAGGTCTCTTCTGCCTTAACCAGGCCGCCCGCTACATACCTAACAGACCTTCATCAGCACACTGATAACAGAGTTCAAACTGATTTCTCAGGTTTATAACTTTCTGCCGGGATTCCGGTACACAGACAGATCATCTAATCTTCCTCTGATCCGCCCCTCAGATTTCGGCATCAATCGCTGCTTCACAGGTCCGGATCGCAGACTGCATGTTATCCAGCCATTCTGTGCCATAATTGTTTATGTACCAAGCCTCCATTGGCTTAGCAGCGCTGCGGAACAGACGCTTTTCTTCCGGTGTCGGGACATAAACAGTACCTCCCGCCTTACGAAACTCATCATAAGCCTCAATCTGACGTCGCATAGGAAATGCACGCGTGACTCCCTTCAGATGCTGAAAGCCATCATAAACGATACGTTTTTCTGGTTCAGACAGACCGCTCCAGAAACTGTTATTCATCCACCACAAACTTCCCATATAAGCATGGCCATCCAGCGTAATGTACTTGATATGGTCCTGGAACTTCATATTAACGATATCAGTGATACCGTTTTTTGTGCCCTCAACCACACCAGTCGCCAACGATGTATACACCTCTGGCCATGCAATAGGTGTTGCATTTGCACCCAAGCTGACAACCAGTTCTTTCTGTATATCTGCGGGAATTGTCCGGATTTTTAATCCTTTAAGATCAGCCGGTGTTTTTATCTGCTTACCCGTCGTTGCAAAATTTCGCCAGCCGCCGGTGTTACTGATCGTCATTAACCTTACATTATCTGATGTACTGAGAACGCCATCGCGAAGTTGTGTAACAAAGGGACCGTCAAAAACACATTCAGCCACCCGGTCATTTTTAAACGCATATGGCAGATCCATTACCTGCCCGGGGGGAAATAAATTACCAAAACCACCGATAGTGGTGATAGTTGCCTGCAAAGTCCCATTTTGAATACTTTCAAGACATTCCCGATAACTGCTGCAAAACTGCCCTGCAGGAAAGATTCTGACGCTGATATCACCGTTGGTACGTGATTCAACATAGTCTTTAAGTACCATTGCGCCATCATAATCTTCATCATCAGTACCCGCCAGAATGCCTACATTAATCGTCTTCTTAGCGGCCAATACGGCCGTTGTACTGAAGGGTGAGAGCAAAACTGCCGTCGCAACAGTGATTACAGAAACCGCTTTAAAAAATCCTTTTATCTTTTTCCTGTTCATAGGTGTTCTCCTTGTTATTTTTGTGACTCAACTGATGACAGCCATCAGATGAAATTCAGCAAACGCGGTAACGTCAGCGAAATTGCAGGAACATAAGTGATTAATAAAATAATCAGTATTTCTACTGCTAAATAAGGAAATAACTCACGCAGAATAAGTTCCAGCCGTTCCCGGGAAACATTGGAGGTAACAAACAACACCAGCCCCATCGGCGGCGTAATCAGCCCTACGGTAACGTTAACGCACATGATGATGGCGAAGTGCAGCGGATCCATTCCCAACTGGTTAACAAAGACAGGCGATAAAATAGGTCCGAGAATCAGAATGGCCGGTCCGGCATCCAGAATCATTCCAACAGCGAATAACAAAATATTGAGCAATAACAGAAGCAGCAGAACAGATCCGGTGAGATCCAGTATCCAGGCGGCAAATTCCTGAGGAATACCCGAAACTGTGGCGAGCCACGCAAAGGAAACAGAAGCACCTATAACCACCATTATCACTGCAGACGATACAGCGGCACGTTTAAATACACCCGGCAAGTCCCGCCAGGTCATCGTTTTAATGACAAACAGTGAAATAAAAAATGCGTAAAAAGCAGCGACCCCGGCCGCTTCTGTAGGGGTAAAAATCCCTCCCAGAATCCCCCCCAGTAAAATAACCGGGGTTAGCAGCGGCAATACCGCATGTCTTGCGGCCTGTATCCGCTCAGCACCGGTAGCCTTTGTTTCCATAACCGGTAACTGACGCTTTCTGGCGATAACCGCAGTCACCAACATCAGTGAAGCAGCAATGATTAGTCCGGGAATAATGCCTGCAGCAAATAACGCAGCAGGCGAAACCTGCATAATAAATGCGTAAATAATCATAATGATACTTGGCGGAATGATAGGGCCTATGACCGCTGACGCGGCAGTCACTGCCGCAGCAAAACGGCGGCTATAGCCATTTTTCTCCATCGCCGGAATGAGCATTGATCCCAGTGCAGAGGCATCGGCTACTGCTGAACCACTAAGACCTGCAAACAGTACAGATGTAAAAATATTCACCTGCGCCAGACCACCGCGAATATGGCCTATCAGTGTTTGCGCAAAATTAACCAGCCGTAAGGTAATCCCTCCGTTATTCATACATTCCCCTGCTAACAGGAATAACGGTATCGCCATCAGCGGGAATGAGAACATGCCATTAAATAAGCGGGATATTACCTGAGTTAACATGCCTGACTGACCATCAATCAGGAGAGAAATCGTCGGCGCCATCAGAAGAACGAAAAAAACAGGTACGCCGATAGCCGTCAGTACCAGAAACAACCAAAAGAACAGTGCTGTCATCAGTTGCTCTCCCCGGTCATCTTCCCGGCATCTTTCATCTGAATACTTTCTGTGATGTCCGGTTTAATCAGACAAAGCAGCGAGCGCAAACTGTTCTCGAAGCAATTCGGCAATAAAACTGCCAGGGTCAGCGGAATAACGGCGTAGATGTATTTCATCTGCACCGGAACAGCATTTGCCCGTATAGTTGAATGCCAGGCCCAGCTGAAAGACTTGGAAATGAGGTAAACTAACAGGACACAGATAGCGGTGCTGATCAAAAACTGCAGCAAGTGGTTTAACCTCGCCGGAATCAGCCGCTGTGCCAGATCCATCTGAACATGAAGTGCCTTCCTGTAGGCTACAGGAACGGCCAGAAATGCCATCCAGACCATCAACATCAGTGACAAATCTTCCGCCCACGACAGGGAACTGTTAAGCACATAGCGGAAAAAGACCTGAATGATCACCATGATCATCATCAGTGCGATAAATAATGCTGAAATATACCAGCCTGCCAGTGCGAGTGGCCGGTTAAACCGTTCAAGTGTCTGTAAGAGCCATAAGAAATAAACCAAAATACCATCTCCGTTACTGTTGTTTTTATTAAGAGATAAATCTGGTGAAAGCTAACCTGTTGCCGTCCTTCGGATACCGGCTATTTCCTCAAGCAGCAGCAACATAGCGGTACAGTCTTCATTCTCCCGGCCATAACTGCGGCTGAGTCCGTAAAGCTGTTCAGCAGCCGCGCCCAGCCATACAGGCATACCGTTTTCAGCAGCCAGATCCAGCGCGAGCCCCAAGTCCTTCAACCCCATGAACAAAGGAAAATCAGGTGAAACATCACCGGCGAGCACTTTTTTTGGATAGTTGGTTGTCAGTTGGCCTTTGCCGGCCGGCGTTTCCCTGAATAAAGCAAGCATGCGGCTCTGATCAAGTCCAAGCTTTGCGGCGAACGTCAGCAATTCCGCCGCAATCACCATATTGACCATCGAACCGTAATTGTTTACCAGCTTTGCTTTCAGACCCATACCGACGGCTCCCATATGAAGCACCGTATCTGCCATAGCATTAAATACAGGACCAGCTTCCCGGATATCATCATCGTCACCACCGGCGATCACAATGAGATTCCCCGTCACAGCTTCCCTGCGACTGCGTCCTACAGGTGCATCAATCAGACGTAGCCCCATCTGTCTGAGTTGCATATTCAGTTGCAGCAGCTCCCGGGAAGAACCGGTGCTCATATCAACCACCAGACTGTTTGGTTTCATGACAGAAGCGGCACCATCCTGCCCCAGCAACGCTTCTCTGACATAAGAAGAATCCGGCAAAATCACTATGGTAATGTCTGCATCTGTGGCAGCATCAGCAGGAGACTGGGCACACCGGCATTCCAACTGACGAAAGTCTGCCATCGCTTGCGGATTTATGTCGTAGACCGCCAACTGAAACTGAGACCGGATCAGGTTCTTTGCCATGGGGCTTCCCATAACCCCCAGCCCAAGAAACGCTATTTTAAGCTGTGTATCTGTTTTCATTGATCCTGTTCCTTCAGCGTTTTGTTCAGCAAGTCTGCCGAAACCCTGACGAGATGCGCGACAGACAAGCCATACTTTTCCTGTAAATAGGATAGTGACCCTCCCTGGGCGAAAGTATCCTGAATGCCAACCCTTAAGAAGGTATTTTCTTTCCCCGCCTCTGCCAGAACCTCCGCAACCGCAGACCCCAAACCACCAATAACAGAATGATTTTCCGCAGTAATAATTCCTTTACCCTGCACAGCCTGTTGCAGAACAGCTTGCTTATCCAAAGGCTTGATGGTGTGCATATTGATAACGGAACAGGCAATGCCGAAACGATCTGTAAGGATGTCAGCCGCTTTCAGGGCATGACCGACCATGAGGCCACAGGCAAATATCGCCAGATCTTCACCTTCACAAAGCGTTTGCGCCTTACCGATTTCTAATTCCATCAGCGGCTGGTCGTCAGCCAGACTTTCACTTGCCCTTTCCATGCGCAGATATACCGGCCCGTTATAACCGGCAACAGCCCGGACAGCAGCAAGGGCCTGAGCGGCGCCGGCCGGTTCAATCACAGTCATACCAGGCAGGGAACGCATCAGCGAAATATCCTCAATCGCCTGATGAGAGACCCCCAGTAAAGTTGTTAACCCCGGTAAGAATCCAACGATTTTTACATTGTTTTTCGGATACGCCACCTGCATTGCAACCTGATCAAACGCACGCCGGGTCATAAAAACGCCGAAGCTGTGAACAAAAGGGATATCTCCCATGCGTGCCATACCTGAAGCGACGCCAATTGCATTCGCTTCCTGCATGCCGATCATGACAAAGCGTTCAGGAATCGCATCACGGAAGACATCGGTCTCTGTTGAGGCCGACAAATCACATCCCAGACACATGACTTCAGGTATTTCACGGGCAACCTGCACCAACGCATCACCGTAATACTTAGGAACCGCCTGATTTCCATAGACAGAAACCGAAGATGTAAAATCACCAAGGTGTAACGACGTAGCACGTGTCATGATGCCTCCTCCAGTACTTTTAATGCGTCATTTGCAGTCGTGGCATCCAGAACCATGTTGTGACTCAGTTGCCCCTCCAGAAAAGGAACACCTTTCCCTGCTACGGTGTGTGCGATTACAGCAAAGGGCTTCTCCGTATTGTTACGTGCCCGGGAGAAACTGCGGAGTAAACCCTCCATGTTGTTACCATCCACTTCACAGACCTCCCAGCCAAAAGCCCGCCACTTATCTGCCACAGGCTCCATTTTGATCACCTGGTCAGTATCTCCCTCTACTTGCATACGGTTCATATCAACCACCAGACAAATGTTGTCGAGCCCGAAGCTTGCGGCACTCATGGCAGCTTCCCAGGTCTGGCCCTCCTGCATTTCACCATCACCCAGAATGACAAAATAACGGCCATGCAAAGCCTTCTTTTTTGCAGATAAAGCCATCCCCACTGCAACGGAAAGTCCCTGACCAAGCGAACCGCAGGTTGCTTCCACACTGTCTCCCAGACGCTCCGAAACATTCACTTCAAGTTCTGAACCGTCATCGCAATAAGTATCCAGCCGGTTGCTGTCCAGCAACCCGGCCTCAGCAAGCGTGGCGTGAAAAACAGCAGAATTATGAGCCGTAGAGAGAATGCACCGGTCGCGGCCTATATCACTGAAATAGCCGGCATGGATGTTCATTTCATTCAGATAGATAGCGGTAAAGATATCTGCAGCCCCCAGCCCCTGCTGCACATAGCCCTGGCCACGCCGGGCAACTAACCTGATCACCTGCTGCCGAATTCGGTTAGCCTGTTGCTGAAGTGTCTCTGTGCGATCCTGCGGGTGAGATTTCATAAGCAGATTCTCTGATAGAATGACAAGATGTTACCGATAACATATGTTACCGGTAACATCTTATTCACAAATAAAACTTAACGTCAACACAATCTGATAAAATCCGTAGCAGAAACGCTACTTATGCACTGCCCCGCTGTACAATTTTGAACCCTAAATCAATACATTGCGGTTTCTGAGGGTCACCGTTAAGGCCTTTAAGAATCGCCTGAGCAGCCTGAGAGCCAATTTCATACCGGGGAACCGCAACAGTCGTTAACGGCGGGCTCATCAGGCTGGAAATGCCTGCATCATCGTAACCCGCCAGAGCAAGGTCATTCGGTATTTTAATATTCAGTTCCTGACATTTCAGCATCGCTCCTACTGCTAAAATATCCGATGCAGCGAACACTGCCTCTACATCAGGATCAGCTTTCATTATGTTTTCCAGTGCCTGCCCGCCCGCAAGAAACTCGAAATTACAACGCTGTAACAAGTTGTTATTGAAATGTATACCGGCCTCATCCAGGGCCTTCAAGAAACCGGATTCCCGCTGAACGGTACGGTCATTATTGGTAACATGCCCTCCGATATAAGCAATGTTCCGATACCCCTTACCGATCAGATAACGGGTCATGGTATAGGCGGCGTCATAACTGGAAACACCAACATTCACCCCAATAGGCGACTGGGTAATGTTCCAGATCTGCACAACAGGAATGCCGGCAGCCCTGACCATTTCAACCGTATTTTCAGAATGGGTATAGCCTGTAAGAATAATGCCATCAGGCCGGTGAGCCAGAAAGGTTCTGACCAGATCCTCTTCTGTCTGTAAGCTGTAGTTACTGTGCCCTATAAGGAGATGCAAGCCGGACGGACGTAGAGAATCCTCAATTGCCTGAAGGGTTTCTGCAAAAATCGAATTAGTAATGTTAGGAACAATGACAGCAACAATATTACTGCGGTTGGATGCAAGCGTGCCGGCAATACGGTTTGGCACATAATTTAGTTTTTGTACTGCCTGTTCGACCCGCTTGCGGGTGCTTTCAGATACTCTCTCCGGTGATCGAAAATATCTGGAAACAGTAATTGAAGATACCCCGGCTTCACGTCCCACATCATGAATAGTTGTCTTTTGAGAAAACTCACGGCGTTTTCTGATTTTCTTTTCCGACATAAGGACTCAACCCAAAGAACCTGTATAAACCAATAGCTTAACAAAGATACCCACTGGCCTTAATCATAAATCATCAATGGCCTGTAAGATATTTCAGCAACACAGACATGCCGGGTATCAGCGACAAGAAACAGCAGAAAACCACACAGCATCAGACAACAGCCTTATCAGAACTCATAAAAAAACCGCCGGAAGCATGCGCTGCCGGCGGTTTGTCTCTAACCCTTGTTTCTTTTTAATTTATTTCTGATGCGCGAAGGTCTCTTCTGCCTTAACAAGACCGATACGGTCCTGTTCTTCGTCCAGTACTTCCTGCGGGAACTGGCTCATGAAGCAGCAGCATACGCCTTCACCAATCATGGTGCGTGGCCCCAGCGGGTGGGCAATGTGCTTGTAAATACCATGGCTGTGACCGTGATCATGATCGTGTGAATGGCCGTGGCCATGATCATGAGAGTGCCCGTGATCGTGCGAATGACCATGATCGTGGGAATGACCATGATCATGGGAATGCCCGTGATCGTGATCGTGGGAATGACCATGAGAATGTCCGTGATCGTGATCGTGATCGTGAGAATGATCGTGACCGTGCTCACCTTCATTCGGATTGAACTCCGCATGGTGATGGTGAACATCCACTTCACCGGCCGCCAGGCGACGCTTGAAGGATTCCATCAGGCTTTCATTGCTCAGGTCCTGTGCGCCATCCAGAATTTCACGGACACGGATTTCAAAGGCGTCGATCACTTTCTCATGGTCGTTCAGGTACGGCGTCTTAATGAATTCAACACCCTGATTCTGTTCAGCAACCTGATCCACATAGCCGTAGATACGCTTGATCAGACGACCGGTGAACAGGAAGTAAGGGGCCACAACTACACGCTTGTAACCCAGCTTCAGCAGCTTCTCCATGCCCACGCCGACTGACGGATAAGTCACGCCGGAATACACGGTATCAGCCCAGCCAAAGCCCATATTTTCGTTAACGATACGGGTCAGCTTGGCCGCTTCGGCGTTTGCACCGGTGTCAGACGTACCGCGGCCAACCACGACCAGCAGGGTGTCATACAGGTTCTCTGGCGGATTTTCCGGATCAAGGCCCATGGATTCATAGATCCGCGCCTGGAACGCTTCGACCATTGCCGGGTGTAAGCCCAGTTCGCTGCCGTAATGCATTTCGATCTGGCTGTTGTTTTCTTCAAACGTCGTCAGCACCGACGGAATATCATTTTTGGCATGGGTCGCCGCAAACAGCATACCCGGAATGGCATACACCTGCTCAACACCCTGCTCCAGCAGGGAGTTCAGCCCCATGTGAATGTTTGGCGCCGAGAACTCAAGGAAACCATATTCAACCGGAATATCCGGGAAACGTTTCTTCAGGCCAGCGGCCACTAAACCAAATTCGCGTTCTGCATCTTTATCACGACTACCGTGACCACAGACCATAATGCCTTTTTTTGACACAATTTCTCTCCGCATCTTGTTGCCCTGTTTCATTCTGCAGGGCTTTATATTCTTAGTATGTTTAATTGCTCACATCCGCCTATAACAGATGTTGTCGATTAAATCGTTTCCAGCCGGGTTTGCAGTTGTAATGCCGTTCCGGAATCAAGGGCGTTAATGATGCCCGTACGTAACAGCATGGTGCCATCGTGCAAATCAATTAAGCGCACTAATATGCCCCGCTCTGCCAACCCTTGGTACAAACTGTAAGCCGCTGACGTTGCCAGCCGGTGGCAGGCAAATAACTGTTCCCGGCAAAAAGGCTGTGCATCATACGCCTCTAAAACCGGCTGTAAAAGGGCTTCTGTCAGTTCTGCATTGGCTGCAATATCTGCCCGCGCCTGCTGCTGCCACTGAATGTCATTCAGCGCGGCAATGGCAACGGTCTGAGCTGGCCCGTTTACTGGCCAGGGGCCAAGTAAATCAGCCAATCCCTGCATCACCGTTTCACTGCCAAAAATAGCGCCCAGGCGGATACCCGCCAGGCCAAAAAACTTCCCGAATGAACGCAACACCAGCATATTCGGCCGAAAGCAGTCACCCAGCACACTCTGTTCCGGATGAAGATCCACAAAGGCTTCATCAACGATCAGTTGTGCCCCCGGTGCTAACCGCTCTGCCCAGTCGGCTAACTGCTGCGGGCTGAATGTCAGCCCGGTGGGGTTATTCGGGTTAATCACCAGCAGATGAAAACGGTCACCATCTGACTCCGCCTGTTCCAGCGCCTGCTCGATTGCCAGCCGGGCAGAGACCTGATCCAGCGCCGGATAGTAACGCAGTTCAGCACCGTACTGTTGCCAGTGCTGCCGGTGTTCCTGATAGCCAAAATCCGGTAACAGCACCGGCATATTTTCCAGTACTTCAGGCAGAAACTGAATAATCGGCTGGCTGCCACTGGCCAGTTGGTAAGGCCGGTCAGCGTAATAACGGCGCACAGCCTCATCCAGCTCCGGGCGTAAATACGGCAGCGCCTGATACGCCTGACTGTTAAACGCCGGTACCGGGTAATACTGCGGATTGATCCCCGTTGAAAGGTCAATCCAGTCTTCCACCGGCGTACCAAACTGCTGGCTCGCAGTATACAGATCCCCGCCATGACATAGATTCAGCGCCTGTCCAGTTAAACGGTTTTCACTGTCAGCAGTCTTCAGATGCACATCAGCCATCACGTTTGCCATCACATCAGTCTCACGGTCAGCCAGAGAGACGGCGCCATTGCCAGTGCGGCAATCACCAGATACCAGCAAAGAATCGCCTTATTTACCAACCGGCAGGCCGCTTCGATATCCCGGGCTTTCGGTGTCGGGTTTTCCACCAGCCCTAACACCGGGCGGTCCTGCCACTTGCCGTGATACACCGCACCACCGCCAAGCTTTACGCCGATGGCAGCAGCGCCGCTGGACATCACCAGCCCGGCATTCGGGCTTTTCCAGTTGCCACGCTGGCGCTTCCAGGCTTTAAATCCTGCGGTGGTCTTACCCGCCAGACAATAGCTCAGGGCAGTTAAACGTGCCGGAATAAAGTTGAGCACATCATCCGCCCGGGCTGCTGCCCAGCCGAATTTCAGATAACGGCGGTTTTTATAGCCCCACATGGCATCCAGCGTATTGCTCATGCGGTACATAACAACCCCGGGCACACCCAACAGACAGAACCAGAAAATGGCGGCAAAGATTGCGTCCGCACCGTTTTCCAGCACGGATTCCGTCGCTGCCGTAGCAATGGCGGTTTCATCCAGCTCCGAGGTATCACGGCTGACGATCATACTCACCGCCCGACGGGCACCCGCCATATCGCCCTGCCCCAGCGGATTCGCAATCGCACGGCCATGGCTCAGCAGGCTTTGCCAGCCAATCCCCAGATACAGCACCGCGGCACCGATTAAGGTTTCAAACCAGATATTCAGCGCCAGAAGGTCCACCAGCACGCAGGCCACCAAAGTGATTGGTAACACCGCCAGACACCAGGCCAGAATCCCCCGCCATTTGCCGGAAGCATCCCCCTGGGAGCCATTACGGTAACGGTTCAGGTGCTGCTCCAGCCAGATCGCCAGATTGCCAAAGCCCACCAGCGGGTGATAACTGCGCGGCTCCTGGAAACGGTAATCCAGCAACAGGGCCAGCAAAATGGCCAGTACAATGCTCAGTCCTTCAGTCATGACGCCTGTTCCTGTGCTGTTTCCTGTTCTCCTGGGATTGCGCTGCTGTCCATATTCAGTAATGTCAGTAACTGTTCTAACGGGATGGCTTCTTCAACCGCGTCTGCCAGCCGTTCAATCTGCTGATCCCGGAAGGCCAGATAATCAAAGCTTTCAAACTGCGCCAGCCCGGCCCAGCGTAATACGTATTCAAGGGTGGTTTCTTCATCCAGCAAGCCATGAATGTAACTGCCCATTACCCGGTTATCCGCGTCGACAGCCCCGTCAGACGTGCCTTCAGAGGAAGCCGCCTTCAGCTCACCATGCTGCTGTTCCTGTTCCTGCAAACCACAGAACATCGGCGTCTCCAGTGCGGCTCCGCTGCTGCGCCCGGTGTGAATTTCGTAACCGCTGACCACCACAGAATCATCCGCCGCCAGACAGCCCCGTACATTACGCAGGATCTTATTACCGGTCAGGGTAGTTTCCATATCCAGCAGGCCCAGCCCTGCATCGGAACCCGGTGCAGACTCATGACCATCCGGATCATGTACCCAGTTACCCAGCATCTGATATCCACCGCAGATACCCAGAACCTTGCCACCCAGGCGCAAATGCCGCTGAATCACTTCACGCCAGGTCAGACCACTGATACCCGGATCGTTATGTTCGGTTTTCGCGTATGTACTACGGCCGTCCAGCCAGCTCAGATCACCGCGAACATTTTTACTGCCCGGCAGGATGATCAGGTCCGCCCCTGTGAACTGCGCCGGGTCCTTCAGGAACTGGCAGTCCACCTGCGGATGCATCCGCAGCGCATCAAAGTCAGTATGGTTGCTGGCCCGCGGGTAAAGCGGCACCACCACCCGCAACTGCTGGTAGTCATCGTCACCAGTCTGCTGCCGGGCAACCGCATCTTCCGCTTCAATGTGCAGATTATGGATGTACGGAATGACGCCGGTTACCGGCACACCGGTTTTATCTTCCAGCCAGTCCAGCCCGGACTGCAGCAAACGCACATCGCCCCGGAAACGGTTGATGATAAACCCCTTCACCCGGGCTTTTTCTGACTCGCTCAGTAACTCATACGTGCCGTACAGGTGCGCAAACACACCGCCACGGTCAATGTCTGCACAGATTACCACCGGGCAGTCCACTGCTTCGGCAAAGCCCATATTGGCAATATCGTGTTCCCGCAGATTGATTTCTGCCGGGCTGCCCGCGCCTTCCACCAGTACGGTCTGAAATTCATCCCGCAAACGGTGATGGCTGGCCACCACTTCTTTCAGCAGCTCCGGTTTATAAGCGTGATATTCGGTGGCCTGCATGTTGCCCACCGCTTTGCCGTGCAGAATCACCTGCGCGCCAAGATCACTGTTCGGCTTTAACAGCACCGGGTTCATGCTTACCGACGGTTTGAGGAAGCAAGCTTCAGCCTGTACCGCCTGCGCCCGGCCAATCTCACCGCCTTCGGCGGTCACGGCACTGTTAAGCGCCATATTCTGGGACTTAAACGGCACAACACTGATGCCTTTTCGCGCCAGTATCCGGCAAAAGGCCGTTACCAGAATGCTCTTACCGGCATCGGAGGTAGTGCCCTGAACCATTAAACTGTGCGGTGAGCTGAATTTTGCAGCTGTCATCGTTTATAACCTGTACTTATCGCTTCGCCTGCCGGTTAACCGGCCGCTTCCTGCTGTTCATCAATGCTGAGCAGCAGATCCTGTAACTTGTCCTGATAGTCACCCGGTTCCTGCCACAGACCGCGCTGCGCAGCTTCCAAAAGGCGCTCAGCCATTTCTTCCAGTGCATGAGGATTGTGTTCTTCCAGAAATGCCCGGTTTTCTTCGTCGAACACCAGCGCATCTGACACCTTTTCATACTGATAATCCGCAATCAGATTGGTGGTGGCATCGTAAGCAAACATGTAGTCAACGCTGGCGGTCATTTCAAATGCCCCCTTGTAACCATGTTCGCGCATGGCGCCAATCCATTTCGGATTCAGCACCCGGGAGCGGATTACCCGGTTAAGCTCTTCTTTCAGGGTGCGCACCTTAGGCTGCTGCGGGTTTGAGTGATCATTGTGATACACCTGCGGCATTTCGCCACCAAACACCCGCACGGCATTGGTCATGCCTCCCTGGAACTGATAGTAGTCATCAGAGTCGAGAATATCGTGTTCCCGGTTATCCTGGTTCTGCACCACCACTTCCAGCTGAGATAAACGGTTCTGAAAGGCCTGCTTCGCTTGTACGCCATCTTCTGCCTGGCTGCCATAGGCATAACCGCCCCAGTTCAGGTAGGCATCCGCCAGATCACTTTCCTGTTCCCAGCAACGTTCATCAATCAGGCCCTGCAAACCGGCACCGTAGGCCCCCGGTTTGCTGCCAAAGACCCGGAAACTGGCCTGACGCTCAGCATCTTCGGCACTCATGCCTTCAGCTACCAGCTCCGCCTGACGGGCTTCAATATTGGCCTGAATGGTGTTGCCGTTACCCGGCTCATCCAGCGCAGCAACCGCCTGAACCGCCGCATCATAAAGCTTCATAACATTGGGGAAGGCATCCCGGAAGAAGCCGGATACCCGCAGGGTAACATCCACCCGCGGACGGCCCAGCCGCTGACAGCTCACGACTTCAAAATCCACCACTCTGTTAGAGCCCGGCGCCCAGACCGGCCGTACGCCCATCAGCGCCATCGCCTGTGCAATGTCATCACCGCCGGTACGCATGGTGGCGGTGCCCCAGACGGATAAACCGATCTGTTTCGGATAATCGCCGTGTTCCTGCAAATGGCGTTCAATCAGCGCCGCAGCGGAGCGTTCGCCGATTGCCCAGGCCGCCGGTGACGGTATGGCACGGTTATCCACCGCAAAGAAATTTCGGCCGGTGGGCAGCGTATCAAGGCGGCCACGGGTTGGCGCGCCACTCGGCCCCGGCGGTACAAAGCCACCGCTCAGGCCGCTGATCAGCGAGTTGATTTCCAGCTCGGCACTTTGCAGCAACGCCCGGTAAATCACGCCGTTCACATAGTCCAGCTGGGCGGCTGTATGGGGCAACTGACTCAGCACATCAGCGGTCAGTAATCCGGCGTCTGAATCATCATTCAGGACGTACTGTTTAATCAGGGCTTTGGCCACTAACTCCAGACGCTCACGGGTATCGGCCTGGGTACGCCATGCATCACCGCTGACTGTCTGCAACAATGCCGGCTGTTCGCCGGCCCAGACACTGTGATCGCCGGTCAGAGGTTCAAATCGCTCACCGTCGACCCGTAAATCCAGATCCAGCGCGATATTATCAAGAATGCCACGGCTGTCATCCGCATCCCCTCTCGGAAGACGCAACAGGGCAACTAAGGTGTCAGCCAGTTTATCGCTGGCGGGGAGCTCACCCATAATGTGCAGGCCGTGGCGAATCTGGGCTTCTTTGATGTCACACAGGTAGGCATCCAGCTCAGATAACAGGGTTTCTTCCAGCGCTTCCTGGCTGACGTTTTCGTCGGCCTGTTCAGCGTGATTAAGATTCGTCTGGCTGAGCAGTTCTTCTCGCAGGTTTGAATCATTCAGCTGTTGCAGGATGGCCTCACGCAACCAGTTTTCCCGGGCCTGATCCATCCCCATGGCCTGATAAAACTCGTCTACCAGCCCTTCCAGCTCGGCCATTTCACCGTAGGTTTCTGCACGGGTCATTGGCGGCATCAGGTGATCGATAATCACCCCCTGGGTACGGCGCTTGGCCTGTGAGCCTTCACCGGGATCATTCACGATAAACGGATAGAAATGCGGCATCGGGCCAAGAGCAATGTCCGGCCAGCACTGATCTGACAGCGCCGATCCTTTGCCCGGCAGCCATTCCAGATTGCCGTGCTTACCCACATGGATAACCGCATCCACGCCGTAGCAGTGGCGCATCCAGAAATAGAAGGCTAAATAGTTATGCGGCGGGATCAGATCCGGGTCGTGGTAGTTCGCCACCAGGTCGATGTTAAATCCCCGGGCCGGCTGGATACCGATAAAGGTCTCACCTAAACGCATGCCGGATAACATCAGCCGGCCGTTACGGCATTTGATGTCCTGCTCCGGGCTGCCCCACTGGTCGTAAACCGCCTTTTGGCAGTCCTCCGGTAATTGCCGGAAATACTGCATGTATTCATCAATGGCCATGCTTTGCCAGCACGGCAAGGTGTGCAGGGTATTCGGGTTATTGGTCACCGAACCCAGCAATTCTTTAATCAGATCATCACCGGTGGCCGGAATGTTTTCCACCGGGAATCCGGCGTCCGCCATGGCGTTGAGAATATTCACCGTTGAGGCAGGCGTATCCAGCCCTACTCCGTTGCCGATACGGCCATCTTTGGTTGGGTAGTTAGCAAGGATCACCCCAACCCGTTTGTCGGCATTGGCTTTGTTTGCCAGCCGGCAATAGGCCAGTGACAGTTTTGCCACGAACCGGGCGCGCTCCTCATGCAGGGCATAACGCACCACAGAGATTTCACTGCGCTCGGCAAAATGGCTTTCAGCTTTAAAGCTCAGCGCACGGGTTATCACCCGGCCGTCCATTTCCGGCAGCACCACCTGCATGGCAATGTCCCGGCTGCGCAGGCCCTGGCTGTATTGCTGCCAGTCATCTTCAGTACTGCTGGATAACACCAGTTGCAGCACCGGTACTTCGCGGCTGAATGGCGAGTAAAACTCACTCGGCTGGGAACACAGATCCGGGCTCGCCACTGTGTTGCTGGCAAAGCCGGTGGTGTTGAGTATCAGTTTGGCGTCGCTCTGTTCCAGCAGCGCGTTAACCAGCGCCATGGATTCAGGGTCTTTAAGCGAAGCAATCGCCAGCGGCAGCGGGTTAAGCCCTTCGCTGCGCAAAACGTCGATCAGGTGATCGAACATGCCAGTATTGGCCGACTGCAGGTGGCTACGGTAAAACAGCAGTAATGCCACCGGCGCGCCGGGAATTGCACTGGCCTGCCATTCGGCAAACGAGGCCTGTGCCAGCCCGCTCGCAGAAGCATCTCCGGCGGGCTGATAGATCATGCAGCGCGGTAGCACCTGCGGCTCCCGCCACAGTAACGCTGCATGTTCAGGAATAAAGGCTGCACTTAAATAGCGCAGCAACTGTTCAGCATTCGCGGTGCCGCCTTCCCGGAGGTAGCGCCACACCCGCTGTTGCTGTTCAGCGGTCACATTACTGGCAGTCTGCAACTGCGGATCGGGGGTATCGTCACCGGGGACCAGAATCAGCGTACGGCCGGGCTTTCGGGCCCAGTCCTGCAGCCGTTCAAACCCGTATTGCCAGTAGCTGGCGCCCCCCAGCAGGGAGACAACAACCACTTTAGCCTGTTCCAGCACCTTGTGCTCATACAGGTCATACGCGGCGGGTTTGATAATCTGCATCCAGTTTGCCAGACGTACGCCGGGCAAATCTGCCGGCGCCTGATCAACACCGCAGGCCAGACCTGCCAGAGCGCTGTCAGCCGCCGCCATAATCACGATATCGCCGGGGCTCTGATCTAAATCGATGATGCCTTCTTCATCAACAAAGCCACCGGGTTGTGCTGCCAGTAAATGCATTAAACCGCTGCTGCCTCTTCAGCCGTTCCGTTTACCAGCGCTTCGCTCAGTGCCGCTTCAATCACAGACTGTTCGATGCCTTTGCCGATGAATACCAGCGAGGTGCCACGGGTTTCTTCTGCCGTCCACGGACGGTCAAAATACACATCCAGACGCTTACCCACCGCCTGCATTACCTGGCGCATTGGCTTACCCGGTAGTGCCGCAAAACCTTTAGCGCGGAAGATGTTGTATTCTTCGATCAGGCCCTGCAATACTTGCTGTAAACGGTCGCTGTCCACTTCACCCATTTTAATGACGAATGAATCAAAGTGATCGTGGGCGTGCTCATGTTCGTGGTCATGATCATGGTGATGATCGTGGTGGTTGTGCACATGGTTGATACGTTCTTCAGCCTTGGCATCCAGGCCCATCAGTACGTCCAGCTCCGCTTCACCGTTGCTGATGTAAGTGGTCTTAACCGAAGAAGGTACCTTGGCAGTAACACGGTCCTGAACCACAGTACGCTGCGCTTCATCCAGCAGATCGTTCTTGCTGACCACAACCAGATCGGCTGCACTCAGCTGATCTTCCAGCAGCTCCTGCAGTGAAGGATCGTGATCCAGGCTTTCATCCGCCAGACGCTGTTCCTGTACTTTGTCCGCATCATGCGCGAAACGGCCGGCAGCAACTGCTGGTCCGTCAATCACAGTGATCACCGCATCAACGGTGCAGTATTCTTTAATGCCCGGCCAGTTGAAGGCCTGTACCAGAGGCTTAGGCAGCGCCAGACCGCTGGTTTCGATCAGAATGTGGTCGATGTCATCACGGCGGGCAACCAGCTGTTCCATGACCGGCAGGAATTCTTCTTCCACGGTGCAGCAGATGCAACCGTTAGCCAGTTCGTAAAAACCGTTATCGCCATCAGCCGCGGTTGAGGTTTCGTCTTCACAGTCCAGCGGGCAGCTGCGCAGCAGATCTGAATCGATATCCAGTTCGCCGAATTCATTCACAATCACGGCAATACGCTTGCCGGCGGCCTGCTTCAGTACGTTAGACAGCAGCGTGGTTTTACCGCTGCCCAGAAAGCCGGTAACAACAGTTGTCGGGATCTTATTCAGTTGCATATCTGTTTCTCTCATTATTTCGGCTGTGCCAACCCTGTTTCTGACGGGCAACACAGCGTCATTATTCACTGGTGGATTAACGCTTCACGGTACGGGGCGTTTCCGGCTTAACTTTCGGGCGGTACACATGCGCCTGATCTTTGGCGTACAGGTATGAATCTGCGAAATCATCACAGTCCAGTACGTTACCCACCAGAATCAGTGCGGTACGGGTGAAACCTTTGTCCCGGACCTTTTGCACGATGTCTTTCAGGGTACCGGTCACATAATCCTGATCCGGCCACGAGGTGCGGTAACAGACGGCAATCGGGCAGTCTTCACCGTAGTGCGGGATCAGCTCTTCAACGATCTTATGGATCCGCAGAATTCCTAAGTGGATGGCCAGTGTCGCGCCGCTCTGGGCCAGCTGTGGCAAACGCTCACGTTCAGGGAACGGCGTTTTACCTTCATAGCGGGTCATGATGACGGTCTGGGTCACACCGGACAGCGTCAGCTCTTTACCCAGCATGGCAGCAGAGGCCGCCACCGCGCTTACACCCGGAATAACCTGATAGTCGATACCGAACTCTTCCAGACGACGGATCTGTTCACCGATAGCACCGTAAAGCGCCGGGTCACCACACTGTAAGCGGGCAACATCTTTGCCTTCTTTGTGCGCTTCTTCGATGACCGCTGAAATTTCTTCCAGATCGATACTTGCCGTATCAATGATCTTTTCAGCTGTACCTTCCACTTCTGCCAGTACTTCACGGGGAATCAGTGAACCGGCATACATCACTACCGGGCACTTTTTAAGAGTCTTCATACCCTTAAGGGTCATCAGATCCGGATCACCCGGGCCAGCACCAATAAAATAAACGGTCATTTTCATGACTCCTGCAAACATGCATTGTTGTTATTCGGCGATCGTATCGCGTAGCAAACGATCCCGGTGTTACGCTGCCAGTTTTCTGACCTGCCCCGTCGCCAGACCTTAGAAAGAGCCAAAAGCTTCTTAAACAGATCTGGTGTTACAGGCGCAATAGCCAGAACTTACTGCCTGCTCTAACATCATCAGCAAGCCAAATAGCCAGAACCCACTGCCAATTCCCGACACAGTTCTGGCGTTATGAGCGCAGGTCAGACAAGGAATAAATTTGCCGAGGGAGCGGAGCTTATGCCAATAAGTGAGCATCCCGAGGCAAATTTTGACGCCGTATGACCAAGCGCAATAGCCAGAAAGTTAGAGCTTCTTGCTGTATCCACGTGGGGTATACACCCACTCTTTAGAGCCGTTCAGAATACGCTTGGATTCACTGTTACCCACGCTCACCATGGTGAACATATCCACGTCTTTCGCGTCCAGTTCACCCAGAGTGATGATACGGATAGTCTCATCTTCACGGGTCAGCTGACGGCCCAGCAGTACAGGTGTACTGGCCGGACGGTATTGCAGCAGCACGTCACGGGCATGGTTCAGCTGCCAGTCACGCTTTTTCGAGACCGGATTGTAGAAAGACACGACAAAGTCACCGGCGCCCGCACTGTGAATGCGCTTATCGATGGTTTCCCACGGCGTCAGCAGATCCGACAGTGAGATGGTGCAGAAATCGTGGCCCAGCATCGCACCGATACGGCTTGAACCGGCCTGCATCGCAGAAATACCCGGTACCACTTCAATTTCCACATCCAGCCACTCAGGGTGATTTTCTTTACCCTGCAATTGCTGATCCAGCAGTTCAAACACCAGGGTCGCCATCGCGTAAATACCGATGTCACCGCTGGAAATCAGCGCCGTATCTTTACCGGCTGATGCCAGATCCAGTGCCAGACGTGCACGACCGATTTCCTCGCCTAATGGCAGGTCATGGTGGGTCTTGCCTTCACACAACTCACCCAGCAGATCCAGATACAGGCCATAAGCAACCAGGTCAGTACTGGCAGCGATAGCTGTACGGGCCTTCGGCGTTAACAGATCAGCATTTCCCGGGCCGGTGCCCACAACAAACAGTTTTGCCATTTTCTATCTACTCTTCAGTATCGGGACCGGTGCACAGACACCGGACGTATTATCAAAACCTGTGCGTATCCGCACAGCCAGCAGGATCAGTGATCTCTGCTTCAGTATTTAAAGCTCCGTGCAATTGCGCACGTCGCCTGTTTATTCTTATGCTTGGGCAATACCAGTTCCGGCGCTTCGCCGGTGATCTGCCCGGCGGCATACAGGGCAGCAGACTCTGCCACGCCGTACACGCCCACGGTGTTAAACACATACTCGGAACGCATGCTCAGCAAGGGTTCCATGGCCATCAGGGTGGCGGCATCCCAGGTCTGGTAAGGCTTACCCAGGGTATTAGCCAGTTCAATCAGCCCGACTTCATCGGCCTTTACATCAATGCTGTGAATACTGCTGATGTCATCGATGCTGAGATTGGCTTTAGCCAGACACTCATCCAGCAGCCCCTGCAACACATGTTCAGGGCAGTGGCGTTCACAGCCCATTCCCACGCTGTATACCGGCTCCAGATAAGCTCTGGCACTGGTGATGACCGGCTGAGCATCAATCAACTGTGCCACATCCGCCGCCCACTGATTGGCTCCGCCTTCGTGACCAGACAACAGTGGAATCACAAACTTGCCCAGCTCATCCAGCACCAGCACGGCGGGGTCTTTAAATTTATCTTCAATCACCGGTGCCAGCGTGCGCATCACAATGCCGGTAGCACAGATAAAAATCTGCCGTTCCCCGCGCTGAAAAGAATCACGTACCTGCTGCTTAAACGGTTGCGGTTTAAAGCTCAGCTCAGCGGTCTCGCCGGCTGCCGTCAGCAAACCCTGAAGTTTTTCCCCCAGCCGTCTGCCGGTATCCGTTAAAGCAAAAATCCGCATCATGATGGGCGGTTTTCCCGTACTACAACGAACAGCGAGAAATACGGACCAGCTTCCTTCGCCAGCTCAGAAGCCGGCATTGTCTGCTGATTTTCACGGCCAATGTATTCCAGATAACGGGCTTCGTTCAGACGGCCGGTCGCTTCCAGCTGAGCCAGAATACGTGGCCGTGCCATACCCGCTTTCATGATGACCACACTGTCATGATCAGTCAGTGCTTCTGCCAGTTGCTCATCCGTATGGCGGCCACTGACGACAGCAAACGACTCCTGCTGCATGGTCAGTGGTAATGCCAGCGCAGAGGCAGCCGCATTCACCGATGAAATTCCCGGCACAACTTTGCAGGTAAACTCACTTTCCAGCCGTTCCAGCAAATAACTGAAAGAACCAAAGAACAATGGATCACCTTCACACAGAAACACCACATCCTGACCGGCCCCCAGGCATTCACGGATTTCTGCCGCGCCTTTGTCATAAGCCGCATTGGCCGGATCACGCTGAATCACCATGGGCATCGGCACGCTGATATGCTTTGCATCACAGCGGGCACCGGAAAGTTCCAGCGCGCCACTGGCAATATCCCAAGCCTGTGAGTGCCCTTCAGCATTCGACAGATAGCTGACCACTGCACTGTCTTTTATCAGACGCAGGGCCTTAAGAGTCAGCAGCTCCGGATCACCGGGGCCAACACCCACACCATAGAAACATCCGGTGCGGGCCGTTGCTGTCGCATTGCTCATATCTTTTTTCTCACTTCAACATCACGAATATTAACGTTTACAGAAACTGTATAAATTGACCGGCAAATTGGGCCGGTACATCAGCTGCCCCGCCAGTTGCTCACCCCGGCTGACACCGATCTGAACCGTATGCGGCTGGCTGTCATCTGCCGCACAGCGCTGTTCATAAAAACTCAGCAACTGCTGTTTACTGTTCTCGGTGACCGCACTGGCCACTAATACGCCGCCCGGCGGTAACAGCGCCCAGCACTGCTGCAGCAGACCGGCCATTTCGCCATCGCTGCCACCGATAAAAATTTTATTAGGAGACGGTAAATCATTCAGCGCCTGCGGTGCCCTTCCCGCCACGACCTGCAAATTTCCGGATACGCCATAACGCTGCTGATTCGCCGTTAAACAGGCTAAACGCTGCCCATGATGCTCAATTGCAAATACCCGGCACTTCGGCTGCCAGTAACTCAGCTCAATGGCCACGCTGCCGCACCCGGCACCTATATCCCAGAGAGTGTCTTCCACCGCTGGCTGCAGCAGCGAAAGAATGGACAAACGCACTTCCCGCTTGGTGATCAGCCCTTTGCCAGCGGACGCCACATCTGCCGTGAGGCTGCATTCCTCTCCGGTAAGAATACGTTCGGCCTGCTCAGCATCGGTAATAAAACCATTGTCAGGAATGCCCGGAAACACCGGTAACAGAGCCTGCTTCGCCGGAGGTAACAGTGGCTCAACCAGGCTGACATGCAGAGGGTCGAACTCAACATCGCTGTTCTCAGCCAGCTGTCGGGCGGTGAAACTGCGCACTTGCTCCTGCGGGTAACCCAGGGTTTCACAAACGCTGATCAGGGTTTCGCTGAATCCCGCCGCCAGACATTCATGGGCCAGCGCCCGGGGGTGGCTTTTGTCGTCTGTAAGAATCAGCAGCGGCTGACGGTTTCTTAACCGGGTACGCAGCTTCGCCCGTGGCCGGCCATGCAGGCTCAGCACTTCTACGTCCTGCAATGAACGCCCCAGCCGGTGACACGCAGCCTGCAAGCTGGAGACACCCGGATGATAATGCAACTGCGCCTGTGCAAAGGTCCGGCCAAACCAGGCACCAATGCCATAAAACAAAGGATCACCGGAGGCCAGAATTGCAATGCTGTTCACATCTGCTGCCATTTCAGGAAGTTGTTGCTTCAGCTCTGACAACTTAGGTAACACCACCTGGCGCTGATCTTCACGGAGCAACCCGGCCACCGTTTCCAGCTGGCGTTCAGAACCAATAACAATTGCAGCACTGTTCAGACCCGCTTCCGCCTCAGCGCTCAGCCGGGCTTTGTCACTGACCCCAAGGCCAATAATGTGCAGTTGCAGGTGCCCCATTGCCGTCATATTCAGTACCACTCACCGCGGTTACAGCGCAGCAACGCATTGACGCTGGCGGAGCTGACCGCACTGCCGCCCGGACGCCCTAGCAAGGTTATGCACGGAATTCCCAGCTCTTCATGTACTTCCCACAGGGCATCTTTAGATTCCGCTGCGCCTACAAAACCCACAGGCATGCCGACCACCAGCGCCGGTTTTGGGGCACCCTGCTGAATCATTTCCAACAGACGGAATAATGCAGTCGGGGCATTACCTATCACCACCACACTGCCTTCCAGATAGTCTTTCCAGAAATCCAACGCCGCCATGGAACGGGTTTCACCGCGGGATTTAGCCAGATCTTTGACCCGCTCATCGTTCAGGAAACACAGAGGTTCACGCTCGATCATCCGCTTGGTAATGCCCTGCTTAACCATTTCCACATCACACAGGATCGGGCAGTTATTGGCCAGCGCAGCCATACCGGACTCGCAGGCACCTTCGCTGAAACGTACCAGATCAGCGACTTCAGGTAGCCCAAGACTGTGCACAATGCGCATAACAACCTGTTGCTGCTCGCGGCTCAGGCCATCCAGATTGGCGGTCTGGCGAATCTGACGGAAACTTTCCTGCTCAATCGCCTGCGGGTTTAATTCGTATTCGAAGCTCACGGGCCTGACTCTCTTATTAATGGTTATTCCGCCAACTGTGCCCGCAACGCGGTGACACAGTCGGCAATATTGCTAAATTCCTGCCCGGCGGCGGGCATTTCCGGCCGCTGCAGCATAAATACTTCGGCACCGCAGTTACGGGCCGCTGCCAACTTGGCAACGGTGGCATCGCCGCCACTGTTCTTGGTTACCAGCGCATCAATCTGATACTGATCAAACAGTTCTGCTTCCGCTGCCAGATCAAACGGGCCAATGGCTTTAATCCAGATCTGATCATCCGGCCAGCTGAACCGTGGCGGCGCGGCAGTGCGCAGAATCAGCCGCTGCTCTTCTGCTTCAGCCTGTGCCAGTAACTGCGCGCTGATATCTTCTGTCAGTTGCCCGGCGGTGAGTAAAATATTTTGCTTACCTGACAACAGGCCGGGGAGCGCCTGCCAGTCAGTGAAGCTCTGCCAATTGTCACCGGGCTGTTGTTGCCAGGCTAGCCGGTGAAAACGCCAGCAGGGCACATCCAGTTCCGCACAAACCTCTACAGCCGTCCGGCTCATGTTTTCAGCAAAAGGATGCGTCACATCAAACACACCGCTGATCTGCTGATCCTGTAAGTAAGCCTTCAGGCCGCCGAACTGGGTAAAGCCACCACTGATTACTTCGCAATCCAGCTTAGGAATCCGCACTAAACCTGCCACGCTGTACACCAGCGATAACGGCCCTGCAGGCGCAAGTAATCCGGCATCAGCCAGCGCACCGACTAAATGACGGGCATCTGCAGTACCGCCGAGAATCAGCCACTTCATGATGGCTCTCCACGGTTCATGTCGGCTTGCAGATTCGCCGGATAACAGCCGACAAAACCGCCTTTGCGGTCGACTGCAAAAATATCCAACTGAAGGTTCGCCAGTGCCGGCACATTCATCACATCTCTGGCCTTTATCCAGGCTTCTTCACACACCTTTGACGCCAGATCTACCCCGGCATCCTGACAGGCTTTCAGTGCCTGCATGCTGGTGTTAGCGGCTTTAATTTCCTGCTGCAGGGCGTCATCCGCCCCCATATCCGCCGCCAGCCCCGCCAGATGCTCTAAATCAATACTGGAGACACGGCTGTTGAGATCCAGATGGCCGTTGGCCAACTTGGTTAACTTGCCAAAGCCGCCGCAAATCGTCAGGCGTTCAACCGGTACCTTCTTCAGGTATTTAAGTACCGCACCGACAAAGTCGCCCATTTCGATCAGGCCCATTTCAGGAATGTCGTAAATGCCGGTGATCGCCCCTTCACTGGTACTGCCGGTAGTCGCAGCAATGTGGAATACACCGTTGGTGGTGGCCACATCAATGCCCTGATGGATAGATGCGATATACGCCGCGCAGGAGTATGGCCGGACGATACCTGTAGTACCCAGAATCGACAGGCCGCCAAGAATGCCCAACCGGGAATTCATGGTTTTCAGGGCAATGATTTCGCCCCGCTCGACCCCTACGGATACTTCAAAGCCACCGCCGTAACCGTACACTTGGGCGGCATTCAGCAAATGATCTGTCATCATTTTCCGGGGCACCCGGTTGATCGCCGGCTCACCCACCGGTAATGCCAACCCTTCACGGGTAACGGTGCCCACGCCTTCAGCGGCTTTAAAACGGACACCCGGTTCACTTTCCAGACGCAGCTCCACATAAACAGTCGCACCGTGGGTGGCATCAGGGTCATCACCGGCATCCTTCACGGTTGCGGTGCGCATGCCCTTACCGGCCGGCTTATCATCCAGTGGCTGATAGCCCTCAATGGTCATGTTGACAACCTTACCCTTCGGCAGCGTAACCTCAACAGATTGCGGCTGCCGGCCGGCCAGCAATGCCTGTGCCGCGGCAACACTGCAGGCCGTCGCGCAGGAGCCTGTTGTCAGGCCACTGCGTAAAGGCTGGGGCGTTTCACTGGTTTCCGGCCACATACTTCTCTGCTCGCTACTGGGTCAGCCTGCTCAGCACTCTGCGCCAAACACCCGGGCGACTGCCTCAGGGTTGGATGCAAAGAACAGGTGCAGGTAACTGGCGGTTAAACCGCGGGACTGATAAATCGCTTCACCCGGTGCCGGGTGACGCTGACGGCGGCCATGTCCGACAGGTTCAGGGGTGCTCTCACTGCGGGAACGGTGGTGGGCATGGGCCCGCACTTCACCTTCCGGCAATACGGCAGTCTGCATGCCCTGACAACCGCGTTTACCGCGCATTGCCCCGGTCCCCTGCAAAATGCCCAGCATCGGGTGTGATGCTCCTTCCAGATCCACCAGGTCCTTCAGGCTGTACAGGAAGCCACCGCATTCCGCCAGAATAGATTTACCGGCATCGAAGAAACCACGGATCTGATTGTGCATATCCACATTGGCTGACAGCGCCTGACAGTGCAGCTCCGGATACCCGCCCGGCAGCCACATGGCATCCGCTTCAGGCAGTTCAGAGTCATGCAGCGGTGAGAAAAACACGCAACGGGCGCCCATCTGCTCCAGCAGACGGATATTGGCATCGTAGATAAAGCTGAAGGCTTCATCTTTTGCCACCGCAATGATCTTGCCTTCCAGCAACACAGGAACTTCAGGCGTTTCAGCGCTGTAGAAAGTCACCGGTGCAGGCAGTTCCGTAATCAGTTGGCCATCCACCCATTCCGCACCGGCGGTGAAGCGCTGTTCCAGTTCTTCGGACACTTCAGAGGCCTGTACCAGACCTAAATGACGTTCCGGCAGAGCGACTTCTTCAGAGCGCGGCAGAGTTGCCAGTAACGGCAGATTTTCCGGTAATGCATCACGGATCAGTTCAGCATGGCGTTCAGTACCGCAGTGGTTGGCAATCAGACCGGCAACCTTCACGTCATCACGGAAATTCGCCAGTCCCCCGGCAACCGCGGCAGCCGTCTGAGCCATGCCCTTCACACTCATCACAATCGCAATCGGAATGTTAAACCGGGCCGCCAGATCCGCACTGGACGGATCTCCGTCGAACATGCCCATGGCACCTTCCACAATGATCAGATCGGCCACCTGAGCCGCTTCAAACAGTTTCTGCTGGCAGTATTCTTCGCCTGCCATCCACATATCCAGCTGTTCAACATCTTCACCGGATGCCTGCGCCAGAATCTGCGGGTCCAGATAATCCGGGCCGGTTTTGAAAACCCGTACCACCTTGCCCTGATTACGGAAGTTACGCGCAATCGCAGCGGTGATGGTAGTTTTACCTTCACCGGAACTGGGTGCCGACAGGAAAATAGCCGGGCAGCTGACACTCTGAGTAGTCATATTGACGATATCTCCTAGAACTCGATGCCTTCCTGAGCTTTTACACCCAGACGGAAAGCGTGACGCTCATCGCGAATACTGCTGATGGTGTCAGCAATGTCTTCCAGACCTTCAGGCATTACCCGGCCGGTGATCATCACGTTCTGCTTCTCAGGACGGTTCTGCAGCGCCTTAACAACCGGCTCAAGCTCCAGATACTTGTATTTGAACATGTAGCTCATTTCGTCGAAGATCAGAATGTCGTAGTAATCATTCTGGAGCAGTTTTTCCGCCAGTTCCCAGGCTTTTTCTGCTGCTGCGATGTCCTGGCTTTTATCCTGCGTTTCCCAGGTGAAGCCGTGCCCCATGACATGCCAGTCAATCTGAGGATGATCTTTGAACAGTTTGAATTCACCGGTTTCAGTGCGGCCTTTAATAAACTGAATAACCGCCGCACGCTGACCGTGCCCCACGGAACGGGCCATCGTGCCGAATGCTGAGCTGCTTTTACCTTTACCATTGCCTTTGAGCAAAATCAGCACGCCGCGTTCTTCAGTCGCCTTGGCAATTTTCTGATCAACCACCGCCTTTTTACGGGCCATTCGTTCTTCATGGGTTAGCTTTGGTTTTTCCTGATCTGTCATGGTGCTGCCCTCTTGTTTAGCCCTGTCATTACAGGGCAATGTATTCTGCGTGTAACTGCTGTGCCAAAGCCTCACCCCGGCCCCGCTTTACACTTGCCTGTTCGGTATCCAGCCAGAAAGTTTTTCCCGGCAGGCTGATATCGTTTAACTGTGCCTGACTGCGGCCATCAGTTAACACATAAGTATGGATTTCCAGTGCCGGAAACTGCCGCTGTGTCTGTTGCAGATAACCGGCTACATGGCTGAAAACCTGACGCATCGGCGTACCGCCACCGGCACTCAGATTGTCCAGCCAGCGCTGCAGTTCTTTTGGTGCCCTGATTTGCGGCAACAGGTTTTCGACCCGGTTATTGCCAAAGCCGAAAATCGCCAGCTGCTGACGTTCCAGATATGCCCGCCGGGCAATCTCCACCATGGCCCCTTTTGCCCGGGCAAATACGCCCTCTGCCAGGGTAGATGCTGAAGTATCCAGTAATAAACAATGCAGTTGGCTGCGACCTTCCGGCTGACGCTTAAACACCAGCTGCGGCGGCCATTCCCCAAGGCTTTTACCCAGGGTGGCAAACCAGTCCGGACGGTTTGTCTGTGTATTGCCGCGGGCTGCACCGCTGTGTGCAGCTGCATTCCCCTGACGGCTGGCCGCAGGTGCTGCCAGCGCCTTACCTTTCAGTGGCACTGCCTGTTCCAGCTGAGCCGGCAAAGCCACGTCAACAGTCTGATCAGCCGCATAAGCCTGCGGTGCCATACTGCCCCAGTCCCCCTGCTGATCCTTGCCAGACTGATCCTGCCGGTCCTGTTGGGATGACGGCTCTGATGATTGCCGCTGGCTGTCATCCGGACGCTTAAAACCGTTATTCCGTGGCGGGTTTGGTGGCTGCTGATCTGAATTCTGTTCCGGGGACGGCGGGTTGCTGTTCTGACCGGCATCGTCTTTACGGCGGTGGGCCAGTACCAGCTCGGCTACTGCATCAATATCTTCACGGGTCACTGCATCACGCCCCTGCAATGCTGCATGGGCAACGGCCGCACGGAACCAGACAATATCGCCGCGTAAGCCGTCAACGCCGGCGGCATTACAGGCCTCAGCAATGGCAATCCGCAGTTCATCACTGCAGGTTACCTTTGTCAGTATTTGCCGCGCAGTCACTATCTGCGCCAGCAAACCGGCCTGAGTCTCACTATACTGCTGGCAGAACCCTTCCGGGTCCGCATCAAAGGCTTCGCGATGACGGACAATTTCCACCCGCTCCGCAACCGGATACTGGTTGCTCAGATTCACCGCCAGACCAAAACGGTCCTGCAGCTGAGGACGCAGCGCCCCTTCATCCGGATTCATGGTGCCCAGTAACAGAAAACTGGCCGCGTGCTGATGGCTGATACCGTCCCGCTCAATGCGGTTAACACCGCTGGCAGCCACATCCAGTAACTGATCCACCAGATGATCATTCAGCAGGTTCACTTCATCCACATACAGCACCCCCTGATGGGCCTTACTCAGCAGGCCCGGCCGGAAGCTGACCTGTTTGTCACTCAGCACCTGCTGCAGATCCAGCGAACCCAGCAGCATTTCCTCACTGGCACCCAGCGGCAGCGTTACAAACGGCGCCGTGGCATCGTCAGTTTCCCGGTGCGGCAGAATACCCACCAGCCCGCGGGCCAGTGTCGATTTCGCGCACCCCCGCGGTCCGCTGACCAGTACCCCGCCAATGGCGGGATTAACGGCGGCGAGCATCAGGGCCAGCTTCAGATTCTGCTGACCGGTGACTGCTGCAAATGGAAACTGCTGTTCATTCATTGTCTGTGTGTTATTCCTGTTTGCCGTTTAAGGCGTTTATTGCTTCGGCCAGTGAGCGTGGTGTTCATCAATCACAAACCGGTGCCGGTGCCGGTGCTTGGCATGGTAGTGAGGATGCACGTGGGGCTCCGGGCCCTCCCAGCCTTCATGTTCATGCTGATGGTGTTCATCATGGGTATGGGGATGTAAATGTTCCTGCGCCGGATGCACATGCCAGATATTTTCCTGATCATCATGCCGCCACAGTTTAGCCGCCAGTAGCGTCGCCAGCAGCGCAACCACACCCAGTGCAGCAAAGCTGGCCTGCATTCCCCACGCACTGCCGATACTGCCCGCCAGCAAATATCCCACCAGCCACATACCGTGGGTCAGCGCAAAATTTGCTGAAAAATAATCATTGCGGTCTCCGGCATTGCAGGAATCACGTACCACCCGGCCGGTGGGAATCAGTACCATTGAAGTAGCTCCGCCGATCAGGAACCAGATCGGAAACAGTCCCGCATATCCCGGCCCGCTCAGCCCGGCAAACAACGCCACACTGAATAATACGCCGCCAGCCAGCATCACTGAACGGTTTGAAAAGTGATCCAGCAGTTTCGGCAGTAAAAATGCCGTAATCATTGAGCCGACACCGGCCGCAGCCATCAGCGTAGGCACTGCAGATTCACTCATACCCAGTACGTGCCGTACATATACCACGGTGTTTACGATGATCATCGCACCGGCGGCAGAAAGTGCCAGATTCAGTGCCAGCACACCGCGCAGACGTGGCGTTTTCAGGTAGCTGATAATGCCAAAGCTGACATGCTGCCAGACCCCGCCGGTCCGGTCGCTGGCCGCCGCTGCCGGCACCTTCACCAGGAAGATACACCCGGCAGCCAGCACAAAGGCAACTGCATTCAGCCGGAACAGTAATTCATAAGAGGTGATCAGCAGCAAACCTGCCGCCAGCGCAGGGCTGAGTAAACTCTCCAGTTCCATCGCCAGACGCGACAGAGACAGCGCCCGGGTATATTCATCATCATCGGTCAGTACATCCGGCAGCAACGCCTGATACACAGGTGTATACCCCGCCGCCAGCGCATTCAGCAGAAAGATCAGCACAAAAATCTGCCATATTTCTGCGGCAAACGGCAACAGGATAACGATCACCGCGCGGCCAAGATTCAGACCCGCCAGCCAGCTGCGGCGGGGAAATGCATGGCTGTAACCGCCAACAACAGGGGCCACACCCAAATACGCCACCATTTTAACCGCCAGTGCAGACCCCAGCACAAGACCGGCCTGCAGAGGGCTGAGGTCGTAAACCATCAACGCCAGGGCGACCGTCGCCAGTCCGGTACCCAGCAGGGAAACTACCTGACCAAAAAACAACCAGCGAAATACCGGATGGGCTAACGGACTGAAAAAGCTGCTCATAAGGGATCTGTTTTACCTTTATCTAAAAGGTGCCTCCACTGTCAGGCTGAAACCGCACTCAGACTGGTCTGGTAATCTACCAGACTGGCATCCTGCAGGCGTACCCAGCGAGTTGCCAGTTGTTCCAGGAAACTGTCATCGTGGGAAATAATAATCATCGCCTGGGGCAGGTTCTGCAAGGTTGTCAGCAGGCGCTCCCGGGCTTTAGTGTCCAGCGCATTGCTTGGTTCATCAAGCAACAGCACTTCAGGCTCCATCGCTAAAACGGAAGCCAGCGTAATCATGCGTTTTTCACCGCCGGATAACTGATGGGTCACCCGTTCTTCAAAACCGGCCATCCCCAGCGACTCCAGCGTTTTACTGGCAATGTCCATCGCTTCCTCACGGCTCTTACCGAGATTCAGGGGGCCGAACGCGACATCTTCGATAACGGTCGGGCAAAACAGCTGGTCATCCGGGTCCTGAAACAGAAACCCTACTTTACCGCGAACCTCAACGAAGTCCGGCTCTTCACGGCGGGCTTCACCAAAGGCAAGAATGTCACCCTGTTTGGCTTTTTTCAGCCCCATCAGCAAATGGAACAGCGTAGTTTTACCGGCACCGTTAGCCCCGGTCAGGGCAACCCGCTCACCGCTATGCAAACTGAAATCGACCCCGTCCAGTACAACACCCCGGCGGGGATAACGGTAACTGAGACCACGGACTTCAAGTAATGCGGTCTTATTCATGTTTGTCATAGCTCTATTTCAACCCGCGTTTTAACGTACAGCCTGTTCCTGAAACCGGCCTTAATAAAAATTCAGTCCAACCAGTATGGCTAAACAGCCGCCACTGAGCACCATAAAGTAATAGTCATGGCGCACGACTTCCATGCTATCCATCAAATACAGTTTGCCCTGATACCCCCGGCATTTCATGGCTGCCATGATACGTTCAGAACGCTCCAGCGAGTGCACCAGCAGCATACCCACCAGATAGCCCACAGAACGCCAGGTATGCATATTACTGCGCAACACAAACGCCCGGGCCTGCATCGCCCGGCGCATACGCTTATATTCCTGGCCGATCACATCCAGATAGCGCACGGTGAACATCAGCAGATGCACCAGTTTTTCCGGCACTTTAAGATGCGCCATCGCATGCCCGAGGGTCGTCGCCCCCATCGTACCTACCAGCCCCAGCAGAGCCAGTACAACCGCGTTGGCCTTCAGCGCAATTTTGCAGGCATGCAGTAAACCTTCAATGCTGGCTGCAAAACCGAACACGCTGAACATTTCCCGCCCCGGCGTGGTAAACGGCAGCATGATCACCAGAAATATCATAAACATATCCATGGCAATCACCCGCCGCAGGGTGCGTTTAAAGTTCAGCTTCGCCAGCCCTGCGACTAACAGTGCCAGCAACAGGCCAAAAATCAGCACTGCAAAGTTATGAGACAGTACAACGGCAAAAGCGAACAGCATCGCGACCGCGACCCGCACCCGGGGATCGAGAATATCGATCACCGAGCGATGATGCTTAAGCTGCTGCCCTTTCCAGGACGTACCACTGTGTTCCAGATTCTGAGGCAAATCTGTCTCCTTGCCGTTTCAGATCAGGCTGTTTTAGCAGCCTGAGCCTGTTTACGCTGACGCCACCACATACCAATGCCACACAGGCCAAAGATATAGCCAATACCGCCAAGAACATCCTGCAAACCGGCTTTCTCCTGGAAGGCCCGCAGCTCTTTGCGTAACGGCTTAACCTGCTTGGCAACTGCTTTTTCGATCATGCCCTGCATGGCCGCGTCATCATACTGTACCGCCGTACCGCCTGACGCTTTTGCCGCCGGCTTTGCCGAAGCCACTGCACCACCGACCAGAGAGGCGGGTAACTCATCAGCAGGCAGGATCATTTCCAGCACGTGGCCACTGCCCATTTCCATCCGGAACAGGTGATCAACCCGGGCGGCCGCTTCAAAGGTAAAGAAACCCTCTTCATCGGTTTCAGTTTCCAGCAGTACATTACCCGCCGGATCAGTGACCGTCACTTTAGTGCCGGCCGACGCCATATCGCCGTTTGAAAAACCGGCTTCACCTTCAATGGTGCTGCCGATGGCATAAACACCGCCCACTACGTTGTGAGCACTGGCCGGCAATGCAAACAGCATCACCAGCAAGACAAAAAATTTACGCATTATCCCAATCCTCCGCGAGATGCAGGAACTCAGGCTTAACCTTGCGGATCAGCAACACTGCAGCCGCGGTGACAAAACCTTCCACCAGCATTACCGGAATGTGTGCGATCAGGGTTGCCTTGGCCGCCAGCCAGAATGCTTCTCCGGATAACGCCAGAGATCCGGCAACCATCACAGTGGTCACAGCCACCGCACCGGCACCGCCTATTGCTCCCCAGATAGCCGCAACCCTGGGAGAAGACGAGGCAATCCCATGCCTGCAAAGGAAATACACCATCACCGCCGGCAGCGCTATATTGAAGGTATTTACCCCCAATACCAGAAAACCGCCGAAACCAAAGAAAACCGCCTGTAAAATCAGCGCAACCAGCAACGCAGGAAATGCTGCCCAGCCTAATGCCAGACCTATCAGGCCGTTAAGGATAAGGTGAACACTGGAAAAACCGATTGGCAGGTGAATGTAAGAAGCGATAAAAAATGCAGCGGACAAAACACCGACTTGTGGCAGGTGCTCATAATCCATCTTCTTCAGACCGTAGGCGACACCGGCCAGCGCCAGTAATGCACCACCGGCCAGAACCGGTTCGGAAAGCGCGCCATCTACTATATGCATAGCTGTTCCTGAAACTGTTAAACCGGCGTCCCTGTGAAGGGCCGCCGGTTGCAGTGTTTAGTTAAATTCGTGCGCCTGAACCCAGATAACCGCATCCTGAGACAGCTCTTTACCCTTGTATTCAGTATCCGGGCCTACACCCAGCGCAGCAAAGCCCCAGTGACCGGCTTTTGGAATACCGAAGGTAAAGGTACCGTTGGCATCCGCAAAGATCGTCATGGTGACAAAGGCGTCTGCCGGCGGCGTAATTTCCGCTTCAGCCGCGAAACGGTTATTGTCCATTTCCGGCTCGTAGTTCATGTATTCAACTTCGATTTCAGCAAACGGAACCGGCTCGCCATCGCCTTTAACCACACCGGTAAAGGTGCCGCCTTCATAAATCGCGTATGGCTTAGTCAGCGGCACGATCTCGGCCTTCAGACCCAGCTCTTCGTTCCAGTCCGTTGGCAGGCTGCCAACGTTAATGATGTTCTTGGTAATCTGCTGAATGTAGATATCTTCTTCCGCTTCCATATAAGGTTCCGGCGTCATGACAAATACATTGTCACCCAGACCGCGAAGCTTAACAGTCGCTTCGTATGCCGGGCCGGTATCCACTGCACTGGTCCACTCAATCGACTCCAGCTTGTCCATCAAATCTGTCTTCTTACCCTTGCGAACCATGAAGAATTCCTGCGGTTCACCCATTTTCATGACGTGACCGCTGGCAGCCGGATGGGTAAATGGCATTTTCAGAGTGACTTCACCGCCTTTATCCCGCAGCGATTCAGGAGTATAGACCAGCTGAAAGTGAGCCTGCGCTGTGCCGGCAACCAGGGAAGAACCTAAAACTAAAGCGGCAGATAACTGCTTAAAATTGAACACGTTTGATTTGCTCCGTCTGAATAAAAATACAGCCAGAGTTGGGAGGAGTCAGTGCAGTTTTTTGTGGGAAGATACAAAAACTGTACCTCGGTGAAGCCCTCCGCAACACCTAGTTATAACAAGCTACCAAGCCGGTCTCCGGACTCACCGACGGACTTTCGTCCCCTGTTTCGCCTTCCCACATAATATGATTCCCGGGGGAACCATCAGCTCGCAGTGGCGTTATGAAACAGTTTTATCGGTTTACCGTTGCGGGGGCAGTGTTGGGATTGTCTGAACTGATGGCTGCATAATTTGGCAATTACAACAGCAGCACAACAGCGTTAACGCACCAACTTCCCGAAAAAAGGCATTTACATCCCTTTATTCCACGTGTTTTACCACGCAACTCAGTAACGAAACCGCACAATACCTGCACCGCTCAAAGGTTGTCAATCAGCGCCGGTTAAATGTCGCAATTTAATAAAATAAGGTCTTCAGAAGGGAAAAAAACAGCCGCCGGAAGACGGCTGTACAGGTCGGCCAAACGGCGCCCTCAGGTAACAAACTGCCCCACCGCCAGCTTCAGCTGCTGAGCCTGAGCAGCCACCTCGTCGCTGGCTGTTACATTCAGTTGCGTCTGGGCGCTGGCATCATCAATAATCAGGCGAATTTTATCGACATTCTGGTTGATCTCACCGGCCACATTCGCCTGCTCTTCAGTCGCCGCTGCCACCTGCGCGGTCATATCCACAATGGTTTCGGCATCCTGTGTAATCGTATCAAGCATATCAATGCTGGCCTCTGCATGCTCTGCACTTTGCTGGCTGCGACTGAGACTCACAGACATCAGTTCAGTGGCACGGTTCGTGCGGGTCTGTAACTGGGAAATCATCCCTTCGATTTCACTGGCAGAGCTCTGCGTCCGTTCGGCCAGCGAGCGCACCTCATCAGCAACCACAGCAAAACCCCGGCCCTGCTCACCGGCGCGCGCAGCTTCAATAGATGCATTCAGCGCCAGCAGGTTGGTTTGCTCGGCAATTGATTTAATGACCCCCAGCACCGAACCTATTTCTTCGCTTTCTTTCTGCAACGTCTTCACTTCAGTGTCTGTATCACTGGCCTGATCCGCCAGGCTTCTTATACTGCCAATCAGCTCGGCGTTACTGGTTTTACTCTGCTCTGCCTGATGCAAAGAATTCCGGGCAGTTGCTGAGGTGTTCTCAGTATTCCCGGCTATCTCCGCCATTGCCGCCTCCATCTCATGAACGGCACTGGCAATCTGCACCACCTCATCCTGCTGATTCTGAAGATCCACAGCAGCAGAATTGGCACTCCTGGCCAACTGTTCAGAAGATGACTGTAAATGGCCGATGGCTTTCACCACATCACCGATCAGCGTCTGGAAAATTGTCATCATGGCATTAAAGTCGCAGCCCATTTTGCCTAACTCATCACGGCTGCTACCCTCATAACGTAAGGTCATATTTTTACCGGCACTGACCTTCTGCATACAGCTCGCCAGCCGGGATATCGGCACCAGAATACTGCGGGATATAAGCACAACGGCTGTGCCCACAATCAGCGCCACGGCAATGACAATGGCGATCGCCAGCATCTGCACCCGGGAAACCTCAGCCGCCACATGAGCCTGCAGCGTGACATTAATCTCATCAAGAATTGCCTGGGTTTTCCCCGCCTGCTCTAACATGACGCCCCGCAAACCGGTATCAGACCGTAAGCCAAGTGTCTTACGGGCCTCTACCAGCGCCACAAACTGACGCTTATAGTCGCTCAGCAAATCAAGGGTTGTTTGTCGCTGTGACTGACTGAAATCGACCTGCCGGACAACAGCAACCGCTTTATCAAAATTGCCGGTAAACTTGGTCAGATATTTTTCATCAGACCGGATAATGAAATCTTTCTCGTTACGGCGCAGTTGTAAAATACGCACATATAACGCATCACTGTTAATAGCCTGCACGTTTTTTTCAGCCGCATGAACCGCGCCGCGCAAACCGCCCCTCAAACCTTCTTTTTCATTCAGACCAATGGTTTTTAACAGATTCGCCACCTCAATGAAGCTGGCATCATATTCCATAAAATAGCCGTTCAGACTTTGTAATGGGCTCTGGGTATCCCCGTCCAGCTGACCGATCGCCGTAACAAGGTGCTCATTAAAACGCGTTTTCGCTTGCACAAAGTTCACTTCGGCACCGGGCTGAAGAGTCGTCACAAACGCCTGCTCATACAACCCCATTGCCAGTTGCTCCTGTTTGAGCTTACCCACCAGGGATTCATTTTCCCGCAGGTCATTCAGGGTATTCAGGGAATACATCAGCAAACCAAACAACGCAGCCACCGACATCAGCACAATCGCCAGCAACAGAATAAGTTTGTTCTTGATAGTCATACAACACTCCATATTAAGACAACTGATCAGCTGGCTGACGCGTCCTGCGGCAGCCAGGCAAAAGTCTGGTCTGGTGCACCGAGTAGCTCCTGCAAACATCAGCCAGTGGTGTCATCACCAGTCGGTCGGATAACCTCCTCCGACCAAAATCCTTTACCAGATCACTCAAAACTAGCCCGTGGTTAAAATTTATCCAGAAAGCTTTGCCCAGTTTGGGGATTAATCGCGACCCTGAATCCGTTGCGGATTCTGCAAAAACCATTGCACAAAAATCACCCCGGTGTAGACTTGCCGGCTGCCATTCAGAGAGATTAGTTATGCGTTCCGTTTACAGTGTCAAAGAGATGTTTTACACCCTGCAGGGCGAAGGTGCTCAGGCGGGCCGTCCGGCGGTATTCTGCCGGTTTACCGGCTGCAACCTGTGGTCCGGCCGGGAGCAGGACCGTGCTAAAGCAATCTGCGACTTCTGTGATACTGACTTTGTGGGCACTGACGGTCAGAACGGCGGTAAATTCCGCAGCCCACAAGAACTGGCCAGGAAAGTGCGCAGCTTCTGGCCACTGAATAATGAAGGCATTCCCTATGTTGTCTGCACCGGCGGCGAGCCATTGCTGCAGCTGGACGAAGCACTGATTGACGCTTTCAGGGCAGAAGGTCTGGAAATCGCGCTGGAAACCAACGGCACCTTACCTGTTCCCGAAGGCGTTGACTGGATCTGCGTCAGCCCGAAAGGTGCATCTGAAATTGTCCAGACTTATGGCCATGAACTGAAGCTGGTCTATCCGCAGGCCCAGGCCATGCCGGAACGCTTCCGGGATCTTGAATTCGACAATTATTACCTGCAGCCACTGGACGATGCATTGCAGACTGCCAATACCAAAGCAGCAGTCGAATACTGCATGGCACATCCGCAGTGGAAACTGAGCCTGCAGACCCACAAATTCATCGGAATAGACTGAAAAACTGAAGATTTCAGAAAGTTTTTAAAAAAATCTGAAATTTTTTTAGTCACACGATGTCTGTTATACAGAGAAAGAATACAGTGCATTTTCAAATATTTGCCAGACATTGTTAAAAACTGCATGAAATATGACATGCAGCGAGTACATTTTTTTTGCGAAAAAATGCAAAAAAATCGAATTCGCACTGAACTTATTGAAAACTCCCTTCTCTAACTCTGTACATCAACGTTCTTGCAAGACCCCTTTATGCAGTAAAAGTAGTTTCTTCCCAGAGCTTCCCCTCTCTCGGAAGAAGCTGCTCCCCTTTCCCCCAACGACCTTTAATCACTGATTTCCAACCCACTTTTACACATTCTTTGTGCCCGGTTTGACGGCCTCTGTAAGCTGTCTGCATTCTTTGCTATCCTAGCCGGCCTGTTTATTCACGCAAGTTATGCGTGATCAGGCGTAATCAACCTTCTGAATAGTGAATCAAGATGAGTAAGTACTGGAGCCCGGCAATCAATTCGCTCACCCCTTATGTCCCCGGTGAGCAGCCAAAGCAAAGCGGTTTGATCAAACTCAACACCAACGAGAACCCGTATCCGCCATCGCCCCATGCTATCGCTGCTCTGAATGATTACCCTAAAGAGCGGCTCAAACTTTACTGTGACCCTGAAGCCACGCTGCTGAAAAATGCCCTGAAAGATTACTTCAGCCTGGAGTATAAAAATGTATTTGTCGGTAACGGTTCCGATGAAGTTCTGGCACTGGCGTTTATGGCATTTTTCCGTCAGGAACACCCGATCCTGCTGCCGGAAACCACCTACAGTTTTTACGATGTTTACTGCAACCTGTATGACATTGCCTATACCCAGCTACCGCTGGATCAGGACTTCAACATTGACCTGAAGGCATATGAGCAGCCAAACGGCGGTATTATTTTTGCCAACCCGAATGCTCCAACCGGCCGGGTACTGCCTCTGGAACAGATCGAAGCGCTGTTAAAGGTGAACACCGAATCTCTGGTCATTGTTGATGAAGCTTACATCGACTTTGGCGGTGAATCCGCGGTTGAACTGGTTCGTAAATACGACAATGTACTGGTTATTCAGACCTTTTCGAAATCCCGCAGCATGGCGGGGCTTCGGGTAGGTTATGCGCTGGGCCATGAAGATCTGATTGACGGCCTGGAACGGGTTAAGAATTCTTTCAACTCTTATCCGCTGGATAGCCTGGCTATTGCCGGTGCGGTTGCCTCGATTGAAGACGAAACATACTTCCGGGAAACCACGCAAAAGATCATCAGCAGCCGCGAATGGACCACTGAACAGCTGGAAGCGCTGAACTTCAACGTGATTCCGTCGGCCAGTAACTTTGTGTTTGCCAGCCACCAACAAATTGCCGGTGCTGACCTGATGACTTATCTGCGCAGTAAAAACCTGCTGGTGCGGCACTTCAAAAAGCCGGGCATCGAAAACTACCTGCGCATCTCCATCGGCACTGATGAAGAAATGACAGCACTGATCAGTGCGCTGCAAGATTACCCGGGCATTACCGGCTGATTTTTTTCAGGCCACACATCTGAGCAGACACAAAAAAGGCGCCACCAGGCGCCTTTTTTAATGCTTCTAAACCCGCCTGATCATGACTCAAGATCGCCAATAATGCTGTCACCCAGCGCTTTCGCTTCGCGCAGATAACTGTCAGCACGGGCATACATAATTTCGGCGTTGTCGTCCTCATCATTCAGGGTCGCCACCCCGACACTCAGGGTAAAGGGCACACTGGATACTTCAGCATCCTGCGCCAGCTCTGCAGCCATCTTCTTTACCCGGTCTGCGGCGAGAACCCCCTGCGCTTCGTTGGTTTCCGGCAACAGAATAGCGAAGTCATCTTCCCCCACCCGGGCCAGGAAGTCTGCGGTACGCTTCATCTGATTCAGTGAAACCGCCATGGCTTTCAGGATTTCATCGCCGGCATCCCAGCCATACTTATCGTTTATGTCCTGCAGGTTGTCCACACTGATGATCATCAGACTGCAGATCCAGTCATAACGCTGAGCCTGTGCCATCGACTGGGCCAGTACCGGCATCAGCGCCTGCTGGTTATACATGCCGGTCAGCAGGTCACGGTGTACCCGGGAACGTTCCCGTTCTGACTTTTTCCGCTGGGAAACATCTTCGATCCGGCATACCACACTCGGCTCATCGCCAGCAGACGGAGCCAACCGCGCTTCTACCCAGCAAGCAGTTTTCATGCCCTGATCCTTCAGATAAGGAATATGAGCAGGATCCAGGAGAATCTCTTGTGTCAGCACCTTATTATGACTGAGGGCCTGATCAATCATGCCCTGCAAGGATTCGGTAATGCTATCCGGAAAGATGTCCGCAAGATTTTTTCCCAGCAACGCATCATCGCCCCCCCAGGGTAACGAAGAGTTGCTATGAGAAGAAAAGATAACAGTTCCGGCCTGACTCAGTACCAGAACATCCTCAGAGAGTACATTCAATAGCGCATCAATACGTGACTGAAGAACATTCGATTTGTGCATTTAATCGCCTCTTATCCCTGAACAGTATACCTAAGACCTTACAATTACTTGCTAGGCGGGTGCAACTGCTTCCCTCGCCTGATCACAGTTCAGCAGCACACGATATCCCATTATGGGTTTTACAATTCAGATATTTATCGCTGACCTGAAATATTCTCAGCCATACACAGCATGCATCCCGTTATCCCCGACTGTTTTTCCAGCAGGGCTTATGTGCTTCAGACAGCGCATCAGCCCGGCTGATACCAATATCTTTCAGGGCATCATCATCCAGCATCTTTAGCTGAAGACGGCTGCGATAATTAAAAATACAGGCCGCTGAAGCCCCCCGCGTCAGTATCAGTAGGCGGCCAATTCTGGCACTTATGGCGACCAGCAGCGGTCGGCTGCGGCCTGCACGTCCTTTTAATGGGTTCACTAACGGCGTCATAACACTCTCCTTATTTAAACTGAATACAGCTTAAGGAGATATCTGATACCATTACAGATTCAAATACATAAAATAAAAACCGGTACAGATATACAAACACTGATCTGTACCGGTTAACCAGCACACAATTGTCATGCTGTAACGTCTGTACCGGAGTCACACAATGAAACTGTATGAGCAACTTGCAGATAACCTGCAGCAGCGTATAGATCAGGGATACTATCCCGGAGGCAGTAAACTGCCGTCAATCCGAGCCACCAGTCAGGAACACGGCGTCAGTATTTCAACCGTTCAGGAAGCCTATGCCCTGCTGGTAGAAAACGGGAAGGCCGAGGCCAGACCCAAGTCAGGTTATTTTGTGACACAGCAGATCAGCCCACCGCCTCTGCCACAAACCAGCCAACCAACCTTCAGGCCCATGAGCCTACCGGAGTGGCATAACCTGCTGCATATCATGGATGACTACGGAGAAGAGAATGTTTTTCAACTCAGTATTGCCGTACCTGACTGCGAAGCACCGAGCCTGAATCCTCTTCTCAAACTGACGGCTGAGCTAAGCAAAACCACGACAAAGCGGTTGTTTAATTATGACCATGTACGTGGTGCAGCCGAATTGCGCCGCCAGATAGCCCGGATGATGATCGACTCCGGTTGCAGCGTCACCCCGGAAGACATCATAGTGACCAGCGGTTGCCAGGAAGCATTGGCCAGCAGCCTCAGAGCAGTGACTGAACCGGGAGACATCGTCGTCGTAGACTCACCCAATTTTTTCGGATCCCTGCAAGCCATAGAAATGAGCGGTGTAAAAGCGCTGGAAATCCCCACTCATCCGGAAACGGGCATCAGCCTGGCTGCTCTGGAAACAGCATTACATCAATGGCCCGTTAAAGCCTGTTTACTGACCCCGACCAACAATAACCCCCTGGGTTACAGTATGCCGGATGAACATAAGCCTGCCCTGCTGGAGTTACTGGCAAAATTTGATATTCCACTGATTGAAGATGATATCTACGGCGACCTCAGCTATAAACTGCCCCGCCCCCGCAGTATCAAATCTTATGATACCGATGGCCGGGTTATTCTCTGCTCATCGTTTTCTAAAACCCTGGCGGCAGGCCTGCGCATTGGCTGGGTCTGCCCCGGCCGTTACTTTGATAAAGTCATGATGATGAAGTATGTCTCAAGTATGAGCACTGCCACCCTGAATCAACTGGCAGTGGCGGAGTTTGTCGCACAGGGATACTATGAGAAACACCTGCGTAAAATGCGCCAGAACTATCAGCGTGACAGGGATACAGTCATCAGCCTTCTCACCCGGCATATGCCCCAGAACACACGTATCAGTTACCCTCAGGGAGGTTATCTGCTGTGGATCGAACTGCCGGATGCCATTGACGCTGTTGAACTGAACCGGCGTGCTGGCCTGCAGGGAATAAACATTGCTCCGGGACCGCTGTTTTCAGCCACTCACAAATATAAAAATCACATGCGGATTAATTGCCGTAACAGTCAGGACCCAAGAATGGAGCCGGCCATAAAAACCCTGGGAACAATTGCCAACGACTTACTCATCGAAAGCTTACGGCCAGCCTGAGCAGGCTGCAAAAACAGTTTGACGGCTCAGCGCCAGCTTGCCGTCCAGGCACTTTGCTGATCCGGCGTCATAAACGTCCAGGCGATAAAGCGGCTGATTTTTTGCCCCTGCGCCATTTCAACAACCCGCACCTGAGCAGCACCCGCTTTTTTAAGCGATTGCTTCAGACGCCGGAGGGTATCCTGTTTCGACACCAGGCTGGTAAACCACAGGCATTGCCCGGCAATGTCTCTACTCTCCCGGATCATACGACCGATAAACTCAGCCTCGCCGCCTTTACACCACAATTCATTGTGCTGCCCGCCAAAGTTCAGCGGCACCGCTGCAGCGTCAGCCGAACCCTTTCCGGTCACCGAAGATTTTGACCGGGACAGATTGGTAACCTTACGCCGGGAGCCTGCCTGCGCCTCTTCAGCTGACCCGTGAAACGGCGGATTACACATCGTAAAGTCAAACTGTTCACCCGGCGCAACCAGACCGTTGAAAATACTCTCAGCACGGGGCTGTAAACGGTATTCAATCAGGGTTTTTACAGCAGGATTTGACTGCGCCACCAGGCTCGCAGCCTGAACAGACAGCGGATCAATATCACTGCCAAGCATCTTCCAGCCATATTCACGGCTCGCCAGCAACGGATAAATACCATTAGCCCCGGCACCAATATCCAGCCCCCGCAACGTTCTGCCTTTTGGCGGCTGCTGAACACCGGCGGTTTCTGCCAGCAGATCCGCCAGATGATGCACGTAGTCAACCCGGCCGGGAACCGGCGGGCATAAATACCCCTCCGGCAACTCCCAGAATGCGATGCCGTAGTGAAATTTAAGCAATGCCTGATTGAGACAGCGAACCGCCTGAGGATCTGAAAAATCAACACTTTGCCTGCCACGGATATCGGTCACAAAGCCCGCCAGTTCCGGCAGCACCTTTTGCAACGCGTCAAAATCATATCCGAAACGGTGTTTGTTGCGCGGATGCAATCCGGATTTTACCTGTTTGCCGGTCTGGGATCTGGACACTACACCTTTCCTGTTTGCTGACATGCGCGCTGTTTTGAGCAACCACTATGAGATTATCGGAGGCTGGCACCAGGGCCAGAATAAAGCCGGGCATTGTTATGCTATTCCTGCCCGGCGTCCAGCCCTTTTTTAATTTATAAAGGCGGTACAGCGAACGAACGCTGTACAAATGCCACCCTCTGCTCAGGCGACATATGGGTATCTTCCAGCGCAGAAATGGCGTCAAAGCGCTTCAGTAAGCCATTGTTATTGGCAATCTGAATCGCCAGTCCCGGACGGGCATTCAGCTCCAGCAGCATTGGCCCCTGACGCTCGTCAAGCACAATATCCACGCCAAGATAGCCAAGCCCGGACATTTCGTAACAACGGGCCGCCATGCTCAGCAAATCAGGCCAGCCCTCAATACAGATATCAGATAACAGCATGCCGGTGTCAGGGTGCTTCGCCACAGGCCGGTCATGCTGAATCGCATAACTGGCCTTGCCCGTTACAATGTCGATACCGACTCCCACTGCCCCCTGATGCAGATTCGCCTTTCCGTCGGAAGCCGCTGTCGACAACCGCATCATCGCCATGACAGGAAAGCCCCTGAAGACAATGATCCGGATATCCGGCACCCCTTCGTAACTGTAATTGGCAAACGACTCATCAAAATGAATCAGATACTCGATAATAGCCTTGTCCGGCTGACCGCCCAGCGAGAACAGCCCCGCCAGAATATTCGAGGTGTGCCGCTTGATATCCGCCAGAGATAATGACTGGTTGTTCGGCTTAAAATATTCCTGATTATCATGATCATGAATCACCAGAATACCTTTGCCGCCACTGCCCTTGGACGGTTTAATGCAAAACGCATCCTGGGTCTTCAGCAGCTCACCGATGGTACTTACCTGATGCTGGTATTCGATGACCCCCACCAGTGGCGGGACAGCCAAACCTTCAGCTATCGCCAGCTGCTTGGTCTTTAATTTGTCATCCACCAGGGGAAACAGCCGCCGGTCATTATAGCCGGAGATGTATTCAATATTTCGCTGATTCATACCCAGCACGCCCTGTTCCCGCAGACGCCGGGGGGATATAAACCAGCTCACTCTGAAGCGCCTTTGTTACGTCCGTGCAGGGCGCTGAATCTGAACAGCTCAACCAGCCGGTAACCGGTATAACTGCCCAGCAGCAACACCATTGCCAGCAACACAAGCTGCAGCCCCGGGAAATTGAACGTCAGGTGCTGCACATACTGATTAGACATCACAAGATACGCTAGCAACGCCACCAGCAGGGAACCACCGCCCTGCTTCATCACTTCACCGCCGCCTTCTTCTTCCCACAGCAAGGACATCCGCTCAATCGTCCAGGCAATGATAATCATCGGGAAGAAAATGATATTCAGCCCTTCCACAATGCGCAGGTTATAGGCGATGACAGAGAATGTGGCCGTGAGCAGTATAACGATAATGATCACCGCACTGATCCTTGCCACCAGCAACAGATTCAGCCGGGAAAGATAACTGCGGACCATCAGCCCTGAAACCACCAGCAGAACAAACCCTGCAAGGCCGGCTCCCAGCGCCGTCTGCATAAGCGCCAGCGCAATCAGTACAGGCATAAACGTACCTGAGGTACGCAGGCCGACCAGCACCCGCATCAGCATTACCATCATGACGCCTACCGGAATCAGCAGTAAGCCGCGAAACAGCTTCTGCTCTTCCAGTGGCAGGCTGTGCAGGGAAATCTGCATTGCACTGACATCTGAATACTTCTGCTCCAGCGCCTGCTGCACCGGCGCAACATCCCGCTGCATCGAGAAGCTGATACGGGTATTGCGCCCGCCTTCCAGATCAATCAGCGGCCGATCCCCCAGCTCCCAGATAAGCAACCGCTGTGGACGCCCTTCCTTTCCGGTCGCCAGATTAAAGAACGCCACCCGCTGACTTTCCGTTTCCACTTCATGAACCGTGTCATACACCATCAGATAGGCCCGGCTGTCCTGATTACGACGACTGTTTTTGAGCCGTAATGCCGTCACCTGACGGGCCGGAATCGCCGCCAGTTGCATCAGCAACATCGCCGCTTCTTCAACCGAACGTTCCTGCAATAATAACTGCACCTGCTGATCGTCAGACTGCAGTAGATTCAGTAACTGGGCCGCCATGGTAATCTGATCCGCCGCCTGCTGCCGCGCCTGTTCAATCAGCCGCTCAGCTACCAGAGCGGTGGTTTCAGACAGAATAGGCGCCGCCAGCACGTCCGGCGCATCCGGCCAGGGTCGCTGTTGCTGCTCATCCAGTAAAAACTGTGCCCGGTAGTACAAAACCTGTTTACCCACGGCCTCCTGAGTAGACCAGCGCACCGCCGGAATGTCTTCTTCTGTGAGGTAACTCAGGCCAAATCCTGGAGAAGCGGTGCTTTGTTCAAGCAGGGTAAAACCCTGCTGAGTTTCAGGAATGGCCATTTGCGCAATGACCGGCTCATCCAGTGCGGTAAATTCCACCCGGGCCTCAACACTCCAGACTTCCCGGGTTTCACCGGGCAGCCAGGGTATTTCAAGATTAATATGGCGGTATACAGCACTGCCCATGCCCAGACAGATCAATAATATGACCAACAGATAAAAGGGAATTTTCTGCTGCATACTATCTCCTAATTCGCCGGGGGAATATTAACGGCAAGCTCAGGCTTTTTCCCCAGCACATAGCGTCGGGCAACATCCACCACCATCAGATCCTTGAGCAGATTGCGCCCAACCAGCACATCGTAATTAAGGTGGCTGCGGTCTTTCAGGGTAAATTCGGCGATCTGCGTAATATTGCCCAGCTTGATGCCCAGCTTCACCACCCAGCGCTTATCTTTCTGAGAAGATGCCTGACGGATATTCGCGTAACGGACCAGCTTAAGGGACACCTCTTCATCATCCGCCAGGGTAAACCGTACCCAACGCTCACCGTTGCGCTCAAATTCTGAAATATTCCGGGCACTGATTGAGGAGGTGGTGGCACCGGTATCCATGCGGGCCTTGGCAACGCTCTGATGGCTGCCGTAGTCTATCTGAGACCACTCAACCGCCCCTACGACTGTCTTATTATTCAGCGATTTTCGCAGCTGGCCGCAGGACTGTTCTGCACTGGCAGCAACAATCATCGCCTGACGGTCTTTGGCATCCTGTTGCAGCGCCTGAGTTTCACGCTGCAACGCTTTCAGCACTTTATTCTGTGCAGCAAATTGCTCATCCATGCGCGTCTGGGTATTACTGCACTGTTCAGCAGCCTGTGCGGCTAACTGATTGGTTTCCTCCTGAAACTGCCGGGTAGCAATACATCCTCCAAGTATGAACACCGAGAGCAGGAGACATAACCCTCTCATCATAACGCGCCTCTTTCTAATTATGTGTTAACAGAACTGCCTGTCAGATGTCGGCCACACACAAAAGCATAGCCGCCCCGTATGCATCCGTCATCCGGCGACGAACATTCAGGCAGACACGTTGGGACAGCCCTTTCAAACAAACGTTCACCGCACTCAGACAATCCACCCATAAAAAAACGCCGGTTCCTGATAAGGAAACCGGCGTTCTTTTCAAACCATTCCGTGCGGTCAGTCAACCTGTCTGACAATCAGCACCATGCCCTGACTGTCAATAATCTCAATTTTGCTGCCCGCCGGGATATTTGCGTCCGCCTGAGCCCGCCACAGCGTGTCGCCGATCTGTATTTTACCCAGCCCGTTCTCTATCGGACCGGCCAGCACTAACTGACGGCCAATCAGTTGAGCAGCGCGGTCATTCAGCAGCGGCTGATCACTGCGGTCGTTGAAACGGCGGAATACACGCCAGTACAGCAAGGTAAAAATCACCGAGGCCAGTGCAAATATCAGCAGTTGCACGTGCCAGGCCATATCCGGAACAACAAATAAAATAACCGCCTGCAACAGCGCACCCAGCGCAATCCCCAGCAGAAAGCCAGCGCTGCCAAGCACCTCAAACCCCAGCAATACCATGCCCAGAATTAACCAGTGCCAGGGACTCAGCTCAGTAAAAAACTCAGACATTACCCGGCCCTTATCCTTTAATCTTAGTAGCGTTCAGCAACTCACTGATACCGGCAACCGAGCCAATCACATTGCTGGCTTCCAGCGGCATCATAATGACCTTGCTGTTTTCAGCTGACGCAACACCCTGCAGAGCCTCAACGTATTTTTGCGCAACAAAGTAATTCAGCGCCTGAGGGTTACCCTGGGAAATCGCTTCAGACACCATCTGCGTCGCACGGGCTTCTGCCTCTGCTTCACGCTCACGGGCTTCCGCTTCACGAAAAGCGGCTTCTTTATTACCTTCTGCGCGTAAAATTGCTGCCTGCTTTTCACCTTCCGCCACCGCAATTGCCGCCTGACGTTCACCTTCAGCATTCAGAATGGCTGCGCGCTTTTCCCGCTCAGCTTTCATCTGGTTGGCCATCGCTTCCACCAGATCTGCCGGCGGAGAAATATCACGGATTTCAACCCGGGTCACTTTCACGCCCCAGGGATCAGTGGCTTCGTCCACCTTCGACAACAGTGTGCCGTTAATTGAATCCCGGTTAGACAGCATCTGGTCCAGCTCCATAGACCCGACGACCGCCCGGATATTGGTCATTACCAGGTTCTGCATCGCCCGGTACAGGTCATTCACTTCGTAGCTTGATTTGGCAGCATCCAGCACCTGAAAAAAACAGACCGCATCGGTGGTGACCATCGCGTTATCTGAGCTGATAACTTCCTGTGGTGGCACATCCAGCACCTGTTCCATCATATTCTGACGGTGACCGATGGTATCAATGAACGGGATAATGATGTGAAGGCCCGGCGGCAGGGTGCGGGTATAACGTCCAAAACGCTCTACCGTCCAGCCATAGCCCTGCGGAACAACTTTAGCCCCCATGAAAATGATCAGCAGGGTCAGCATAACCAGCACAATTGCTGTTACACCGCCCTGAGTAATACCTAAATCAAACATTTTTAACTCCATTTAAACATTGTCTGAATCTGCAACCGCCCCGATGGCGAAGGCACAGAACACGTAAAACTTTCGTCGCAGCATACTAACAGCGTCTGTCGCTACTTGGCAGCTTTATCACCTGAGCCGTCAACGATAACGGCTGAAAGCCTGCTACTTAAATAAGGGTAGCAGCTGTCTGAAAGACGGGCTGGCAGCATCCTGCACCAGATCAAACAAACACATTTCCACTGACGTTGCCCGGGCACCGGCCGCCAGCATCCGTTCCAGCCCCAGCGTGCGGTTTTCCGCAGTACGGGACGATACAGCATCGGCAATAAGCTCTACCTGATAGCCATGTGACAGCAGGCTGCGGACCGACTGATACACACAGATATGTGCTTCAAGACCACAGACCAGCAGGTTAGGCCGCGCCATCGCCCGGATAGCCTCAACGATCTGCGGATTACCACAGCAGTCAAACGTGGTTTTTGTCATCGCCACCTGATCCGGGAGCAGCCCGGCGACTTCCGGCACCGTGTGCCCCAACCCCTGCGGGTACTGTTCAATATGTAACACTGGAATGCCCAGGATCTGTGCCCCCCGGACAGCAGAAGTGATGCCTTGCAACATGGCTTCGGCGTTATACATACTGCGGGCCAGCTTACCCTGTACATCAATGACAATCAGTGCGGTTGTTTCAGCGGTGAACATAGACCCTCCTGTTTTTGCTTCATTATACTGCAACTTGCCGGCATCACGGGGATACTCTTCATCTCCGTACAGGACTTAAGCCTGATAAAGATGATATAAAACAGCCTTTAACGTATTTCCGGATAACGACACTCAGACAGGGAAGTGAAATCACCGTGCCACCCCTTTATCAGTCAGCCCCCAATCCGCATTATCCGGTAACCCGCCCGTATGCATAATGAATACCTCAAAGGCGCACTGCTGACCGCACTGGGGGTAACCATTCTCAGCTTTGACGCCCTGCTGATCCGGCTGATTGACGCCCACTCCTTCGGGCTGATTTTCTGGCGTGGCAGCCTGCTGAGTCTGGTGGTATACATCTGGTGTAAAACTTACCGGCCAGCAAACAGAATACTGCAGCTGGATGCGGCCATGTTACGCTCTGCCATCCTCTTTGCCATCAGCAGTTTTTCATTTGTCACCGCCATTAAAATCACTTCAGTGGCGAATGTACTGGTCATTATCAGCGCAACCCCTATGGTTTCTGCCGTACTGGCACATATTTTCCTAAAAGAGAGATCCCCGCCCATTACCTGGATTGCCATCTTCATCTGTATGGGGGGCATTATCTGGGTACTGAGAGACGGCTGGCACAGCGGCAAAATGCTCGGCGATGTATTTGCAGTGCTCTGCTGCCTTGGCATTTCGGCTAAATTCGTGAACGACCGGCATGCCCGCTCCCGGGACATGACCCCGGCCCTCATCCTCGCCGGTATCATCATGGCCGTGATTGCCGCCGGTTTTGCCAACCCGTTTATCCTGGCACCCCGGGACTGGCTGTGGATTATTGCCCTCTGCGTGGTTGTCCTGCCCGCCGCCTTCATCCTTATTACCCTTGGCCCTATGCGGATTCCCGCCGCAGAAGTCAGCATGATGATGTTACTGGAAACTGCACTGGGGCCATTATGGGTCTGGCTGATCCTGAATGAAGTACCGCCCACATCCACCCTACAGGGCGGCTCGGTGGTGATTTTCACCCTGCTGACCCATAGCCTGCTGAGATGGCGCAGACAGCCATAACACGGGGGATTCTGTCAGCAATGTACCGACAGATCTGCGACTCCAGCCTGAGCGCTTAACAAATCGTTACAAAACTCAGCTCACGGTGAAATCGCCGTTTGATTAAAATATTTTATCTGAATGATTAAAGATTCAAATCACCGCTAAACTTGGCAAGGTGAAACGCCTGATATAGAATCGACGCACAGTTTTAAGACGACCGGTCTAATTAATAATAAAAAACTTATTATTACAACACAGTCCGGGTTAAGAAAAAGTTAAGACGCAGATCATGAACCGACCAAAACGCAATGAACATAACCGGGAAACCATCCTGCAAAAAGGCATGGAACTGTTTAACCGGCGCGGTTATCACGGTACCGGTATAAAAGAGATCCTTGATGCCTGCCAGGTGCCTAAAGGGTCTTTTTACAATTACTTCGAAAGTAAGGAACAGTTTGCCGTTGAAGTGCTGAACTACCATCACGCGCTGGAAAATGCCAAATGGCAGCATCACTTTGCCACCACCGAAGGCCGCCGACTGCAGCAGATCCGTGTCATGACAGACACCTTTGTGGATGGTTACGGACAGGACCCCAACCTGTGCGGCTGCCTGCTCACCAACCTGATGGGCGAAGTGGGTAATCTCAGCGAGTCCTTCCGCAAGGTTATTGAGGCCTCATCTGATGAAGTCATTGGCTACATCACGGAAGACCTTATCGTTGCACAGCAGGAAGGTGATGTACGAACAGATATGCCGGTTGAAGCGATGGCAAAACTGTTCTGGGACAGTTGGCAGGGCGCCCTGCTCAGAACCAAGGTCAGCGGTTCAACCCAACCCCTGCAGGAAACTGTAGATACACTTTTTACCCTTTTTAAAGCCCCCGACGGCGAAAGCCAGGAGAACAACGCATGAAGCCGATAAAACATTACCTGCTGGCCTGCGCGACCAGCCTGATACTGACACCGGGTATCAGTCTGGCCGCCGAAGAGGCTCCTCAGGGGCTACCGGCTGAAGTCGTGCATGCCACCACCACCCAGCTGGATGACACCATCGAAGTGGTAGGCAACCTGACCGCCAACGAAGCCGTTATTCTGCGCCCTGAACAGAGCGGTGTTATCCGTGAGGTGCTGTTCGAAGAAGGCAGCAATGTTAAACAGGGGCAGCCACTGATTAAACTGGACACCGCCATCTATGCCGCTGAACTGCAGCAGGCGAAAGCCCGGGTCGCCCTGAGCCAGATCGCGTTTAAACGGGCGGACAGCCTGTCAAAAAAACGGGTCGGCTCTCAGCAGGACCGCGACTCCGCACTGGCCCAGCTACGGGTTGATCAGGCTCAGCAGGCGCTGGCCGAAACCCGCTTATCCAAAATGACCATCACTGCCCCATATCCTGGCAGCATTGGCCTGCGTCAGGTAAGCCCCGGGGATTATGTTAATGCCGGCGATGACCTGGTAGAGCTGGTGGATAACCACACCATGAAAGTTGAATTCCGGGTACCGGAAAAGTTCTTTGCCCGGCTGAGACCTGGCCAGACTATCGAACTGAACAGCGATGCCCTGCGCGGCGAGTCTTTCAGCGGTGAAATCTATGCCATTTCCCCAAGCATCAACGACCGCAGCCATAACGTACTGGTTCGCGCCCGGGTACCCAATCCGGAACTGAAACTGCGGCCGGGTCTGTTTGCCAAAGTACAGATTCTGCTGGACAGCCTGGATGCTGCCGTCATGGTGCCGGAAGAAGCCATCATCCCGAAGAATAACAAGTTCTTCGTCTATAAAGTGGTCGATAACAGCATCGAGATGGTCAAGGTTGAAATTGGCCAGCGTCGCGGCGCTGAAGTGCACATTGCCAACGGCCTGAACGCCGATGACGTCGTGGTGACCGCCGGTCAGTTAAAACTGTTCCCCGGCATGCCGGTCACCCCGATTTTCGTGGATGGCAGCCAGCCTGCTGCCGGGGAGTCTGAGTAATGATCCTCTCTGATATCAGTATCCAGCGTCCGGTACTGGCCAGTGTAATGAGTCTGCTGATCCTGCTGATCGGCGCCATTGCCTATGACCGGTTAACCGTACGGGAATATCCCAAAATTGATGTACCGGTGGTGACCGTGGAAACCAAATACCCCGGCGCCAGCGCATCCATCATTGAAAGTCAGGTTACCCAGATCATTGAGGACTCACTGTCCGGCATCGAAGGGGTTGATTTCATCAGCTCTATCAGCCGCTCCGAGACCAGCCAGATCACAGTGACCTTCAAACTGGACCGCGACCCGGATGATGCGGCGAGCGATGTCCGCGACCGGGTTGGCCGGGTACGTGGCGATCTGCCCGACGACGTTGATGAGCCGGTTACCAGTAAATCTGAAGCGGATGCGCAGCCGATTATCTGGCTGGCGCTGTCGTCAGACCGCCACGATCCGATGCTCATGTCCGACCTGACCGACCGGCTGGTGAAAGATCCGCTGCAAACTGTGTCCGGCGTGGCGAACGTGTTGCTGTTCGGTGACCGCCGCTATTCCATGCGGATCTGGCTGGACCCGGCCCGTATGGCGGCCTATAAAGTCATTCCTCAGGACATTGAAGACGCCCTGAACAAACAGAACGTCGAAATTCCGGCCGGCCGGATCGAAAGTTCACAACGTGAATTCAGCGTATTGTCCCGTACGGACCTGAATACCGTCGAACAGTTCAACGACATCATTATCCGTAACGATGAAGGTTACCCGGTCCGTATTCGCGACGTTGCCACGGTAAACATTGCCCCTGAAGATGACCGTAACCTGTCACGTTTTAATGGCGAAACCGCCATCGCACTGGGTGTCGTTAAGCAATCCACGGCGAACCCGCTGGACGTGTCCAACGGCATTAAAGAACGTCTGCCGCAGATCCAGTCCAACCTGCCGGAAGGCATCAAGGTTAAGATCGCCTATGATTCATCGATCTTCATTGCCAAGTCGATTGATTCAGTCTTCAGCACCATTCTGCAGGCCAGCGGCCTGGTCGTACTGGTAATATTCTTTTTCCTGCGTAATCTGCGTGCCACCCTGATCCCGGTCATCACCATTCCACTGTCACTGATCGGTGTGTTTGCCATGATGTATTTCATGGGCTTCAGTGTGAACACCCTGACCCTGCTGGCGATGGTACTGGCAATCGGCCTGGTGGTGGATGATGCCATCGTTATGCTGGAGAACATTTACCGGCATGTAGAAAACGGTATGACCCCTATCCAGGCAGCCTTCAAAGGCAGCCGTGAGATCGGCTTTGCCGTGATTGCCACCACCCTGACACTGGTGGCTGTATTTGCCCCGGTTGCTTTCACCCCCGGCAGAACCGGCAAACTCTTCACTGAATTCTCGCTGACACTGGCGGGAGCCGTGGTGGTTTCAACCTTCATCGCCCTGACCCTGTCACCTATGATGGCTTCACGCCTGTTAAAGCATGAAAAACGCCACAGCGCCCTGTTCAACCTGGTAGAAGGCTGGCTTGTTGCCCTGAATAACGGCTATGCCACCACCCTGAAGTTCGTCCTGCGCTCCCGTGTGCTGGCACTGGCCATCATGGCGGGCAGCGTTTTTGGCAGCTGGTATTTCTATACCCAACTGCCGCAGGAACTGGCTCCCACCGAAGACCGCGGCGACATTCTCGCCATGTCCATCGCCCCGGACGGCGCATCAGTTGGCTTCGTCGACAGGTACGCCCGTCAGGTAGAGGGCATGCTGAGCGCGATCCCGGAAGGCCGCCACAACTTCAGCATCGTCGGCTTCCCGACCGAAACAAACTCCATGGCTTTCATCTCCCTGAAGCCCTGGGAAGAACGGCAACGCAGCCAGCAATCCATTGCGGCAGAGCTGACACCTCAGCTGTTTGGCGGCGTCACCGGCACCATGTCATTCGCGATGAACCTGCCCTCCCTTGGCCAGAGTTTTATCTCACGCCCGGTTGAGTTCATCATTAAGTCCAACAGTGACTATGCCGAGCTGCAGGGCATTTCTGATCAGCTGATGGGGCGGATACTGCAGAATCCGGGCTTTATCCAGCCGGATGTCGACCTGAAGCTCAACAAGCCTGAACTGGCCATTGATGTTGACCGCAACAAGGCTTCTGAAGTGGGTGTAGACATCAGCCTGATTGGCCGGACGCTGGAAACCTATATTGCCAGCCGCCAGGTAACCCGCTTCAAAAAAGGCGGCGAACAGTACGACGTCATCGTTCAGGTACAGCCTGACGAACGCAGCAACCCTGCGGACCTGAGCAACCTGTACCTGCGTAACCAGAATGACGAAATGATCCAGCTGTCGAACCTGGTAGATGTACAGGAAAGCGTTGCACCGAAGGAGCTTAACCACTTCGATAAAATGAAGTCGGTTACCTTCCAGGCAATTCTGGCCCCGGGTTACAGCGTCGGCGAAGCACTGGACTTTATTGAACAGGCGATGGCCGAAATCAGCCCCCAGACCCTGTACGATTACGGCGGTCAGTCCCGGGAGTTTAAAAACTCCAGCAACAGCCTGCTGATCACCGCTGCACTGGCCGCTATCTTTACCTTCCTGGTACTGGCGGCACAGTTCGAGAGCTTTAAGCACCCGCTGATCATCATGCTGTCTGTGCCGCCGGCGATCTTCGGGGCGGTGATGGCCCTGCACTTTGCCGGTGCGTCACTGAGTATCTACAGTAAAATCGGCCTGATCACCCTGATAGGCCTGGTCACCAAGCACGGCATACTGATTGTTGAATTCGCCAATCAGCTGCAGGAAAAAGGGGCCAGTGTCAGTGATGCGGTTCTGGAAGCAGCAACTCTGCGTCTGCGCCCTATCCTGATGACCACTGCAGCAACCGTTCTGGGCGCATTCCCGCTGGCCTTCGCCTTCGGCGCCGGTGCAGAAAGCCGCCAGCAACTGGGCTGGGTTATCGTCGGAGGAATGACCCTCGGCACAATTCTTACGCTATTTGTAATACCCACGGTATACAGTTATCTTGGTAAGCGCCTGTTCAAACAGGTTTCTTACCAGGAAACAGCCGAAGATACCGATAGCACAATTAACAGCGCCACCAAGTAAACGCTGACAGGAAAGGAAAACAAACGTGAAAATGGTAACTAATCTTTGCCGCCTGACACTGCTGGCAGGCTGTATTCAGGCCGCTGCAGTACAGGCAGGCAGCCTGGCAGATATCTACCAGCAAGCTTTACAGCATGATCCGCAACTCAAAGCATCTGCATCATCTGCGCTGGCCGGTGCTGAAGCGATCCCGCAGGCGGAAGCAGGCCTGCGACCGACCATCAGCCTGAGTGCCAATGCCAGCCGTAACGACTCTGAGACCCGTAATTTCAATAACAGCGGTTACACTGTCAGCCTGAGCCAGCCAATCTACGACTCGGCAGCCTGGCACGGGGTAAAACGTGGTGAAGCCCTGAGCCACTCAGCCCAGCTGCAATACGATCAGGCTCAACAGAACCTGATCATCCGCAGCGTGGAAAGCTACCTGAACGTATTACGGGCCAAAAACACCCTTGAAACCACCCAAGCAGAAGAACGGGCCATTAAGCGCCGCCTTGATCAGGTCAATGCCCAGTTTGATGTTGGTCTGATTCCGGTCACGGATGTCCATGAAGCACAGGCGTCTTACGACAACGCTAAAGTGGCCCGGATTCTGGCAGAAGGTGAACTGGATAACAGCTTTGAAGCCATCGAACGCCTGTCTGGCCAGAGCTATAATGACGTCGACACACTCAGCGCCAAATACCCGATTGAAAACCTTGAATCGAACGACGCCAAAGCCTGGCTGAGCAAGGCCCGGGACGGCAACCTGTCCCTGCAGGTTGCTGACAGCAATGTTGAAGCCAGCCGTCAGCTGATCCGGGTCAACCGTAGCGGCCACAAGCCAACGGTATCTATCACCGCCAGCCATGATCAGGACAAGGGTAACACCCTGAACGATGACCGTAATGAAACCAACCAGATCGGTCTGACATTCAACCTGCCACTTTACTCCGGCGGTGGCACCAGCTCCCGTGTCAGAGAAGCGGAATACCGGCTGGACGAAGCATTGCAGAACCGCGAAGACGTCTATCAGGGCATCAGACTGGATACCCGCAGCCTGCTGCGCGACCTGTCTACCGACGTCCTGAGCGTTGCTGCCCGCCAGCAAAGCATCCGCTCCAGTGAAACCGCCCTGAAAGCTACCGAAGAAGGTTTCAATGTCGGTACCCGTAACGTTGTAGACGTACTGCAGGCAGAACAGAACCTGTACCGCGCCCAGCGCGACTATGCTGAAGCACGCTTCAACTACGTGCTGAATCTGTTCCGCTTCAAGCAGGTCATCGGTACCCTGAACCCTGAAGACATTCAGGGACTGGATATCTGGATGGTATCCGGCAACGGTCAGGGCTAAAGCGCCAACCGGTAAACACAAAAACGCGCTGACCAGCGCGTTTTTTTATTGCCCTCCCTGCCGGACCTGACTGAAGAACCGCCTCCTGTTGAGGGGATCAGCCTGAAAAACGCCGGCAAACAGACACAAAAAAACGCGCCACAGGGCGCGTTTTTCACAGGCTTTCATGCAATCAGATATCGATTACATCAAACTCAACTTCCGGGCTGACATCTGCTTCATAATCCACACCGTCAACGCCAAAGCCGAACAGCTTCAGGAATTCGTCTTTATAGAGCTGATAATCGGTCAGGTCGAACAGGTTATCGCTGGTCACCTGAGACCACAGCGCCTGACACTGCTGCTGAATGTCATCACGCAGTTCCCAGTCATCCATACGCATGCGGTTTTCATCATCCATCTGACCGGCAGAACCGGCAATCGCCGTCTCAAACAGACGGTAAACCTGATCCATACAGCCTTCATGCACGCCTTCTTCACGCATAATCTTGAAGACCATAGACAGGTACAGCGGCATCACAGGAATTGCAGAGCTGGCCTGAGTAACTACAGACTTCAGTACCGCAACGTTGGCACTGCCACCGGTCTTGCCCAGAGTTTCATTCAGAGCAGCCGCGGCGCGGTCAACGTCTTTCTTCGCCTGACCCAGGGCGCCGTCCCAGTAGATCGGCCAGGTAATTTCAGTACCGATGTAGCTGTACGCAACGGTCTTACAACCTTCAGCCAGCACACCGGCTTCATTCAGCTGATTAATCCACAGTTCCCAGTCTTCACCGCCCATCACCGTCACGGTGTTCGCGATTTCTTCATCCGTGGCCGGCTCAACTTCAGCATCGATAATCACATCTTTGTTGGTATCGATTGCAGTTGAACGGTAAACCTCACCGATCGGCTTCAGGCAGGAACGGATAACTTCACCGGTTTCCGGCATTTTACGGACCGGCGAAGCCAGTGAGTAAACCACCATATCAATCTGACCCAGATCTTCTTTAATCAGATCAATGGTTTTTTGCTTAGCTTCGTTTGAGAACGCATCGCCGTTCAGGCTCTTCGCGTACAGACCCGCTTCATGGGCTTTTTTATCGAAAGCAGCTGCGTTATACCAGCCCGCTGTACCGGTTTTACGCTCAGTAGCCGGCTTTTCAAAGAATACACCTATGGTAGCTGCACCACAGCCAAATGCTGCTGCAATCCGCGAAGACATGCCGTATCCACTGGAGGACCCAACAACCAGGACTCGCTTAGGACCGTTCCCGATCGCACCCTTAGCCTTGGTCAGATCGATCTGCTCCTGGATGTTTTGCTCACAACCGGTTGGGTGAGTGGTGGTACAAATAAAACCGCGAATCTTTGGTTTGATAATCATTAGCTATCCACTTTGGTAAGTGCACGCCGGGCGGGCCCCACTTTCCCGTGGGATGCCCCTAAAACGTACGAAACTTTAAAACAGCGGCTAAAGATACCTGATTTTGCCATTTTAAGGAACCTCTAGCGTGCAATAGCAAGACCCGCTTCTTGCCTGACTGCGTCATTTTCGGATGTACACAAGTGACTGATATCAGGGAAATAAGGTGTTTTTCAGTACCGCATTTCTGGCCGTTAGCAGCCCGCTGACAACAGCCGGAAATGCAGGCAACAAAAAAGCCGCGCGGTCTCCCGGGCGGCTTTTTTTCAGTTCAGCTGTAATTACAGCTTGCTGTCCAGTTCAGGAACAGCTTCGAACAGGTCTGCTACCAGGCCGTAATCGGCAACCTGGAAGATAGGCGCTTCGTCATCTTTGTTGATAGCAACAATGATCTTGGAGTCCTTCATACCTGCCAGGTGCTGGATCGCACCGGAGATACCAACCGCAACGTACAGGTCCGGAGCAACGATTTTACCCGTCTGACCAACCTGCATATCGTTTGGTACGAAACCGGCATCAACCGCAGCACGGGATGCACCAACCGCTGCACCCAGCTTGTCAGCAACAGCATCCAGCATTGCAAAGTTTTCGCCGTTACCCATACCGCGACCACCGGAAACGATGATTTTAGCAGAGGTCAGTTCAGGACGGTCGCTCTGAGCAACTGCGTCGCTGACGAAAGAAGATACACCGGCATCGTGAGCAGCAGAAACCGCTTCAACTGCTGCGCTACCACCTTCAGCAGCGGCTGCTTCGAAAGCAGTACCACGAACAGTGATTACCTTGATAGCATCCAGAGACTTAACAGTCGCGATCGCGTTACCCGCATAGATCGGACGGCCGAAAGTATCGGCGCTGTCGACACGCAGGATGTCAGAGATCTGACCTACGTCCAGCAGCGCAGCAGCGCGTGGCAGAATGTTCTTGGCTTCCGGAGTAGAAGTCGCCACGATGTGCGAGTAACCGGCACCCAGTTCAGCAACCAGCTTAGCAACGTTTTCAGCCAGCTGATTCGCGTAAGCAGCGTTATCAGCAACCAGTACTTTAGAAACGCCTGCTACTTTCGCAGCTTCATCAGCTGCACCCTGACAGCCGCTACCGGCTACCAGTACGTCAATGTCACCACCCACTTGCTGAGCAGCAGTTACCGCGTGCAGGGTAGATGCTTTCAGCGTGGAGTTATCGTGTTCTGCAATGATTAAGGTAGCCATATCAGATCACCTTCGCTTCGTTCTTCAGTTTGTCTACCAGCTCGTCAACGCTCGCCACCTTGATACCAGCCTGACGTTCTTCAGGGGTATCGACACGCAGTACTTCAGAGTGCGCCTTGATAGTTACACCCAGCTCTTCCGGCGTAGTTGTATCCATCGGCTTCTTCTTCGCCTTCATGATGTTCGGCAGAGACGCGTAACGTGGTTCGTTCAGACGCAGGTCGGTTGTAACCAGAGCAGGCATTGCCAGCTCAACGGTCTGCAGACCGCCATCAACTTCACGGGTAACCAGCGCTTTATCACCTTCGATCTTAACTTCAGACGCGAAAGTACCCTGTGCCATACCTGTCAGTGCACCCAGCATCTGACCAGTCTGGTTGTTATCGCTGTCGATCGCCTGCTTACCCATGATAACCAGACCAGGCTGTTCCTGTTCGATTACCTTAGTCAGCAGCTTAGCAACGTTCAAAGATTCCAGAACTTCATCAGTCTGAACCAGAATGCCACGGTCAGCACCCAGCGCCAGAGCGGTACGGATTTGCTCCTGTGCAGCCTGTGGGCCCAGAGACACAACAACAACTTCACTGGCAACACCCGCTTCTTTCAGGCGAACCGCTTCTTCTACAGCGATTTCACAGAAAGGATTCATCGCCATTTTTACATTGGTTAGATCAACATCAGTGTTATCAGACTTTACACGTACCTTTACGTTGTAATCGATAACCCGCTTGACAGTTACCAGTACTTTCATTCGTACACCGTCCCTATCTTAAATTTTGGTTAGTGACCGCTAAAAAAACAATTACCCCGATTGAGCCATCGACACATTAGGGAATCTACTTATTTTACATAGCGCCTTTTAATAAGCAATCACCTTAAAAGGTAATAAGCAATCGCCCGAAATAAGGCTAATAAAAGAAAGCTCATAAAATCGAGAACTTCTTATAAGACAGAGTACAGCCAATTTCAATAAGAAACCTGACTCAGGTCGCATATAGACCAGATACAGGACGACTCTGCACCAGAAACGTCACCGCCCCGCGAGCTGTCTGCTGGGGCGTATTTCAGAGATATTTTTTAATGGGCTGCAAAGCGATCGGAAAACGTCCCCCTGAATAACAAAATACCCTGCCGGAAATCCGCCAGGGTATTGCGCAATTGTAGGAAGCCGGAGCGGCCCCGGATGACATTCTCAGCGCCAGAATGGCTTATCCGCTTCTGCCAGCGCATCCGCCCGGCTCAGACCGAGATCTTTCAGCATTACCGCATCCAGCCCGGCCAGTTGCCGGCGGCTGCGCCAGTTATGTAACCAGTGCTTAAGCTGCAGGGTAATCCGCTTTGTGAATGTCTGAACGCAATCCTGCTGCGCTTCCCGGTTGCTGACAACCTGCTTCAGGCAATCCGCATTCAAATTAAGTTTTTCTGTCTTATAGCATGGATTGTATACGCTCATTATCAGCACTCCTCATACAGGTTATGACCAGTGATTTCGCCCTGTATTTATGTTTTTGTATGGGAGTATTCTTGCCTGCACAGACGGCAGCGACAAACGATTAGTTTTTACATATACTTAAGAAAAACTTAATCATATAACAATCAGGATGTTTCTCAGGTGAACCGATTACCGCCCCTCAAAGCGCTGCAGGCATTTCGCCACGCCGGAGAATGCAGCAGTTTTAAGGCTGCCGCTGAGCAGCTGCATGTCACTCAGGCAGCCATCAGCCAGCAAATCCGCAGCCTGGAAGAACACCTTGAAGTACGCCTGTTTCAGCGTAAAACCCGGGAAGTCAGCCTGACTGCTGAAGGCCAGGCGTTGCTCAGCCACATCAGCAAAGCCTTCCGGCATATCGAAACAGGCATACTGGAGCTCAGTAAGGACCCCTATCCGGATCAGCTTACTCTTAGCGCACTGCCCTCTTTTGCGGCCCGCTGGCTGGTGCCGCGGCTGGGCTTTTTCCAGCAACACGCTGAGGATATCAACATCCGCCTGACGCCCAGCCTGGGGCTGGCGAGCTTTGACGATAAGGCGCTGGATCTGGCCATCCGCTTTGGCACCGGCGACTACCCCGGTCTGGAATCACGCTTATTACTGGAAGACTATTTACTGCCGGTCTGCCACCCGTCGCTGCTCGACCCGAACAAACCTGTCAGGCCTCAGCTGAGCAGCATGCCCATGCTGATTGATCAGGCACCGGATGTGCAATTCATCAGTGCGGAAGTCGAAGAGGCATTAGGGTTTTCCATGGAAAGAAGTAAATCCAAACTCTACGTTTCAGATGCCAACATGCTGGTTGAAGCCCTGCTCAGTGCACAGGGCCTGGCGATGATGCGGTTCAGCCTGGTGTATGAATTACTGCAGCGGGGCCAGTTGGTATGCCCCGCCGCCATAGCGGTAAAATCCGCCTACAGCTTCTTTCTGGTCGCCCCGCCAGCGCATTTTCAGCGCGAGAAAATCATCCGCTTTGAGCACTGGTTAAGAGAAGAGCTGCAGGTTATTGAAGCCGGCTGGCTCGCCTTCAGCCAGCAACAGAACCTGCAGGACCTGTAAGGTTAAACGTTGACACACTGCACCACTTCCCGGGCAGTTGCAGCCAGCGCCTGGCTGGATGAGAACGCCCGCCCGGCGGCATCCTGCGCTCCCTGAGAAGAGTCACGGATACCGTTCAGATTTTCGGTCAGCTCCGTCGCCGCGGCGCTCTGCTCAACCGCGGCTGCAGCAATCATTCCACTCATGTCCGCGATATTGTTCACTGACTGCAGAATCTGCTCGAGCGACTCACCGGCCACCGCAGCATGCTCAACACAGTTTTGTGCCTGGCTCTGCCCCTCAGCCATGGAAGCTGCCACCTGACGGGATTCAGCTGCCAGACGGTCAATGACCCCGTCAATTGTGCGGGTGGTTTCCTGGGTTCGCTGAGCAAGCGTTCTGACTTCATCCGCCACCACCGCAAAGCCCCGTCCCTGATCACCGGCGCGGGCTGCTTCAATCGCCGCATTCAGTGCCAGCAGGTTAGTCTGATCAGCAATGGCGGTGATCTCTCCGGTTGCATCCGCGATCGCCAGCGCCGAGGCACGCAAAGACTCCACCTGTGTCACGGCCTGCTCAACCCGGGCGGCCAGATCCATAATGGATGCCACAGTATCATCCACCACGGTTTTACCCTGCTCAACAATCCGGTTCGTCTGTGCGGTTTCATCGGATGTCCGGGTTGCATTGGCCGCAACCTCTTCAATCGCCTGGGACAATTCTTCAATATGTACCGCAACCCGGTCGATTTCCTCCGCCTGCCGAAGCATCACCTCACTGACGTGTTCAGCAATTTCCAGCGAGTCATTACTGTGGGAATGCACCCGCATGGCTGAATAGCCTACCCGCTCACCGGCGGAACGGATCCGGGCCTGATGCAGTTTATCCGCCAGTTCAATCTGACTGATTTCATTCACCGAACCTATATACATTTCCTGCAGAACCGGACTGTTTATGACCCCTTCCGCCCGGCACTTAAGGTCTTTAATACGTTTCATCACCTGCCAGTTGAGCAACAGTGCAAGCCCGCTGGCCAGCGCACCGCCACCGATCAGTGCAATACTGCTCCAGCCTCCCTGCCAGGCAATCAGCAGCGCCAGCCAGGGTAACAGCACGCCCATAAGGTTCAGCCGGGCCGTCATAGAAAGGTCTGCCATTGACAGCCGGCGCCGGCCTCTGGCAACCCGGCTATAGGTCTCTTCAGCCATGCGCTTGTGCTGTTCAGTGGGTTTACTGCGAACCGACTGATAACCGATACATTCACCCGCCTCAACAATTGGCGTTACATAGGCGTTCACCCAGTAATAGCTGCCATCTTTACAGCGGTTCTTCACAATCCCCATCCAGGGCTTGCCGGCCTGCAGTTTGCTCCACATATCCGCAAACACCGCCGACGGCACATCCGGATGGCGGATTAAATTGTGTGGCTGGCCAATCAGCTCTTCCCGTTCATAACCGCAGATATCCACAAAGGCATCATTCACAAAGGTGATGCGGCCTTTTTTATCCGTTGTTGATACCAGCGGGGTACCTTCCTCACACAACACTTCCTGATCAATAATGGGCTGGTTATTCCTCATGCGTACTTCCCCTGCACTGCTCTATGTCTTTTCGCTCCGGAACCTTATTTTTCACACCAACATATATTTTAAATACATGTTTGCGCGCCAAATATGTAACCCCGAAGTGACGAAAAATTAAACAGCTAAAAGAGCGAAAAGCTGACCCAGATCAGCTTGTACAAAATTTAGCCAGCGCTAATATACTATTGAAATTTATAGTTTTTTGATTTGAATAAAACGGAATCATCAAATACCGGCGATACCCAATACAAACAGGCCCGCACAATGGCGGGCCTGTATTCTGCAACGGTATGCGAACGCTCAGACGTTAACGCTCTGTACAACTTCCTTGGCGGTTGCAGATAACGCCTGACTGGATTCATAAGCCCTGCCGGCGGCATCCTGCGCCCCCAGCGATGAATCTTTTATCCCTGTGAGGTTTTCACTCAGTTCAGTGGCGGCAGCACTTTGTTCAACCGATGCAGCGGCAATCATACTGCTCATATCTGCGATCTTATGCACGGACTGCAGAATACTCTCCAGCGCTTCTCCAGCCTGATTCGCATGGCCAACACAATTTTGTGCCTGGGTCTGACCCACTTCCATGGAACTTGCCACCTGCTGCGACTCTTTTGCCAATCGCTCGATCACGGCATCAATGGTACGCGTGGTATCCTGCGTCCGCTGCGCAAGGGTCCGTACCTCATCCGCAACCACCGCAAAGCCCCGGCCCTGATCACCGGCCCGGGCAGCTTCAATTGCCGCATTCAGTGCCAGCAGATTTGTCTGATCGGCAATGTCCGTAATCACACTGGTTGCTTCTGCGATGTCCAGTGCAGATGAACGTAACGATTCAACCTGAACGACCGCCTGCTCAACCCGGGTAGCCAATTCCATGATCGAACTCACCGTGGTATCAACGACGTCTTTGCCCTGCTCCACAACCTGATTGGTCAGGCTGGTTTCATCGGATGTCCGGGTGGCATTGGCGGCCACTTCTTCAATCGCCTGGGAAAGCTCCTCGATATGCACCGCAACGCGTTCCACTTCGCCAACCTGCCGTTCCATTGCTTCACTGACCTGTTCGGCGATTTCCAGCGAATCGGTACTGTGGGCATGTACCCGCTGAGCGGAATACCCGACCCGCTCACTGGCGGAGCGGATTCTGGCTTCCTGAACCGCTTCCGAAAGGCTGATCTGACTGATTTCGTTCACCGATCCCACATACATTTCCTGTAGCACCGGGCTGTCGATTATCGCTCTGGAACGGCTCTCCAGCGCACGCAGGCGGCCCAGTGAAGACCAGTTCAGACCAATAGCCAGTGCACTTGTCAGCGCACCTGCGACAATCACACCCGGCAGGCTGAAACCGCTCAGGTAGGCCCCTCCCAGCCCCAGCCAGGGAAGTATCAGGCCATAGGTCCCAAGACGGGCGCTGAGTGACAGATTCCGCAGGCTCAGCTGCCGGCCCCCCCTAGCCACACGGGCATAGGTCGCCGTTGCCATCCTTTTATGCTGATCATTAGGTTTGGTACGGACAGACTGATAGCCGATCGTTTCACCGGCTTCCTTGATCGGGGTAACGTAAGCATTTACCCAGTAGTAACCACCATCTTTACAGCGGTTTTTAACAATGCCGATCCAGGGTTTATCCTGTTTCAGTTTGCTCCACATATCCGCAAATACTGCCGGAGGCACATCCGGATGGCGCACCATGTTATGAGGCTGGCCAATTAATTCATCACGGGTGAAACCTGAAATATCCACAAAGGCGTCGTTAACAAACACAATCCGGCCTTTCTTATCGGTGGTGGATACCAGGGGGGTACCTTCTTTGCACAATACTTCGAGATCATGGACTGGCTGATTATTCCTCATGAATACATCCTCTGCGCGGGGTCATTTTTATTGTTATAGATCAGGTATTTCTCAGATTGGCGCACTCACGAAAGATCTGCAGTCAGCATTCGCAGCAACCGGGGAAAGGCTCCTCCTGGGTGATTGATATATTATATATAATGTTTAACCAACCAAACATTAACTGAAAATGAACAAGCACCAGATCTGTATGATAAATCAAGTATTTGCGGCACATTTGAAGCAAATGCGATAAGCCACTAACAGATAAGAAGACACTAATATAGCCCCCTCAAAGGCATGCATTTTTACTTTGAATAGCAATCCGGTTAAGGTAGGCACTTTCTGCGCGACTACGGCTTTTATCAGCCCCGCCAGACACTTCTTTACAATGCTTTAATATAAGCCGCGACCCCGTTAAATTTGGAGTTAACACCATGAAATTCACCACATTTGCCAAGGCTGCTGCTTTGGCAGCCGGCGTATTCTGCACTGCTGCACAGGCAGCTGATCAGACCTACATTGCGACCACCGCTATTGTTGAACACCCGGCACTGGATTCAGTTCGCGCAGGCATTAAAGACAGCCTGATGGAAAACGGCTATAACGAAGAAAACCTTAAGTTTACCTTTGAAAGCGCACAGGGCAGCCCGGCAACTGCCGCTCAGATCGCCCGTAAAATGATCGGTTCAGAACCTGATCTGATCGTTGCCATTGCCACCCCTTCTGCTCAGGCAGCGGTGTCTGCCAGCGAAAATATCCCGGTTATCTTTTCAGTTGTAACTGACCCACTGGGCGCCAAGCTCGTCAGCAATGTTGAACAGCCGGGCGGCAACGTCACCGGTCTGTCTGACATGCTGCCACTGGCACAGCAACTGGAACTGCTGCAGGAAATCATGCCGGGCCTGAAAACTCTGGGTGTGCCATACAACCCGGGTGAGCCAAACGCCGTTTCCAGCGTTGAAGCACTGAAGGTTATTGCCAAAGAAAAAGGCATCAAAATCATTGAAGCCCCGGCCCCTAAATCATCAGATGTGGCCCTGGCCAGCCAAAAGCTGATCGGTAAAGCCGATGCAATTTACTGCCCGATCGATAACACCATTATTTCGGCACTGGAAGCGGTTGTTAAAACCGGTATCGACGGCCAGATCCCGGTATTCGCTGCCGATACTGACTCCGTTGCCCGCGGTGCAATCGCTGCGCTGGGTTTCAACTATTACGATCTGGGTAAACAGACCGGTGAACTGGTTCTGCGTGTTCTGAACGGCGAAAAAGCCGGCGACATCCCGGTTAAGTTTGCTGAAGGGACTAACCTGGCAATCAACCCGAAAATGGCAGCGCGCATGGGTATCGAAATCCCTGCCAGCGTTACCGAACGTGCGACCCAAGTGATCGAGTAAGGAAACAGCCCCTACAATGTCTTTATTTTCATTCATGGGTACCCTGGAGATCGGCCTGATATTCGGGCTGGTCGCCATGGGCGTGTATCTGACGTTCCGGGTGCTGGACTTCCCGGACCTGACGGTAGACGGCAGTTTTACCCTGGGCGCAGCGGTCACCGCTGCCCTGATCGTTTCTGGTATCAACCCTTACCTGTCTACGCTGGCCGGCTGTCTGGCCGGTGCGGCAGCCGGTGTTGTGACCGCCTGGCTTAACCTGCGGTTTAACATTCTGCACCTGCTGGCCAGTATCCTGACCATGACGGCGCTGTACACCATCAACCTGCGGGTGATGGGTAAGCCTAATCTGGCGCTGATCACCGACCCGACAGTACTGACCCCGTTTGAAGGCCTTGGCCTGCCAAATATGTACATGAAGCCGCTTTTCGTGGGCTTCTGTGTCATTGCCGTGGGCATTCTGCTGGCGCTGTTCCTGAAAACCCAGTACGGCCTCGCAATGCGGGCTGTGGGGGCGAACAAACGGATGGCACAGGCCAACGGCATTGTAGTGAAGGAAAAGGTCTACGCAGGCCTCGCTCTGTCGAACGGTCTGGTGGCTCTGGCCGGTGCCCTGTTTGCCCAAACCAACGGTTTTGCTGATTCAACCATGGGTATCGGCACCATCGTTGTAGGTCTGGCGGCGGTAATCGTCGGTGAAACCCTGCTCAGCAGCCGTAAAATGCTGATTATCATCTGCAGCTGCATTGTTGGCTCTATTCTCTACCGGCTCGCCATTGGCTTCGCGCTGAATGCTGACTTCCTGGGCTTTAACGCCTCGGACCTGAACCTGATCACCGCCCTGTTGGTGGGTCTGGCGCTGGTACTGCCACAGCTGCGTAAAGAATGGAAAGCCAAACAGGCCGCAATTAAAGCCAATGGAGGTGACGCATGATCCGCTGTGAACAACTCCGGGTAACCTTTAACGCTGGCCTGCCCACCGAGAAGAAAGCCCTGCGGGGGGTTAATCTTGAAATCCCTCAGGGAGAATTCGTCACGGTTATCGGCTCCAACGGGGCGGGTAAATCCACCCTGCTGAACGCCGTGGCCGGCGACATTCCCGCCAGCGGTGGCAAGATTCTGTTCGGCGATAAAGACGTTACTAAAATCCCGGCAACCGGGCGTACCAAAGAAGTTGCCCGGGTATTTCAGGACCCGCTGGCAGGCACCTGCGCCACCATGACGGTTGAAGAGAACATGGCCCTGGCTTATGGCCGCGGCTCACGGGGCAAGCTGTCATTCGCCCTGAATGACAAACTGCGGCAGATCTTCCGCGAGCAGTTAAGCCGCCTGAACCTGGGGCTGGAGAACCGTCTCGATTCAGAAATGGGGCTGCTGTCAGGCGGACAGCGACAGTCTGTCAGCCTGCTGATGTCTGCGCTTCAGCCAAGCAGCATTCTGTTACTGGACGAGCACACTGCTGCCCTTGATCCGAAGACCGCAGCACTGATTATGGACATCAGCGCGCAGATCATCGCAGAAAAGCAGCTCACGGTTATGATGGTCACCCACTCTATGCGACAGGCACTGGATTTCGGCAGCCGTACCCTGATGCTGCATGAAGGCAAAATTGTCTTTGACCTTTCCGGTGAAGACCGCGGCAATTATGAAGTCAGCGACCTGCTTGAACTGTTCGCCAAAGCCCGTGGCGGTGATGAAGCACTGGACGATGACAAACTGCTGCTCGGCAGTTAACGTTCATCGCTGAAAGCTGATAGAGTAAACCGCGATCAAACCCTGAACGCCCCGGTCTGCCGGGGCGTTTTATTTTACGTGAGAATAACATCGCTGAGATAGTATTTACCGGCAGGGACAGGACGTATGGCAACCATCTTTCAGCATACTCAGACGAATATTCTGGTGATTCCTCAGGCCCTGTTTGATATGCAGGATATCCGGGTAATCAGCCACCATCAGAACTCAGCCATCCTGCATAAATCCCTGCAGCAGGATCTGACCGACATTGAGTTTTATACCAACACTCCCTGCCTTATCTACATTGAAAATGGCCGCGAAGTCATCACCGGCAGTGATAACAAAACCACCGAACTGCTGGCAGGCGATGCGGTATTTATTCCTCAGGGTTTGAACCTGCATTCCGATTTCGTCAGACAGACCGAATCCCTGAAAGCTTATCTGGTGTTCTTTGATGACCGTATCATCCACAGTTTCCTGAGTCAGACACAGTACCGTAACAGTGAAAGCAGTACCCAACCGGCCCTGTGTGTATTAGCCGACAATCCCCATTTAGAAGCTTTTTTCACCTCACTTCACAGCCATATCGGCGAACCGGGTTACCTCAGTGCCAAACTCCACGAACTGTTATATCTGCTGACCGACAACCATGATAAGGCCACTCTGTTCACCAGCCTGTCAGCCGTCAGTACCGCCCCTCCAAAGCGTAATCTGACGCGCCTGCTCAGCCAGCAGGACATCATCCGCTTAAGTGTCAGTGATCTTGCCAGCCTGTCCGGCAGAAGCCTGTCCAGCTTCAACCGTGACTTTAAGCAAATCTATAACATGCCACCGAAACAATGGTTGCAGGAAAAACGTCTCAGCTGCGCAAAAGATTTACTGGAACAACAGGAAATGTCAGTGACAGACACCGCCCTGAACGTCGGCTATGACAATGTGTCTAACTTTATCCGGGCATTCAAGCGCCAGTACGGAACGACGCCTAAACAACACAAAGCCACAAATTAAATACTCACCTGACCGAAAAAGGATAATTTTGGCAGATCTTAAGCAGTTCCCTTTCATCTGTCTGGTTAAAGTGCTTATAACTTAAATCAACAGGAGAAAACCATGACTGTCAGAGTCACGCTTAACTGCGCCATCAAACCTGAAAAATACCCGGAACTGGAGACGTTTCTTGCAGCAAACCTGCCGGGCGTACGGGAATTTCAGGGTAACCTTCAGGTTAAAGTGCTGATAAACGCTGAACATACAGAAATACTGCTGGACGAAGAATGGCACTCGGTTGAAAGCCATCAGGCCTATCTTGAATTCATCAAGAACAACGGTGTACTGGCTCAGTTACAGGCCTTCCTGAAGGCCCCGCCAGATATAGGTTACTTCCAGGCTCTGGCAATCTGAGCAATCAATAAACCTGAACCAAACGCCCCGCACCTACGGGGTGTTTTTGCATCTGCCAGTTACCGGTTAAAAAGATAGTGATAAAAATGCGAACCTTCGTCCGCCACTGGCTGACGAATGAAATTTAGCTTTTTGAGCAAGCCTGCAGATGCCACATTCGCCGGATCAACTCCGGCAATGAGTACTTCCCAGGCAGTTTCCTCCCCGGCATAGTCGATAAACCCGGTGAGCATTTCACTGGCCAGCCCTTTGCCCCATTCCGACTCTTTAAGAAGATAGCCAAGATGCACATTGGAGGCGTCTGAACCGTACACAAATATAAACCCTGCCAAATCAGGAGATTGTTGATGCGCAACGGTAAACAACCGGCTTTCGGCCAGCATTCTTTCAAGCCATTCACCTGCCGTTTGCGAAGTGTTTATCCCGTGAAAATAATCCGGCAGATTCTCTGCAACCGCCGGGGTAAGTACACTGATGACCTGATTTAAAAAAGCCCTTTCACCTGCTTCAGTGTCAGCAGCAACAAATTCGCTCACCGTCAGGCGCTCTGTTTCAAAAAGACAATTCACAGCCTGACCTCCGCTAAATCCCTGATATGGCAAAATCAACCGCAGCCAGTATCTCCAGCCGCAAATGCTCAAGTGTTCCCAACGGTTGCCGGAGAATTTTTTCTGACACTGATGATAACTGAGGCGTTAGCAACAGATATGAAATACCTTCGTAAGTGATTTCCGGGGTTAACCTGTTAAGCGGCTTCTCGCTGAAATGCTCGCTATACCCCATAGGAATCACGATTCGGGTATTCAGATCATTAAGGACATTACTTTGCACATCCACCAGAAACGGAAAACGCTTCCTGCTCTGTTCAGACGGATTAAGGTAAACATCGAACTGCGCCATCAAAACTCCCTGAATTCATCTCCGAAACATCCGTGTTCGTCAACGACAGCATTATATACCTGAATCGCCTTTTGGTTTTCATCCCGCCAGCAATCAGCCTCAGCCAGCGCCAACTGCTCACGTAATGCCTTTTCCAGCGTGGCTGATAAGTTAATATTTAACGCCCGGGACTTTTCCAGCAAATCACTGTTAATGCTCAGATTAGTCGCTTTCTTCCGCGCTAACTCGTCATATAAAGGCTGCATAGGCTTTCCCTTTGGCTACTTTAAGAGTGACTTAAAAGTTACTTATAAGTAAACATTATGCGCACAGACATGCGCATTACAATAGCACCCTGCAGGCAAAGCCTGCCTTTCCTGATAAACACTCCCAAACACCGGTAACTTTTGTTCTGCATCCATCCGGCTTAATGGTATCTTGAAAACAGTTCTGCCGAATCCTTCAACGTCAGGGCTTACAACACACCGACAAACCAGGGACGACCTCATAATGCAACCTGATACATGGCTCGCCTATGCACTTGCCTGCACCCTTCTTTCACTGATTCCTGGCCCCAGTGTTTTACTCACCACAGGGGTTGCCCTGACCAGAAGCCTGAGCGCGGCGTTCATGTGCATTGCCGGTGGCACAGTTGGCAGCGCGATTCTGATTATCTTATCCCTGTTGGGTGTCAGTGCTATTCTTGAAACTTCAGCGATGTTATTTATGGCGGTGAAATGGGCTGGGGTTATCTACCTGGCATATCTTGGTATTAGCCAGATAAAACAGGCAAGACAGACTGAAGTAACGGCCGCAGCAGCTTCTGATACAGCCGTAAAAAACAGTTTTGTATCCGGTTTCTTCACTGCATTGCTAAATCCGAAATCAATTGTATTTTACATGGCGTTTCTCAGTCAGTTTTTCGATCCTTCCGGGAATCACTTGTTACAATATTCCGTACTGATACTGACAGCACTTGCCTCTGCCGCGCTGGTATTAACCGGCTACGCACTGCTTGCAACCAGCGCAAAAGCCCTGTTAGCTAACAAACAAGCACAACGTAAAATAAACTACTTAAGTGGCGGCTTCTATCTGAGCAGCAGCGCTATAATGGCCGCTACAAAATAACGTTTAAGGCACTGATAACACCCATGGACTCCCCCTACCCTAAAGCGCTCAAACGGCTCCGCGACCTGAATGGCTTCGGCCCCCGCAGTGAAGAAATACTGGCAGAGGTGGATATTCATACGGTTGAAGAATTCATGGCCACCGACCCTTACGAGCTCTACGCCAGAATCAAACCGATGAAAGGCATGGGCATGAATTCGATTTACGCCATTATAGGTGCACGGGAAAACCAGCACTGGCTGGATGTGGCCAAAACCCGTAAAACAGAAATTCTGATGCGGCTGGATGATCTGGGGCTGGCGCCTAAGTAGGCAGTAACAGAGTTGGCTGGAATCAGACCCTGCAACTGTTTTGTCAGTACGCTCCAACCGCAGCCAAAAGCAGACATCTGGGGTTTACCCTGATTCTCTGGACTACCCGTTAAGGGCGGTTATACCAGCGCTGCGTAACAGATAGGCAACATCGTTATTTGCGGTAAGGATGACAACAGTTATCAGGCCCAGGGGAATGAGGCCCAGCGCTGATTCCGGTGATGCCATAAAATGAGTGACTCCATACCTTCCGGAACAGTCTTTTTTTCGGGTTTGGCGACACTCAGAACCGTATTCACGGTCAGCAAAGAATTACCCAGTCTTTTCTTCACTGGCTATTGGCGTCAAAAAGATAAAGTATTTTCATTCTCATGCAGGATCAGTATAGTTCTGTACTCCATGGTCATAAATTCGCTGTATAAAGAGAAAACGGACTGTCCGCCACAATAATATAATTAACATTAGCGATAAAAATTAATCAGGTGAAACGCGATGGAATGCATATCAAAAGCATGGAAGCCTCATGATTTCAAAGATATTTCTTTATTTAAAGCCTCTTTTAAACAGTTTCAGTACACTAAACACTGGCACGATGAACTGGCGATCGGCATCATTCTCGAAGGGACGGAAGGTATAGATTATTGTGGAAATAAACTGACCACCGGCAAGGGAGAAGTTATTGCACTGAATCCCTCTGAGGTTCATACCGGATTCACCTGTGATGAACAGGGCTGGAGCTACCGGATGTTCTATTTCGACATGGATTTTCTGGCAGACACGCTCGACAGTATTCATTATAAAGGGCAGCCCTTTATTGAACACCCCATCATTTCAGACAAATACATATATAAAGCGCTGATACAGCTACACCAGTCATTTGAAAACACCTGCTTTACCCTATCCAGAGAAACACTATTGCTGGAAACATTACAGAGCCTGTATTCCAGATACGGCAGTAATAAAAACAGGTCGGGCAAATATAATTTTGATTCTTATAAGAACGCGCAGGTACGGCAGTTTTTACATGATGATTTTGCGCAGAATATTTCACTGGATGATCTATGCCAACTGACCGGGATGAAAAAACATCAGATAATACGTAACTTTAAATCAGAGTTTAATATCACACCTCATCAGTACATGATTATTACCAAGATAAATCAGGTAAAGAAGCTGCTCGATCAGAACGAGAACATCACCGAAGCGTCTTTAAAATGCGGCTTTTTCGACCTGAGTCATATGAGCAGAAATTTTAAAAAAGTATTCGGTGTGTCCCCGGGTATCTATAAAAACGGTCTTAGCTACTCTTAAATACTGAATCAGTAAACGAAAAAGTAAACCGCTGTCAGCAACATCAGCAACGAACCTGTTTTCGATATATTGCGCTCAGAGGTATCACTGATACTGTTTGCGATCCCGCCCATAATCACCCACAGGCTATTCAGCACGATGCCCACAATCAGGGTAACAATACAAATCGTCAGTAAATCAACCGTTGCATGAAACGTGGAAATTACGCCCAGTGCTATCACCCATATTTTGGGATTAAAGACCTGAAAGAAGAACATATTCAACGCCGGCAGAGTCACTTCATCCCGCTTTTCTGTTGCGACAGTTTCATTCTTCGGCCACATGGAGTAAGCCATATAGATCAGAAAAGTGAAGGCAACCCAAACCAGATATTCTTCGATGACGGGTATCCATTTACTGAGGTATGACGCCCCCAGATATGCCGCGAACACAATGCCGGTTACCCCGGCATTAATCGCCAGCAATAAAGGAAGGGTTCTGCGGTATCCCCGGCCCAGGCCGGAAGCAAACAACACGATGTTATTTGGCCCCGGCGTACCGATCACCGACGTTAGCATTGCGATCAGTGCTACCAGCTCATACTGCACAGCTTAGTTCCTCTTCCGGCACAGTCTTTTCCAGTATTTTTGTTGCAATGGTAGCTGAACGTAATGACGCAAGACTAAGTGATCCGGCATCCCCCATTCCGTGACTGCTTTCACTGAGGCCGTTCAGGAAGATACGACAAGCTGAACTTTTCACTGTTTCCAGTTCGTAGGCACCGGTAATGGACACACTGTTGTCTTTTATCTCCAACAACTGAATTACGTTGGAAAGCAGTGGCGGAATGTTAATTTCTCCGGCAGCACTGCCATAGTTAACAAAGCCGGTCGCAATCACTACGCCGTCAAACACTTCAGAGTAAGATGAACCTTCCATGTTATTGTCAATATCAATGATGACATTTGCCCCGTCCACACTCACCTGTGTTATATCGCTTAACCGGTGCATTTTGATTCTGTTACAGCCACGCAGCTGATCATGATAAATTTGTCGGTAAACCTCCTCAATGACATCCATATCTGCAGCGCCATAATTGGTTCGGTAAACATCCTGATCAATACGTTTTTTCAGATCGCTGTCAGCCCGGTAATACAGGTCAGTAAATTCTGGGAAATAAATTTCACTCATAAAAGGGCTGGTATCCTTCAGCGGAAAGGCAAACCGGCGCATGATTATATGAACCTCTAAATCTTCATACTCTTTTGTTGTATGCAGAAGAAGCTCAGCAGCTGTCTGACTGCTGCCGACAATCGCAATTTTTCTGGCACCTTTGTTATAAAGACTTTTAACAGAGCTTTTATAACGGGTGAAATGAAAAACATTCTCCCCCAGGTGGGGACGAAACACCTCAGGTATACTTGGTTCCCGGCCATGCCCAAGGACAACATTTCTGGTGTGCCACTCTTCACCGTTTGAAGAGGAAACTTTAAAGATATCAGCACCTTCTACATATTCAATGCTATCAATGTTAACCCCTGTTTGTGTCTGTGCAGATAATTCATCTGCGCACCACTTAATATACTTTGCGTATTCAGGCCGCATTGGCATCATCAGGTCCATATTCAGGTGTTGAAACAGCCTGCCCTGCTCATGCAGGTAATTCATAAATGTATATCTGCTGCGAGGGCTTCTCGGAGTTGCCAAATCCCGGTGTGGAATATTCTGAATATTGGAATGAATATCCAGAGCGTTTTCAAACAACATTTCTTCCTGCCAGACAAAATTATTTCTCTTTTCAAGAAATAACGCTTTCACATCCGGTTGTTCTTCTTCCAAAAATGCGGCTAAAGAAATATTTGCCGGTCCAAAACCGATACCGATTAAATCATATGTATTTTTCATTTATGCAACCACTTCCTGTAAAACTGAGTTATTACCAACACGCTGATATTTTTTTGCCAGCATATGCTCAACCGAGCGCTGAACAGTATTAATAGCCTGATCAATTTCTTCCCTGCTGACGTTAAGTGCCGGTAAAAATTTAAGTACTTCATCAAAAGGGCCGCAGCGTTCAACAATGAGTTTATTTTCAAAACAATACTTCTGAACCTGATGAGCATCTTCTGAGTTATACAAATCGATCCCCAGCATCATCCCTTTACCTTTAAAGCCCAGGGTGTAGGTATCGCAAAGCGTTTGTACTTTATTTTCTAAATAGAGGGCATTGGTACGGAACCGCTGTAAAACTGACGCATCAGACCAGTACTTTTTTAATGCTGCGGTTGCGGTTACAAATGCGTGATTATTGCCTCTGAATGTGCCGTTATGTTCGGCAGGAGACCAGCTGTCGTAAACAGGATTGATCAGCACCAGTGACATAGGCAGGCCAAAACCTGAGATCGATTTTGCCAGTGTGACGATATCAGGCCGGATGTCGGCAAATTCAAAACTGAAAAAGTCGCCGGAACGGCCACATCCTGCCTGAATGTCATCAACAATCAGCAGGCATCCGAGTGCATCTGCTAAATGGCGTATTTTTTTAAGCCAGTCAGCTGAAGCAACGTTTAGTCCCCCTTCGCCCTGTATACATTCCACGACGATTGCCGCCGGAGCATCAATGCCGCTGGAGGGGTCCCCCACCGCCGTGCGAACATAGTCCAGAAATATGGCTGCATCAGCCGCATTATAGTTATCGTAAGGGAGCCGTAGCACGCTGGGGAGTTGGTTATGCTGAGAACCACGGTTAAATTTGTTACCGGTTAGCGATAACGCACCGAGGCTACAGCCATGAAATCCGTTAGTGAAAGTAATTACGTCACTGCGACCAGTGACTTTTTTAGCCAGTTTAACCGCCGCTTCAATTGCATTTGCACCTGTCGGCCCGGTGAACTGAACCTTATATTGCAGGTTTCTCGGTTTCAGTATCAGTTGATTGAATGCAAACAAGAAGTCCGTCTTCGCGGTTGAATAAAAGTCCAGACTCATGGCGACACCATCCGAACCTATATATTCTAAAAGCTGTTGTTTTAAATCAGGATCGTTATGGCCATAATTTAAGCTGCCGCAGCCCATTAGAAAATCCAGATATTCAACGCCACCTGAATCCTTAACAATTGAACCTTTCGCTTCTTTTAGCTCTATCGGAAAGGAACGGCAATATCCTCTCACAACAGATTCAACCTCTTTGTATAGATACATGTCTAACGTAATCCCTCAGTCACTTAGATATTCATCTTCGGTGCCGGGACTATAGCTAAAGGAAAGTAATGGCTATTGTATGAAATTAAAAAATATGTACATAAATTGATCAGCCTGCAAATGCTCTGCAAAAACACTTAAATGCCCTTCACCGGCCTTACAGAGCTGGATTGAACCGTTGCTGCAAATTGCACCAGTGGCGACCGGTCACACAACAGCGCGTAGCTGTAGCCACAGTTGGCAAAGTGCCGGGTGATCAACAACGACATTTAACTGCAGGGAAAGGTGTTGTTTAAAATATCCGCAACCGGACAACGCTATTCATGTGAGGAACTGATCATCAGCTATGTACATGTTCACCCGGGGGAGTTCGCGCATGAGAAGAACGTATTGTATGGGCCTTCTGGTTTAACCAGCTGTTCGGGAAATCGGGGTACAATCAGTGTCAGGCCAGGCCTTAACTGTGCTTTTACACATGATGCGCACGAATAAAAAACCAAGCGGCCAGAGCAGAATACTATCTTGTTCTGCCCTGACATGAGGTTCTTATCTATCGGCAGCGATATGCTTTGAGGCTACGTTCAACATCAAGCAAATACTCATTCCAGCCATGTAACATCGCCTGTGCCTGTGTGTAAGTTGCCGTAATGTTTAACTCCCCTTCGAAATACACTGCACTCTGATAACTATCCCCTTCCCTTCGGCGGATTCCATCCTGCTTTGCAAGGTCTCCCGCCATATCCAGCGGCGGTTCATCTTCTTGTACCGGTTTCAGAATCTGTAAGTACACAGTATTCCCCGTGCTGTGAAACACAGTATGCGCTCCCCTTCTGTTCAGGCTAAAACTGAGCATAGCCAACCCACCAATAAAGGCAGATAGCGCCATTAATTGTTTATGAGTCAGCTCTGAAGCAGGTTGCTGCGATGAAAATAACGGGTCCATAACTGAACTACCTCCCTGTAAGTACCTTGTTTAGGTTGAATAAACCGTCTCGGCGTTTGTGCATCCATGCTGTTGCCTATAGAGTTGTACTTTGAATTTTGAAGAACTATCAGCAAACTATTCATCTAGAAGTGAAGTTTGGATAGAAGCATTCTAGCTTATATGCAAATTATATCTAGATATAATTTCTAGAAAAATCATGAACATAGACGACAGAATACGTAAACTACTGAATTACATAGATTTAAGTACGGAAGACCTTGCACAAAAAACAGGGACTAAATACAGCCGTTGGACAACTATTCGTAAAACAGGAGGCCGTGCAAGAGCAGAGGAAGTTGAGCTCCTGTGTAAAATGTTTCCGCAATATCAGATGTGGGTAGCCACAGGCACTGTATGCCCAGAAATAGGCCAAACAAGCCCAGAATCTGAAGAAGTACCAAATACCGACTCAAGGGAAGGTAGTTAACCTGCGAATACGCAGTAAAACAGAACAGGACCTTCCTTTTGCTTATTTAATGAGCAAAAAAACTGACCCCATGGCTACGTTCAGTCACTCTGCAAACCACTTATCTACCGATAGAAAATAAGTCGTGAAGCTTCGGCCCAAAAGCTCGGTTTTTTGGACTTTATTGGCTTTTCTTTTCAACACTCTGTATTCAGGGCGGGTTTCAAGAAGATGGAACATCACTTCCTGATGCCCTAACGCTTTGGCCCAGCCCATCATAGAAGTGAATATTGCTATACCGGATCCCCAAAATGCTTTGGAAATAACAATCGCAATTTCAAAACCGTCATCATCCGGCTGAATCCCACACCAGCCAGCAAGTACTCCATCTATAAGCACTGCCCGAACCTGGCAACCCGGTAAAGCATCTGTACTGATCTTTTCGTTCATCCATTCTCTGATACTGACAGAATCAAATAACGGATGGTCAACCAGATGCGTTCTCAGGGCAGGCTCATTAACAATGGGCAGCAGATCATCCGGGGTCGTCTGGCTGAAACTTACAAACTCAATTTTATTCATGTCTAAACTCGTCTATGAGCCAAAGCAGCGGCCCACTATCAATACGGCTTAGGATCAAAATAATAATTAACGGGGTCAAGTCTTGTTTTTTGCCAGTTTACCAAAATATGCAAAAGGAAAGATCCGCCCCTCTGCCGTGTTTTAACACCGCAAACAGGGACGGGCGTTAGCGAGGCACGGACCGAAAACCCCTGCTGCTTTGCTTTATTACACACTTACTAATCCTCCATCAGAATTTTCATCATTTCTTCATGGCGATTGAGGAAATCCCGTGTGATTTCAAAGTGTTCAGTATCTTCATAAGACACTTCATATATTCCGGACTCTGAGAACTGGTATATCTTAGCCCTGGGATAAGCAAGCAGTATCGGAGAGTGAGTGGCGATAATGAATTGTGAGTTTTCCTGAACCAACTGGTGAATGGCAGATATTGCTGCCATCTGCCGGGCCGGTGAAAGAGCAGCCTCAGGTTCATCCATTATGTACAGGCCATTTCCTCTGAGCTTATTGATTAATGTCGCCATGAAAGACTCTCCGTGGGACTGCTCATGCAAAGACTTTCCGCCATACCCACTAAGATAACCAACCTCATCCATTAAAGTGGCTAAATTATAAAAACTCTCAGCCCTGAGAAAGTAGCCATCTCCCGGCTTTTTAAAACTTTTAACGGTTTTTAAGAATTGATATAACTCCGAGTGGGTTCTGCTTGTGGAGAATGTCGATTGTTTAGTGCCCCCCTCAGCATTGAAACCCTGCGAAACAGCGATTGCCTCAATAAGAGTGGACTTGCCTGTTCCATTTTCCCCCACAAAAAAAGTAACATCCGGGTGAAATTCTAAAACATCGAGTTCTTTTACTGCGGGAATACAAAAGGGATATACATCAAAATCGCCGACGTCATCGCGTTTAAGCTGTACTTCCTTTAAATAAGGTCTGTCCTCGAAACTCATACTTTCCCTGTTTGTAACGCTGCGCACATGAACCGGAAAACCGCGAAAGGGTTTTAAGATCCGGCACCGAAGGTTCGACATGTTGTGTCTTGTCAGCCGCTTTTAAAAGCCCCATTTATCTACTTTTGTAACTCTGCCTTTGAGATCGAATGAAACCCTTACAAGCTTTTCGTCTTTTTCGATAACAGAACCTGACTCTGCCTTTCTTTGTATGATGTACCAATATGTTGAGCCAATAATATCAGGCTTATACATTTTGGGTTCATACAAATCACGAATTTCATCCGGTTGAGGTAATACGCTGAGAACTTCTTTTGCAGTACTGCCAATTTCAATTTTTGTGTACTGGTTAATAATTAATGAAGCCCGCTCTTCATTGGCATAGTACGGATATCGTAATTCTGCTATTACCGGCGAGTTTGCAAACAGGAGTAACCAGAAAAATGTGATTGCTAGCTTGCTCATTTTTTCACTCCCGCCAGTTAGCATTTTAATAATGGGGGTACGCATTTTTCTGCCAAAGCGAAAAAACCAGAAAAAGTAAGACATTGAATATAAATAACTTTTTAACATCAGCGCCATTGTCTTCAAAAAAGCACGCATGTTTTGATCACTGCCTGTACGCACAGATTAGCAATGTAACTGAGGACAAAGAAAGAATAGTCCGGGAGCTATCGTTTTGCACGATAACTCCCTCAGAGAGAATGAAACAGCAGAGGTTAAATCCTCAACCCGCCATCCATTTCGATGATCCGGCCGGTAAAGAAGTCGTTTTCGATGATGTATTGCAGGGTGTGGGCCATTTCTTCCACTTCCCCTAAGCGACGCAGAGGAACGGCTTTCACCATTCGCTCTACGGCTTCAGGTTTCATTTGCGCGGTCATATCCGTGGCGATCACACCCGGGGCAATGCCGCCCACCCGGATACCGTGTCTGGCCAGTTCACCGGCCCAGGTAACCACCATGGTTGCCACCGAGGCCTTGGTGGCGGAGTAGTTGGTCTGGCCCATGTTACCGGCACGGGATACAGAAGAAATATTGACGATCACACCGCCCTCCCCCTGCAGTGCCATAATGGCGGCCGCTTCACGGGTACAGAGGAAGGTGCCGGTGACATTCACATCAAAGACGGAGCGGAACTGATCCAGCCCCATTTTGGCCTGTAATTCGCCGTCTTTCACTTTGATCAGCATGCCGTCGCGCATCAGGCCGGCATTATTCACTAGCCCGTGTACGCCACCGCAGCTCTCTTTAATCTGTGCAAAGGTCGCTTCAACCGCTGCTTCATCGGTAATGTTGCAGACAAAACCGTGGGCAGTTCCGCCCAGACTCTGGCACTCAGTTACCGCAGCATCCAGTACCTGTGCGTCCAGATCAATCAGTGCAAGAATGCCGCCCTGCCCGGCCAGATGGCGAGCCATTGCCAGCCCCAGACCGCGCCCCCCGCCGGTAATCACAAACACTTTGTCTTTTATTTGCATGGCATTCGTCTCTTCTTTGTCAGTGTCATTTGAAAACAGGTTTGTTCAGATCATGCCTGAGCGGTGCATGATGTCGGTAATTTCCCCAAGGATGCTTTCATCATCAATGGTAGAGGGCATTTTGTAATCCTGATTGGCAGCGATCTTACGCAAGATGGCCCGCAGGATTTTGCCGGAACGGGTCTTCGGTAACCGCTGTACCACCACCGCTTTGCGGAAGCAGGCCAGTGCCCCCACCTGCTCACGTACCATTTGGACCAGTTCGGCTTCCAGTACGTCAGGATCAATATCCACATCCCCTTTCAGGACCACCAGCCCCACCGGCAACTGGCCTTTCAGTGAATCTTGCATGCCGATCACGGCACATTCAGCCACTGCCGGATGGGCCGATACCACTTCTTCCATCTCCCCGGTGGATAGCCGGTGACCGGATACGTTGATCACATCATCCGTACGGCCGGTGATGTACACGTAGCCCTCATCATCTTTAAAGCCGCCGTCACCGGTGTGATAGAAGCCAGGGAAAGCAGTGAGATAGGAATCAGTGAAACGCTGCGGCTGGTTCCAGATATCCCAGGCAACGCCCGGCGGCATTGGCAGGCTCACCACAATATTGCCGGTTTCATTGGCTTCTACCGGCTGGCCGGCACCGTCCACCACCTGAATGTCATAACCGGGAATCGGTTTGTTGGTGGAGCCTAAGCGGGAAGCTGAAGGGTTATCCCAGCCCATCATCGGCGAGGTCATCGGCCAGCCGGTTTCGGTCTGCCACCAGTGGTCGATGACCGGCACGCCAAGTAAATCATCCAGCCAGTGGTAGGTAGATGAGTCCAGCTTTTCACCGGCCACGAATAAACGTTTCAGGCTACTCAGGTCATACTGTTTACTCAGGGTGCCGTCAGAGTCTTCTTTACGGATCGCCCGGAAGGCTGTCGGTGCGCAGAACATGGCATTCACACCGTACTCGCTGATTACCCGCCAGAATGCGCCGGCATCCGGGGTACGGATCGGTTTGCCTTCATAGAAAATGGCACTGCAACCGCCCATCAGCGGGCCGTAAACAATGAAGGAGTGGCCGACTACCCAGCCAATGTCTGAAGCACCCCACCAGACATCACCGGCCTGCATGCCGTAAACATTATGCAGTGCATAGTTCAGCGCAACCGCATGGCCACCGTTATCCCGCACGATACCTTTCGGTGCGCCGGTGGTGCCGGAGGTGTAAAGAATATACAGCGGATCTTTGCCCTGCACCGGCACACAGTCAGCCGGTTCAGCACCCTGCTGGCAGTCATACCAATCCAGATCCCGTGCCGGGTCCATGTCCGCCTGCAGCATCGGTCGCTGACATACCAGCGTATGCAGGGGTTTGTGGGTCGCCAGATCAACCGCCTTATCCACCAGCGGTTTATAGGCAATCAGCTTTTCAAACTCGATACCGCAGGACGCGGTGAGGATCAGTTTCGGCCGGGCATCATCAATGCGGATGGCCAGCTCATTCGGGGCAAAACCGCCGAAGACCACTGAATGCACCGCGCCAATTCTGGCACAGGCCAGCATGGCAACTGCCGCTTCCGGGATCATTGGCATATAGATAACCACGGTATCGCCTTTGGTCACTCCCAGACCTTTCAGAGTACCGGCAAAACGGGCCACCTGTTCGTGTAATTCCCGGAAGCTGATGGCCTGTTTTACGCCACTGGCGGGAGAATCATAATACAGGGCGACCTGATCGCCCCGTGTCGCCAGATGCTGATCCAGCGCCAGATAGCAGGAATTCAGTTCACCGTCCGGATACCAGCGGTGGCTGCCGTTAGGCAGGGCTTCAAGGGTTGTCTGGGGCGGGCTGAACCAGTTGATGTTGCCCGCCTGCTCCGCCCAGTAAGCTTCCGGGTTTTGCTGAGCTGCCTGATACTGCACCGCATAATCGCTTTGCTGATTCGCCATTTCTCACTCCATGAAGCCCATAGCACACCATCGGTCAGGTCAGACCGGAATAAAGGGCTTTGTTATTTTTATTGGTAGCCAGTCCACCGGCAGTGCCGGCGAACAAAACAGGTTGTAGCACTCAGGAATTACTGGTCCTGATAAAGCTTAAGCACGCTGGAGAAGTCCAGCCCGCCATTGCCCTTGGACTTATGCAGGCTGAATAATGCCCGGGCCTGCGAGCCCATCGGAATCGGCGATTCACTCTGCTGGCTCAGTCCCATGGCCAGCCCCAGATCCTTGTACATCAGATCCACCTGGAAACCGCCCTGATAGTCGTTGGATGAGGGCACGTTTTCCATCACCCCCGGCACCGGGTTATACACGTTCAGTGCCCAGTTACCGCCAGAACTCTGCTTCATGATTTCCGACAGCACCGCCGGATCAAGGCCGTTCTTCATGCCCATATTCAGGGCTTCACAGGTACCGGTCATCAGCACCGCCAGTAACATGTTGTTACAGGCTTTGGCGATTTGCCCTGCGCCATGATCACCGGCATGGAAGATGTTCTTACCCATGCATTCCAGCACAGGTTTCGCCCGGGCAAACTGTGCATCGTCTCCGCCGACCATGAATGCCAGTGTGCCAGCCACGGCACCGCCCACACCGCCGGAAACCGGCGCATCAATAAAACTCAGGCCCCGTTCGGCAGCGACAGCCGCAACTTTTTTGGCCGTTGCCGCATCAATGGTAGACGAGTCGATAATCAGCGCTGAAGCGGAAATTACATCAAACAACGGCGTGTCACCGTTCAGATACACCGCTTCCACATGTTGTCCTGCTGGCAGCATGGAAATAACAAACTCACTGTCACGGGCGGCATCAGCAGCACTGCCCATGATGTTACAACCGTGATCAGCAGCCGCCTTTAATGCGGCGTCTGAAAGATCAAATACTTTAACCTGATGGCCGGCCTTCGCCAGGTTAGCCGCCATCGGGCCGCCCATATTCCCTAAACCAATAAATCCGATTGTTGCCATCTTTCTGTCCTCTTCTTAGCCTGTCTGAACAGGCAAAACTGTCATTATTATTCTGTACCCAGGTGCGCTAACGGATTCACTTCCCAGGGGCTGGTGAAAAACTCGTCCACAATCGCTGGATCAACGTCTGCCAGGGTATTGAATGTCCACTGTGGTGCACCGTCTTTATCCACCAGCAATGCCCTGACACCTTCCGGGAATTCCCGGTGACGACAGCACTGTACCGACAGCGCCAGTTCCTGCTGAAATACTTCTTTCAGGGATAAATGCCGGCAGCGCTGCAACTGACGGGCAATCAGATGAATTGCCAGAGGGCTGCCGTGGCTGATAGCCTGCCGGGCACGCTGTAACCATTTATCGTCGGTGTCCAGCGTTTGCAGCGCAGTGACCATATCGATCACTGAGTCCTGATCCATCAACTGATTAATGACTTCAAAATGCTCCCGTACCGGCGAGTCTGCCTGCCAGTCATTCAGGGAATTCTGCTCCAGCTGACGCAGAACAGAGGCTACTACCGTCTGCGCATTCCCCTGCCAGTCGGCCTCACACAGATCATTCAGAACCTGTTGTCTGCATTCACTTGCAATAAAGCGGTCTGCCAGCCCCAGAAACAGGGCATCTGCAGCATTCATTGAATTACCGGTCAGGCCAAGAAATAAACCGGTTCGGCCCGGCATACGGTTAAGAAACCAACTTCCGCCCACATCCGGATACAAACCTATGGTAACTTCCGGCATCGCCAGCCGGCTGCGCTCGGTAACCACCCGGTGACTGCAGCCGCTCATCAGCCCCATACCACCGCCCATCACAATGCCATGGCCCCAGCAAATCAGCGGCTTGCTGTAGGTATGTAACAGATAATCCAGCCGGTATTCCTGGGTAAAGAAGCGTTCCGGGAAAAACTCATCGCCGTCACCGGTCATCGCCTTGTACAGGTTGACCACATCACCGCCGGCACAGAAGGCTTTTTCACCGGCGCCGTCCAGAAACACACAGACCACAGCATCATCCTGTTGCCAGCGCTGTAACTGCGCCAGCATCAGTTCGATCATGTCCAGGGTCAGCGCATTCAGAGAACGTTCTGCATTCAGGGTCATCCGGCCAACTTTATGACCAGACGCCGTGGTCAGTTCGTTAAACAGCACACAACTCATCCGGTACTCCTACTTGTTCTGCCACACAGGTTTACGCTTATCCAGAAAGGCATTCACCCCTTCGCTCTGATCTTCCGTAAAGAACAGGTCGACAAAGAGTTCGCGTTCAAGAATGTAACCCTGATCCCAGTGCTGGGACCGGTTGTTCTGAATCAGTTGCTTACAGGCTGCAATCGCAGTGGGGCTCTGGTCCGCAACCTTTTCAGCCATTGCCAGTGCCGCTTCCAGGGCCTGCCCCTGTTCAACCACGTCTTCTACCAGACCAATCTGCAGCGCTTTATCTGCCTTCAGCCGTTCTCCGCACAGAATCATCCGTTTGGTCCAGCCTTCACCGACCAGCATGGTCAGGTTCTGGGTGCCGCCGGCGCAGGGCAGCAAGCCTACCTTGGCTTCCGGCAGCGCCATTTGTGCCTGCGCTTCTGCAATCCGAATATCGCAGGCCAGCGCAACCTCTAAGCCACCGCCCATGGCGAAACCGTTAATTGCCGCAATGGATACACCACGGAAACGGCTCAGGGTTTCAAAGGCTTCACCGAAATAGCGGGCCATATCACGGGCAACGCTGCGGTCCCCTTCGGCAAACAGTTTCAGATCTGCGCCGGCAGAAAAGAACTTTTCCCCCTGCCCGGTAATCACCAGGCTGTAAATCTGCTTATCCTGATTGAGATCCTCCACCAGTTTTTTCAGCCCCTTCAGGCTCTCAGCCGTCCAGGTATTCGCCGGTGGATTATTCATGGTCAGCACGGCAATGTTGCCACGCTTTTCCAGCATCAGAGCATCGGTCATCATGATCTTCCTTCTGCCTTATGGATATCTGTTAAACAATTGCTGCGGCGTCTTCAAGTAACAGCCGGCGGGCAATAATCACATTCATAATTTCGTTGGTACCTTCAAGAATCCGGTGCACCCGGTTATCTCTGACGTAACGTTCCAGCGGGTATTCTTTGATATAGCCGTTACCGCCGAAGATCTGCAGGGCTTCATCCGCCGCCCGAAAGCCGACATCGGTGGCAAAACGTTTTGCCATGGCACAATAAGTGGTTTTGTCCGGGTGATCCGCATCCAGCCGGGCAGCGGCCATACGCACCATTTGCCGGGCCGCAACCAGTTCGGTGCTGGCCTCCGCCAGTTTGAACTGCAGTGCCTGAAAGTTCGCCAGCGGCTGGCTGAACTGTTTGCGCTCGTGCATGTAATCCCGGGCCTGATTCAGTGCCTGCTGAGCCGTGCCGACTGAGCAGGTGGCAATGTTCACCCGGCCACCGTCCAGCCCGCGCATGGCAATCTTAAAGCCGTCGCCGGGTTTACCCAGCATCGCCGTGGCAGAAACACGCACATCACTGAAACTGATCATACGGGTTGGCTGGCTGTTCCAGCCCATCTTGTCTTCTTTGCGGCCGTACTCAATGCCTTCTGCCCGGGCATCCACCACAAAGGCGGATATACCGGCTGCACCTTCGCCACCGGTCCGGGCCATCACCACCAGACAATCGCTGCTGCCGGCACCGGAGATAAAAATTTTACTGCCGTTAAGAATATAATCACTGCCCTCCTGCCGGGCGGTGGTTTTCAGATGGGCGGCATCCGATCCGGCATTCGGTTCGGTCAGGCAATAAGACCCCAGCTTCTGGCCGGAGGTAAGGTCCGGGCACCATTGCTGGCGGGTATCTTCATTGCCGAACTCACTAATCATCCAGGCCACCATGTTATGAATGGTGAGGTAAGCCGTGGTTGAGGTGCAGCCCATGGCCAGTTGCTCAAAGATAATACTGGCATCCAGCCGGGACAATCCCAGCCCGCCCACATCTTCATGGCTGTAAAGGCCACAGAACCCCAGCTCACCGGCTGCCCGTAATACATCCACGGGAAAGATCTGCTGCTGATCCCATTCGCCGGCATGGGGTTGCAATTCATTCTCTGCAAAGGTGCTGGCCATGTCACTGAATGCCAGCTGATCTTCGTTTAATTCAAAATCCATTGCCTGCCCCTCAATCTCTAACACGTTGTAACTGCATCACTGAAAACGGCCGGCTCACCTGTCAGGCAACGCCGGCCGAATACATCAGCGCAGGTTAATACTGGTATTCACGCCAGTATCAATATCGTCTTCGAACCAACGGGCAGTCACCGTCTTGGTTTCGGTATAAAAACGCACCGCCTGCTTGCCGTAAGCATGCTGGTCGCCGTAGAACGACTTACGCCAGCCGGTGAATGAGAACATTGGCAGTGGCACCGGTACCGGCACGTTGATGCCAACCTGACCGACCTTGATCTCATGCTGATATTTACGGGCCGCCGCACCGGACGCTGTAAACATGGACGTACCGTTGCCGTAAGGATTGTTATTGATCAGTTCAATGGCTTCATCCAGAGTATCCACTTCCAGTGCAATCAGGACCGGGCCAAAGATCTCTTCCGTATAAATGGACATATCCGTGGTGACGTTGCGGAACATGGTTGGGCCAACCCAGTTACCGTCCGGGTAGCCTTCAACCACGCATTCGGAACCGTCAAGAATACAGTCTGCTCCGGCTTCTTTACCCTGGCGGATAAAGTCGAGAATACGGGCTTTAGCCTGCGGATTGATCTGCGGACCATAGCCGGCTTCCGGATCATTCCAGGCACCGGGACGCACCTTCGCGAGCGCGTCGCGTACTTCCGGAATCCATTCACGGGCTTCGCCAACAAACACGGCCACAGAAATCGCCATACAGCGCTGCCCCGCCGCCCCGACTGACGCACCGGCAATGTTGTTAATCACCTGTTGTTTCTGGGCATCCGGCATCACCACCATGTGGTTTTTAGCACCGGCGAACGCCTGTACACGTTTCATATGATCGGTGCCGGTACGGTAAATGTGTTCACCCACCGCCACCGAGCCGACAAAAGAAATCGCCGGGGTATCTTTATGGGTCAGTAACTGGTTCACCACGTCCTTGGTACCGTGAACAACCTGTAACAGGCCGTCCGGCGCGCCGGCTTCCTTAAACAGTTCAGCAAGACGCATCGGCGTCAGCGGATCCTGCTCGGACGGTTTCAGTACGAAGGTGTTACCGCAGGCAATGGCCATCGGGAACATCCACAGAGGAATCATGGCCGGGAAGTTAAACGGGGTAATCCCCACGCACACGCCCAGCGGCTGGGTAATGCTGTAGCAATCAATTTTGCGGGCAACGTTCTCAACGGTTTCACCCATGCTCAGTGACGCGATGTTGCAGGCATGTTCAACCACTTCAATGCCACGCCAGACATCCCCTTTGGCATCTTCAAAGGTTTTACCGGTTTCCTGTGCCAGCAGGGTCGCAATTTCATCATGATTGTCTTTCAGTAACGCCTGATACCGCAGCATCAGCCGGGCACGTTCCCCGACCGGAGTTTCTTTCCAGATGGCAAAGGCATTACGGGCTGCAGCAATTGCCTGTTCAACTTCTTCTGAGGTCGCGCATGGCACCTGTGCCAGCACTTCCTGAGTCGCCGGATTGGTTACCGGAATCCATTCACTGGCACGGCTTGAAACTAACTCGCCATTAATAAGCAGTGGAACTTGCTGAGTCATTCTGATCACCTTTGATACGTGTTACTGATTCATGTTTTTGCCTGTTTCACTCACACTGCCAGGCAAGGTATTGATTCGATTAAAGCACAGCTCAGCAGTTGCAAGGATTGATAAAGTTGCTGACTTAATGGATTATATTGCTAACAAATAGGTATTTACCCTTATATCTTAGTCTAACCTTATCCCAACTGCCGGAGTAAGTCATGAGTACGCCTTCAAACTGGCCACTTGATACGGCAAGTATCCGCTTTGTACTGCCGCACAAGATCATCCGCATGCTTAGTGACCATCCGCTCACTTCCCAGCTGTATCCGCTGGGTGCCGGTTATTATCAGGAGGCAGCCGGCCATCGGATGCAACGGCAGGAACATGACGATAATCTGATTATTTATTGTCTGGAGGGGGCCGGTAAACTGACCGTTAATGGGCGTACATGGCGTATAAAATCAGGGGATTTGATAATTCTCCCCCGGGGGCAGGCGCATCAGTACTCATCTGACCAACAGCAGCCGTGGAGCATTTACTGGAGTCACTTTTCAGGCAGTGAAAGCAGTCAGTTCATTCGGCTGATAAGCGAGAAACGTAATCGTCCGGTGGTTCATTTGGGGATTCACAGCAAGCTGATCAGCGATTTTCAGGCCTTTCTGGATGCCAGGCAAACCCAGTATCACCTCAATACCTATCTGCATGCGGCGAATCAGCTGCGCCAGATACTGACACATATTGCTGTTTTATTGCCGCTGAGCCGGGGCCAGGCACATGCCGCTGAAGGCTTTGATCTGGAAAAGGTTCACAGCCTGATGCAGGCGCGCTTACATGAACAGCTGGACCTCGGGACACTGGCCGCCAGTGTCAATTTATCGAAGTATCATTTCATTAAGAAATACAAGGAACTGACCGATACCACACCGATCAGCCACTTTATTCATCTGAAGATTGAACGGGCCTGCCAACTGCTGGACAGCAGCCACAAAAGCGTCACCGAAATAGCTCTGCAACTGGGGTACGAAGACGCCTATTATTTTTCCCGGGTGTTCAAAAAGGTAATGGGGATATCCCCCAGCCAGTACCGAAAATTACAGACCGGGGCGTGGGCATACCCTGATTTCAGCAGGAACACCTCATAGCTAACAGACCCTGTCAGGCCTGTTTAGCGATTCCGGCTTCGCTGTCTGCAAAGGTTGCATAACGGTTACGGCCGTTGCTTTTGGCAAAGTACAGTGCCTTGTCCGCCTGGGACAACAGCGCCTGGCTGGAACCGGCGGAAAACTGACTGGAACTGATACCTATACTGGCAGTAATATAGGGTTTCACCGGCGAATACTCATGTGCCAGGCTGGCGTCTGCAAGTGCGCTGATAATATCGCTGGCAACTTTCTCTGCGCCTGCCAGTGAGGTATTCGGGAGCAGAATAACAAACTCTTCCCCCCCAAAACGGGCCACCAGATCCGCAGGACGGCGCAGTTGCTGCTTCAGTACTGCACTGAACTCTTTCAGGCAGACATCCCCCTGCTGATGACCGTAATTATCGTTGTAAGGCTTAAACTGATCGATATCGATGAACATCACACAGAGTTCGGTTTTTTCCCGCTGATGTAACTTCCAGGCACGTTGTAAGGATTCCTCCAGACCACGGCGGTTAACGGTCTCCGTCAGCGGATCAATATGGGTTAACTTCATTAACTCATGATTCGCTTCTTCCAGATCCGCTTTCATCTGCGCAATACGTGCCATCGCCCGGATCTTTGCTCCAAGCACAATCGGATTAATCGGTTTGGTCAGGTAATCATCCCCGCCGGCATCAATGGCATCAGCCAGATGCTGATCATCACTTTTACCGGTAAGGAAAATAATCGGGATCCAGTTATCACCTAGGTGACGACGGATCTGACGGGTAAGAGTGAAACCATCCATTTTAGGCATTTCGACATCCATCAGAATCAGATCGATATCAACGGTATTCAGAATGGTTTTGGCTTCTTTGGCGCCATTGGCAAGAAAGGGCGTGTCACCCGCGTCAAGAATAATGGATTCAAGTAAATCTCTGACTAGCTTTGTATCATCTACAACTAAAATCTGCATTCAACTGCCCGCTGCAAAACACCCCAAATGATAACTTCATATAACTCACAACGGACCGTTTCCGGCAAATTCCCGTTGCCTTTACACACTTACTATATTTTTCGCTCAGACACCGTATCTGTTATACACAACCACACAAATTACAGACACGTACAACCTTTAATCCGTGCGTTCTAGCCTAATAGATACACCCTTAAAAAGCCAATGATGCATGTGCTTCAGCGGCGATAAAGATGCCAAACTGGTTACAACCCGCTCATGTAATAAACAGCATTACGTGACGTACCAAGCATGGCTTGCTTACGTTAACCGGGGTTGTCCGTGCGCAAACTGTCCGGGATCAATAAACCGCCCGGATAATCCGTAAAACAGCAGTTAGAAGAGATTCTCAAAAAAAATAATCCGTCCCTGGATTAAAAGGTGAGAAGAAACAGAAAAATCAGTTGAGCATCAGCGCCGTTGCTCAGCCAGCTTACGCCGGCGCAGAGCTGACCTGGCAACCTGACTGCGGCGCATCGCCAGCTTAATCATCAGATAACCGGTAACGGCAGAGAGCAGTGACGCCATCAGAATACCCAGACGCTCATCGATCAGCATATTGACACCGCTTTCTTCGAAGGCCAGCGTTCCGATAAACAAACTCATAGTAAAGCCCACCCCGCAGAGGATCGAAACCCCGTACAGGCTGAGGAAGTCCATCCCTTTAGGCAGCTCGGCCCGGGTAAAGCGCACCACCAGATAACTGAAGCCGAACACCCCAACCTGCTTACCCACGAACAGGCCCGCCGCGATACCCATGGTGACCGGATGGGTCAGGGAATCCATGGTGATAAACGACAGATCCAGCCCCGCATTGGCAAAGGCAAACAGCGGTAAAATTATAAACGCAACCGTCGGGTGCAGGCTGTGTTCTAAATGCCTGACCGGTGAATACCGTAAATTTTTCGGATCACGCATCGGAATAAAGAACGCCAGTACCACCCCGGCCAGCGTCGCATGCACACCGGACTTCAGCAGAGCCATCCAGAACAGCACACCCAGCAGAATATAGGCAGGAATGTCGCAGATTTTCCGGTAATTCAGAATACACAGGAAAACAATACAGACAGCCACCACCGCCAGCGCGGCCGGATCAATACTCTCGGTATAAAACACCGCAATAATCAGGATCGCGCCGATATCATCAATAATCGCCAGCGTCACCAGAAATAACTTAATCGAGGCCGGTACCGACCTGCCCAGCAATGACAGAACCCCTAATGCGAACGCAATATCCGTAGCAGCCGGAATCGCCCAGCCCGCGGTAAACTCCGGCTGAGAAGCGGTGAAACTCAGGTAAATCAGTGCCGGCACCAGCATACCGCCAACCGCACCGGTGGCCGGCAAGGCAACCAGTGAAGGCTTAGCCAGCTCCCCTTCCATGATTTCCCGTTTAAGCTCCAGACCAACCAGGAAGAAGAAAACCGCCATCAGTCCATCGTTAATCCACAGCAGTAAGGGTTTTTCAATGGAGAAATCCCCCAGCGAAACACCGGCTATCAGATTAATCAGCAAATTGTAATATACCGCCAGCGGGCTGTTCGCGATCAGTAAAGCCACCACCGTCGCCAGCATCAGCAAGATACCGCCCGCCGCCTCACGCTGCAGGAAATTACGCAATGTTGTCATTCACTCTCTCCATAGATACACGCCTGTGCGATCCCGAATTCATCCGTCAAAATCAACAGCCATCTATCTAACATAGTCCAACTGGCTAAGTTGAGAATAATTTAATAGGCTATCAGCTAAGATAAAAACTGATTATTTCTTCCTCTCTCTTCGAAAATGCCGAATGATTACCAATATAAACTACAACCACTTCTACTATTTCTGGGTGGTCAGTAATGCCGGCAGCATAGCCAAAGCCAGTAAAACCCTGCACCTGACACCACAAACGATCAGTGCCCAGATTTCCATGCTGGAACAGCGGCTGGGTAAAGCACTTTTTATTCGCAAAGGCCGGCAGTTAGTACTCAGCGACTATGGCCGTATCAGTAAACAGTATGCCGACGACATGTTTGCCATTGCTGAAGAGTGGCTGGAAACCACCCAGGGTAACGACACCTACCTGAAAACCCTCAAGGTGGGAATTTCTGATGCCCTGCCAAAGTCGCTGGTCACCCGGTGGCTTGCGCCGATCATTAACTCAGACAGCAATATCAAACTCACCTGTATCGACGGCAAACAGGAAGAACTGCTCAGCCAGCTGGCTATTCACAAGCTGGACCTGCTCCTGTCAGATACCCCGGCTGATAACAGCTACAACCTTAAAGTTTTTTGCCATGAAATCGGCAAAAGTAACATTGGACTTTATGCCCGTCATACACTCGCCCGGGAGTTACAGCCAGACTTTCCCCGCAGCCTCAGCCAGCAACGAATGGTGCTTCCGGGTAAAGACAGCCCCACCAGCCGGGCCATTGAATACTGGCTCAATGAACAACATCTCAACGTCAGTATTGTCAGCCACGTAGACGACAGCGCCCTGATGAAAGCGTTTGGCAAGCAGGGTCTGGGAATTTTCCCCGCACCTATCCTGATCAGGGATGATGTCAAAAACAGCCACCAGGTCACGCTTATCGGCCAGGTGAGTAACGTCTTTCAGAGCTACTATCTGATCACACCGGAACGCATGATCAGTGACACCTTTGCCACCCGATTGCTGGAGCAGGCCCGAATGAGTGAACCGCCGGAAAACGAACGGCCTGACCCGGAGCCGTAGCCCCTGCCGGCTTAGTCCCGGCCGGCGGTGCAGAATCCGTTAGCGATTAAACTGAAATACAGCAGAAACCGGCCGGTAACCGGGCCCGCCGGTACTGTTCCGTTCACAATACTCGTCCTCCTGAAACAGCACAGTTACATCCGAAACTGCCAGCCCTCCTTTGAGAAAAAAATGATCCGTCATCGAATCATAATGGGGATCACACAACGTCTTCACAGGATTCGACGGTTTCAGCCACTTCAGCGTTCTTGTCAGCCGGTTAAAAGCTGTTGATGTAATGTTCGTCAGATACTCCGGGTCCAGAACGATGCTGAAGTTGCCGGTGAGAATGACCGGCACATTGGTGCGGGAAATCCACTCCACCAGCAACCGGGCCTGATGTGCACGGATCGCTTCGCCACTGCTGCAACATTTAAAATCCACATTACCGACATAAAACTCCTGTTTACTGGCCCGGTGCTGAAAACGCGCAAATAAAACCGGCAATAAACGCATATCCTCTACCCCCAGACTGGACGTGTCAGGCCTTGAACGGACAGCATCCAGCTCAATCATTTCTAACAGGCGCAACACAGTACCGTTATAAACAATTGCCAGATGATCATTCAGCCGGTCAGACTCACGGTTCCTGCCTGCACGGCTCATGACGTAGCGGTAGCGGTAACCGCTGTCCAGTGAAGCGGCAGCAGCATACCAGGCCAGATCTTTTTCGTTATCAATTTCCTGCAACGCCAGTATTTCAGGCCGCTTCAGTTGCTGAATGATCTCACCGACCCGGTACGGATAGGTATTGGCGGAGGAATCAACATTAAAGGTTACAACATTCAGATTACTGCCTGCTGCCGGCACGCTCACCAGTAGCCACAGGAGCAAAACGTTTATGAATTTCATGCCGCCCTCCGGGTATATAAACAGAGGGCTTTCATTAGGAAGTTAGCGGTTCTGCCAGAAAACCTGAACAGAAAAACAGCACCACCGGACAGTTGATGCCGGCTGATGGATTCATCACGCGTCACCGCGCAGATTAAGGTGTGAAACATGTTAACAGTCCGTCCCTGGAATGTAAGATTGAGTGGGGCGATTATAGCATGCGATAAACGGAATATAGCCTTAAGCAGGGCCCCGGCAGGCCAACAACCAGGGCCTGCTCAACCGAAAGAAAAGCCTCAAAACCGGAAATAAAGCTTTTAAAAACAGCCTCCTCAAAAATTTCCAGCTGAATATTTGCCACCCTACCGAGCCGGACTATACTTACCCCTAGCGAAAAGCTACCCGTCCGGGCCTCCGTGCACACTCATCCCGGATGGGTAGTTTTTCGCTATTTTATAGCCCGACAAACCTTTCCGTGCAGATAATTCCAGCGACGCTATCAACACTGAATGCCTGACAGGAAACACGCCAGCCTGTCAGTCAGACGAGGCACAAACCCGTCCGGAAAATCATGCCCCAGCCCTTCCACCAACCAGAATTCAGAGCCCGCAATCAGCTCATGGGCACGCTGCCCCTGGCTCCAGTGAATACAGGGGTCTTCATTGCCGTGAACGATCAGTGCTGGTGCCGTCACAGATTCCAGCACATGTTGCCGTGAACCGGTGGCCCGCAGTGCCAGCCCCTGTCGATAAATCCCTTCCGGACAATAACTTCGCCTGACTGCTGTCTCAGCCCAGTGGCGGGCCGCCTCGCCGCTGATAACGGTCTGACTGCCTGCATAAATCTCACAGCCCGATACCATCAGATCAACCGCTTTCTCCGCGGGGAAGCGCCTGGCGGACTGATTCATTTTTTCCGTCGCAGCCTGAGTTGACAGAATCTCAGCCTCACCACCGGAAGACATCAGAGACACCAGGCTTAAAACCCGCCGGGGATGCCCGCCAGCGAGTATCTGGGCAATCATCCCTCCCATCGAAAACCCCAACACATGGAACTGTTCTGCTTCCAGACAATCCATCAGATACAGAGCGTCGGCCGCCATATCGTACAATGTATAAGTACTGTATTCAGGGGGAACCTCAAACATCTCGTGAGCGACATAAACCGGTGCAACATCCGCCGGCACTTCTGTTTTAAAAGACAGTCCCGCATCGCGGTTATCAAAGAGAACAACCCGATACCGGCTGGCCAGCGCGCTGACCAGCGGTGCCGGCCAGTCTGTCAGCTGCATGCCCAGCCCCTGGATCAGAAGCAATGTCTGGTCATTCTCTGCACCATGAACTTCATATGCCAGACGAATACCCGCCCCGTCAGGGGTTGGCTCAGTCACACCTGCTAACGCCATATGTTCAGATACCTCAGGCTCAGGATTCAAGATAATCCGAAACGGCTGCAGCCCCGTCACCTCCCTGCAGGGTTTTCACCCCTTCCAGCCAGGTATTCAGCACCTCAGGATTCGTCCGGATGACAGTGCGGGCAGCCTCTTGGGGCGTCATACCGTCATCAAGGATATAGCCCATACCCACGTTCTCCATGTCCAGTGTAAATGTCATATTCTGCAGTAAACGTCCCACGTTAGGGCATGCCTCCAGATAGCCTTTACGGGCCGTTGTGTGAACACTCGCGCCACCAAAGTCAGGGCCATAGGTATCATCAGTACCGGTCAGGTAGGCTATATCAAATTTCACATTCATCGGGTGAGGTTCCCAGGCCTGAAAAGCAATCCATTCAGAACGTCGCTCAGCCCGCTTCAGCTGCGCCAGCATCCCCTGCTCGCTGGACTCAACAACCTTCCAGCCACCCAGGTTGTACTTCCCGGCCGCAATGGCATCCAGAATAATGTTGTTACTGCCCGGCTCAAGCCCGTAGAGTTTCTTCTTAAACTTATCGGCATACTTATGCAGATCATTGATATCCGTGACGCCGGCATCGTACACATACTGAGGCACGGCATAGGTGTACTTAGCCCCCACCAGATTTACAGCAACCTTCTCAATGCTTCCCTCATCAATATATGACTTGATGTAGGTATCCATCGCCGGATCCCAGTATCCCATCATCACATCAATATCACTGTTCTTCATGGCCTCAAGCATCACCGACATGCCGAGAATATCCACCGACGCCTGATACCCCAGCCCGTTGAGTAACAGTTGCGCCACACCACTGGTAAAGGCCAGATCCGTCCAGCCAGGCTCTGCCAGCTGAACCGTCTGACAGTCACTGGCAACAGAGACCGTCGCCGTCGTCAGAGAGACTGCCAGCACCGCACTTGAGAGTAATGCTTGGTTGTTATTTTTCATCATGAGTACCTTTGGATGATTACTTTTTATTTAACATACAACCAAAATACTGGACACTCAACCAATTTTTTAATCGACACACTTATCTACAAACAGTTACCCCTAAGAAAACAACGCCTTGAACTCAACTAGAAGTTTTTTTTCAGTTATAGTGAAAGCAGAATAAGCAACGGCGAGTCAAACGCTGCTGCAGAGGGTTATGTATGCGAAAGAAAATTAAAGACATTCGTCGGGAAGAGTTACTGCAGGCAACGCTGGATACCATTCATGCCGAGGGTCTGCATAACATCACTGTGGCAAAACTGAGTAAAACCGCGGGCATGTCACAGGGAATGGTGCATCACTATTTCAAAAATAAGGCGGAAATTATTGAAGCGGCTATCCGTCATGTAAATGCTGAGCTACGCGCCGAACTGGTTAAGGAAATGGGCCGGACAGAAACGCCAACCGAAAAGCTCTTCAAAATCCTGGATATTAACTTCGCCCCCCACTGGTTTAACCCTCAGACAACCCGCCTATGGGTATCCTTCTGCAGTGAAGTACCTTTCAATGACACCTTCGCCCGGATACAGGCAGTCATTCACAACCGCATGCACAGCAACCTCAAACATATTTTAAAAGCCCTGTTAACAGAGCATGATCCTGACCAGATAAGCCACGAAATCAGCAACTTAATAGACGGCTTTTGGATTCGGGCCTCGGTAGGTAAACATCCGGTAACGCCGGCAGAAGCAATTACCTGTTTAGAAAACTATCTTAAACGTCTGGGCATTGAGCGGCCTTAACCCTCTGAAAGGTCGCACCTTCAAAACATAAAAAAACGCCCAACAGGGCGTTTTTTTTAATCGCTTAACACACCGCTGATTTACAGCATTTCGACGGCAACCGCCGTTGCTTCTCCCCCGCCGATACACAGCGAAGCGACTCCCCGCTGTAACCCTTTTCGCTGCAGGGCATACAGCAGCGTGACCAGAATCCGTGAACCGGATGAACCAATCGGGTGGCCCAGCGCACAGGCACCGCCATGAATATTCACCCTGTCGCTGTCCAGCCCCAGTTCCTGGCAGGCCAGCATGGTCACCACCGCAAAGGCTTCATTGATCTCATACAGATCAACCTCACCCTTACCCCAGCCACTGCGGTCCAGCACCTTCTGAATCGCTCCGATCGGCGCGATGGTAAAGTCTTCCGGCAACTGAGCATGGGTTGAATGAGCAACAATTTTCGCCAGCGGCTTCAGCCCCTGCGCTCTGGCAGTACTTTCGCGCATCAGCACCAGCGCGGAACCGCCATCGGAAATCGAACTGGCATTGGCTGCGGTTACTGTGCCGTCTATCGCAAAGGCCGGCCGCAGGGTGCGGATCTTATCCACCCGGGCATTACCCGGCTGTTCATCAACATCCACCACGGTGTCGCCCTTACGATTGCTGACCGTTACCGGTGCAATTTCGGCTTTAAAACGGCCTTCTGTAATGGCCTTATTCGCCTTCTCCAGCGACCCGATGGCAAAGTCATCCATCGCTTCGCGGGTCAGGCCGTATTTATCCGCAGTTTGCTGGGCAAAGTTGCCCATCAGCCCGCCTTCGTAAGCATCCTGCAGGCCGTCATAAAACATATGATCCAACGCCTGCTGATGCCCCATGCGCATCCCGGCACGGGCCTTAGGCAGCAGGTAAGGCGACAGGCTCATGTTCTCCATGCCGCCGGCCACCATCACATCCACCTGGCCGGCCTTCAGCTGGTCATGGGCCAGCATCACCGCCTTCATACCGGAACCGCACATTTTATTGATAGTGGTCGCTCCGGCAGCATCAGCAATGCCTGCAGCCCTTGCTGCCTGCCGTGCCGGTGCCTGGCCTAAACCCGCCGGCAACACACAGCCCATAATGACTTCATCAACCTGATCACCGGCCACACCGGCCCGTGCCATTGCCGCGGCAATGGCGGTTGCGCACAGTTGCGGCGCCGGTACTTCACTGAGTGAGCCCATCATGCCGCCCATCGGGGTACGGGCTGCGCCAACAATTACAATTGCGTCATTTTCAACGGTCATACTTAATCCTTTTGTCACCCGGTGACTAGAAATTCTTCTTCACCATCTTCTGGAATTCCCCAACGATACCGCTGCGGAATGCCAGTACACATACAATAAAGATAGCGCCCATAATGATACTGATATAGTTACCCAGCTCCCCGCCGGACAAATAATTCTGAATGGTCACCACCACACCGGCACCGACCACCGGACCAAAGATCGTGCCCATGCCGCCCAGCAGAGTCATCAGTACCACCTCACCGGACATATGCCAGTGCACGTCGGTCAGGGATGCCAACTGGAACACCAGCGTCTTGGTCGACCCTGCCAGCCCGGCCAGCGCCGAGGAAATGATGAACGCCACCCACTTATAGTCATTGACGTTGTACCCCAGCGAAACAGCCCTTGGCTCATTTTCACGGATGGCCTTTAATATCTGACCAAAAGGCGAATGAATGGTGCGGTGAATCAGCCAGAAACCGAACAGGAAGATCGCCAGTACAAAGTAATACATCACCATGTTATCCGACAGATCAATCAGGCCAAACAGCTTACCCCGCGGGACCCCCTGCAAACCGTCTTCACCGCCTGTAAACGGCGCCTGAAGGTAGAAAAAGAAGGCCAGCTGCGCCAGCGCCAGAGTTACCATGGCAAAGTAAATGCCCTCACGTTTGACCGCCAGCTTGCCGTAAACCGCGCCGAGTACACCTGCTGCAAGGGTACCCGCCAGAATCCCCAGTTCCGGGGTAATGCCGGTATTCAGCATCAGGCTGCCAGTGATATAGCCGCCGGTGCCCAGAAAGATCGCGTGGCCGAAAGACAACAGGCCGACAAAGCCCAGTAGCAGGTTAAACGCGCAGGCAAACAGCGCAAAACACAACACCTTCATCAGGAATACCGGATACAATATCAGCGGTGCCACCAGCGACAGGCCAAACAGACTCAGATATAACTTATTCACTTTCATCGTTTCGCCCCTCATGCTTCTTTACCAAACAGACCGGCGGGCTTTAACAGCAGCACGATCACCATCACCAGAAAGATCACTGTGCTGGATGCTTCCGGGTAAAAGAACTTGGTCAGGCCTTCAACAACGCCCATCATCAGGCCGGTCAGAATCGCCCCGCCGATGGAGCCCATGCCGCCAATCACTACAATGGCAAACACCACAATCAGAATATTAGAGCCCATCTCCGGGCTGACTGAATACACCGGAGCCGCCAGCACACCGGCAAAGCCTGCCAGCGCCACACCAAAGCCGAACGTCAGTGTCGTGATCAGGGGTACGTTAATGCCAAAGCCCTGCATCAGTTGCGGGTTTTCGGTGCCCGCCCGCAGATATGCGCCCAGCTTGGTTTTCTCGATTACCCACCAGGTTGTGGCACACACGACCAGTGAGGCAATAATGATCCAGGCCCGGTAATTCGGCAGGTACATAAACGGCAGTTTAGTACCGCCTTTCAGCTCCGCAGGAATCTGATACGCCAGCCCGGACGAACCGTACAGCTGCGTGAACAGCCCCTGAAGAATCAGTGCCAGACCAAAGGTCAGCAACAGGCTGTAAAGGTGATCTTCCTTAGCGATCGGACGTACCAGAAAACGTTCGATCAGAATCGCAAAGCCCCCTACCGCCAACGGCACCAGCACCAGCGCGACCCAGTAATTGATGCCGAAATACTGCAGCGCCATCCATGCCAGAAATGCCCCCAGCATATACATCGCGCCCTGAGCGAAGTTAATAATTTTTAACAGACCAAAAATGATTGCCAGCCCCAGACTCAGCAGGGCGTAAAAAGAGCCGTTGATCAGACCGACCAGCAGCTGCCCGGAAAGGGCAAAAAGATTAATTCCGAATAATGTCGCCATGGCTTCGCTCCGAACGGCAGAATCTCTTGTGACACTGAGCACAACAGCCAACCGGGGATCAGTTGCTGTGTATTTTTATTGTTATAAAAGGTAAAAATCAGGAAGGTCTGCCAGTCCCGGCAGCCCTTCCCTAACCCGCGTAATCAGGATTTCGCTGCGAAATTGCAGGACTCCATCATCGGATTGAACGCGACATCACCGGGGATAACCGCCTCGATGTTGTAGATATCATCATCCGACTGACGACTCGCGGCGTCCTTAATGCTCACCAGCAACATATCGTGAACCATACGGCCATCGTTCCGCAGGTAAGCATTACGGGCGAAGAAATCATCCGGTTTGGTCGCCTTCATCATCGCCATCACCGCATCCGCATCATCGGTACCGGCCGCCTTAATGGCGTTCAGGTAATGCATGGTCATAGAATATGCACCGGCCTGCCCCATGGCAGGAATCGATCCGTGACGCTGCTTAAAGCGTGCCGACCATTCCCGGGTCTGGTCATCCATATCCCAGTAGAAACCGGTGGTTGCCTTCATACCGGCAGCAATCGCCGGATCCAGCGCCTTGGCGTTATGGGTGAACACCAGCAGGCCGGCTACATCAGAGGTTTCGGTCAGGCCAAACTCTGCGGAGGTTTTCAGCGCGTTCACGAAATCGGTACCGGCATTTGCCAGGCCGATAACATCCGCCCCGGAAGCCTGTGCCTGCAGTACATAGGAAGAGAAGTCAGTGGTGCCTAACGGCGCCCGGACGGCCCCGACTACTTCACCGCCCTGTTCATTAATCACCTTGGTGGCAATGCCTTCTAACGCATGGCCAAAGGCATAGTCAGCGGTGATGAAAAACCATTTCTTCTTACCGGAATCCACCATGGGCTTCACGGTGCCGTTGGCCAGCGCCGCAACGTTATAGGTCCAGTGGACGTTGTAAGGCGAGCAGGCCTTGGTGGTAAACGCATGGCTGGCAGAGGTGGAAATCAGTGCGACTTTTTTCGCATCCGTCAGTACTTTGGTGACCGCACCGGTCACTGAAGACGCCACCAGACCATTCACTGCATCCACCTGTTCGCTTTCAATCCACTGACGGACCTTAGCCGACCCCACATCCGGTTTGTTCTGATCATCCGCGCTGATCACTTCAATCGGCTTACCCAGTACTTCGCCGCCAAAATCTTCTACGGCCATCTCAACCGCAGTTACGCAGCCTTTGCCGCAGATATCGGCATACACACCGCCCATATCCGCCAGTACGCCGATTTTAACCACATCATCCGAGACACCTTCTGCCTGGGCCGTTACGGCAACAGCTGCACTCATCGCCACAGCCATCAGGGTTTTCTTCATCGCTTGCATAACGTCACTCCTTTAAAGCTCTTATTTTTATTCACGCTTTCAGTTAATCCGGTTACACACCCAGATAGGTGTTCAGCAAATCCGTCTTAGCAGCCAGTTCATGCTGCTTTACTTCCTCGACAATATGGCCGTGCTCCATCACATAGTGACGGTCGGCAATGGGCGCAGCAAAACGGAAATTCTGCTCCACCAGTAAAATCGTTAACCCTCTTTCCTTCAGCATCTGCAGTACCTGTGCCAGCTTCTGCACAATCACCGGCGCCAGCCCCTCAGTAATCTCATCCAGCAGGAGGATATTCGCGCCGGTACGCAGAATTCTCGCCATCGCCAGCATCTGCTGCTCACCACCGGACAGCCGGGTGCCCTGGCTGAAACGTCGTTCCGCCAGATTAGGAAAAAGTTCGTAAATTTCTTCAACGCACATGCCATCGGAACGAACATCCGGCGGCAACATGAGGTTTTCTTCCACATTCAGGCTGGAAAAAATGCCCCGCTCTTCCGGGCAGTACCCCACGCCCAGGTGGGCAATCTTGTGCGCCGGTAACGGAATGGTATCGGTGCCGTTAATGTTGATCTTGCCGGTCCGCCGGCCCACCATATTCATAATGGCTTTGAGGGTGGTGGAACGGCCCGCACCGTTGCGGCCCAGCAACGTCACCAGTTCACCCTGCATCACCGTCATATCGATGCCATGCAGGATATGTGACTCGCCGTAATAGGCATGTAAGTCATGGATGCGGATTTTTTCGCCCGTGCTGCTTTTTTTAGCCTGCTGCGACGGGGCATCTCCCGGAGGAGTCATCACACTGCTGTTCATGACACCACCTCCTTGTCTGCTTCGGCTTCAGCCTGATGCTCGTCCGCCTCAACCCCCATATAGGCTTCACGTACCTGAGGATTCTGCGACACTTCGGCGTAGTCCCCTTCCGTCAGAATGGCACCGCGTTGCAGCACGGTAATGGTATCCGCCAGTTTGGCCACCACATGGAGGTTGTGTTCGACCATCAGAATAGTGCGGTCCTGGGAAACCTTTTTAATCAGGTCTGCCACCACGCTGACATCTTCATGCCCCATGCCCTGAGTCGGCTCATCCAGTAACAGCATTTCAGGCTCCAGCGCCAGCGTTGTGGCGATTTCGAGTGCCCGCTTGCGGCCATAGGAAAGGTCAACCGTCACCGTGTTGGCAAAGCTTTTCAGCCCCACCTGATCCAGTAACTCCAGTGCCCGGTCATTGAGCCGGTTAAGCACCTTATCGGAGGTCCAGAAATGGAAGCTGTTGCCCTCTTTACGCTGTAAGGCAATGCGCACGTTCTCCAGCACACTCAGATGCGGAAACACCGCTGAGATCTGAAAAGAACGGACAATGCCTTTACGGGCAATGGCGGCTGACTTGAGCGAAGTAATGTCTTCACCGTTATACAGGATCTGGCCTTTTGTCGGCGTCAGAAACTTGGTCAGCAAATTAAATACGGTGGTTTTACCGGCACCGTTCGGGCCAATCAGGGCATGAATCGTGCCCCGCTTCACCCGGAGATTGACACCATCAACGGCGGTAAACCCTTTGAATTCTTTGACCAGATGTCTGGTCTCGAGAACATAGTCAGCAGTCATGCGGAACCGGCCTCTTGTTATTTTTGTTGTTTTCAGAGCCGTTCAAAATGTCTTGCACGTCCCTGAGCGGCAAGATGAAGTTAGCAATTACCCCTAAGGGTTAACAAGTACTACTTTAGTTTAATGCGCATTTCTTAGTCACTTAAAATTCAACAAAAAATCAAATAAATCAATAAGATAAATACATTCAGCCAATTATTACTTATACCTTAGTCACACCAACAACATCTTTACGTTTACGTAAACTTACACTATATTCGAATCATCATTGGTTTTCAGACAGATCAGAGCAGTTATGAGTAAAACCACATTTTCGATCCGCGACCTGGCCAGCGAGTTTGACGTCACCACCCGCAGCATCCGCTTCTATGAAGATCAGGGCCTGCTGTTTCCGACCCGCAAAGGCCAGACCCGCATATACAGCAGCCAGGACAGAGTACGGCTGAAACTGATTCTGCGCGGCAAGCGCCTGGGCTTCTCACTGGCAGAAAGTAAGGAATTATTCGAACTCTGGGATCAGACCCCCGGCGGCAGCATAAAACAGCTGGAACGTCTGCAGGCGAAGATCACCGAAAAGAAACAGGCGCTGGAACAGCAACTGAATGACATAGCTATGTTGCAAATTGAACTGGACAGCGCCGAAGCCCGCTGCCAGTCCGCCATGCAAGCGCTTCTTTCACAGGAACAGAACGCGAAATAATTCAGCACCGGCTGACGAAACCATAACCATAAGTAACAGGTACCCACGCGATGATCTCACAATACAACACCCTGAATTTTGGCCTCGGTGAAACCCTCGACATGCTGCGTGACCAGATCAACAGCTTTGCCGCAGAAGAGATCGCCCCGCGGGCAGAAGAAATCGACCGGGAAAATGCCTTCCCAATGGACCTGTGGCGTAAATTCGGTGACATGGGCTTATTAGGTATCACAGTTAAAGAAGAATACGGCGGCGTGGATATGGGCTACCTTGCCCATGTGATCGCCATGGAAGAAATCAGCCGGGCCTCAGCATCCGTAGGGCTTTCCTACGGGGCGCACTCCAACCTGTGTGTAAACCAGATCCACCGCAACGGTAATGAAGAGCAGAAACAGAAATACCTGCCAAAACTGATCAGCGGTGAACATATCGGGGCGCTGGCCATGTCTGAACCCAATGCCGGCTCAGACGTGGTCTCCATGAAGCTGCACGCTACTGATAACGGCGACCACTACCTGCTGAACGGTAACAAGATGTGGATCACCAACGGTCCGGATGCCAATACCTACGTCATTTATGCCAAAACCGATGTCAACGCCGGCCCCAAAGGCATTACCGCCTTCATTGTTGAGCGAGACTTTGCGGGCTTCTCCCGCCACCAGAAGCTGGACAAGCTGGGGATGCGCGGTTCGAATACCTGTGAACTGGTGTTTGATAACTGCCCGGTCCCCAAAGAAAACATACTCGGCGAACTGAACGGCGGTGTCCGGGTGCTGATGAGCGGTCTGGATTACGAACGCCTGGTGCTGTCCGGCGGACCGCTGGGCATCATGCAGGCAGCCATGGACATCGTTGTACCTTATATCCGTGACCGGCAGCAGTTCGGCCAGTCCATCGGCGAATTCCAGCTGGTACAGGGCAAGGTCGCCGACATGTACACCCTGATGAACGCCTGCAAGTCATACACCTATACCGTGGCCCGCGCTGCAGAACGGGGCGAGACCACCCGTAAAGACTGTGCCGGCGTGATCCTGTATACCGCTGAAACAGCCACCAAGCTGGCACTGGATGCCATTCAGCTGTTAGGGGGCAATGGCTACATCAATGAATTCCCGACAGGCCGTTTACTGCGGGATGCCAAGCTTTATGAAATCGGCGCAGGCACCTCAGAAATCCGCCGGATGCTGATCGGCCGTGAACTGTTTCAGAATAAATAAACCGCACCGCGGACAACCGGGCATTTTTTGCTGATCTCAAACGAACTGTTCAGAAAACAACTGGCCGTTCAGACGAGAGCCTTGCGTGGGGAGACACTCCCCACGCCTTTTTCAGCAAGAACAACAGGAGATGGCTAAACAATGGCTTTACTCAACAGCAAGATCAACCCGCGCAGCGAAGAGTTTCTCGCCAATTACGACGCTATGGCCACTGCGGTTACAGACCTGCGTGAAAAAGTTGCCCAGGCGGAACTGGGCGGCGGCAGTCAGTATCAGCAACGTCACCTGTCACGGGGCAAACTGCTGCCCCGGGACCGCATTAACACCCTGCTGGATGAAGGTTCCCCTTTTCTGGAGCTGTCGCAGCTGGCCGCTTATAAGGTGTATGACGACGACGTGCCCGCCGCCGGTATTATCACAGGTATCGGCCGGGTCAGCGGTCAGGAATGTATGATCATCGCCAACGATGCCACTGTAAAAGGCGGCACTTACTTTCCGCTCACCGTAAAGAAGCACCTGCGCGCGCAGGAAATTGCCGAACAGAACCACCTGCCCTGTATTTATCTGGTAGATTCCGGCGGCGCTAACCTGCCCCAGCAGGATGAAGTATTTCCCGACCGGGATCACTTCGGACGGATCTTCTACAATCAGGCGCGCATGTCTTCACTGGGCATTCCACAAATCGCGGTGGTCATGGGTCTGTGTACCGCCGGCGGCGCCTATGTACCGGCCATGGCGGATGAATCGATTATTGTGCGCCAGCAAGGCAGCATCTTCCTGGCCGGGCCTCCGCTGGTAAAAGCGGCCACCGGCGAGGTAGTCAGCGCGGAAGATCTTGGCGGAGCCGATGTCCACTGCCGTACGTCCGGCGTGGCCGACCATTACGCAGAAAATGATGAACACGCCCTGCAGATCGCCCGCCACTGCATTGCCAACCTGAACCGCCGTAAAGACATTCAGCTCAACACCCGTCCGGCTCAGGCACCACGCTTTGATGCTGATGAACTCTACGGCATCGTCGGTACCGATCTGAAAAAGCCCTTTGACGTCAGGGAAGTCATTGCCCGCCTCGTCGACAATTCCGAATTCGATGAATTTAAGCAGCTCTACGGCACAACGCTGGTAACAGGCTTTGCCCATATCTTCGGCTATCCGGTGGGTATCGTTGCTAATAACGGCATTCTTTTCGGCGAATCCGCCCAGAAAGGCGCGCACTTCATTGAACTCTGCTGCCAGCGGAAAATCCCTCTGCTGTTCCTGCAGAACATCACCGGCTTCATGGTGGGCCAGAAATACGAATCCGAAGGCATTGCCAAGCACGGCGCGAAAATGGTCACCGCCGTGGCCTGTGCCAATGTACCGAAATTTACCGTGCTGATCGGCGGCAGCTTCGGTGCCGGTAACTACGGCATGTGTGGCCGGGCCTACAGCCCTAATATGCTGTGGATGTGGCCCAACGCGCGGATTTCTGTCATGGGTGGTGAACAGGCCGCCGGGGTGCTGGCCACCGTGAAACGGGACAACATCGAACGCAACGGCGACAGCTGGTCGGCCGAAGAAGAGAGCGCATTCAAGCAACCGGTCATCGATACCTACGACGCCCAGGGCCACCCTTATTATGCCAGCGCCCGGCTCTGGGATGACGGTGTCATCGATCCCCGTCAGACCCGCGAAGTGGTTGGCATGGGGCTCTCTGCCGCCCTCAACAAACCGATAGACGAGACCCGCTTCGGCGTGTTCCGCATGTAATCAGGAGCGATCAGATATGGCCAACAGTCAGGTACTTTTCAGCTTCAGTGACGGTGTAGCGGAACTCACCCTCAACCGTCCGGAAGTCCATAACGCCTTTGATGACAACATCATCGAAGCGCTGATCAGCCATCTGGAAATCGCCGCGGACCTGCCCGATCTGCGGGTGCTGATCCTCCGTTCTGCCGGTAAAAACTTCTCTGCCGGTGCCGATCTTGCGTGGATGCGCCGCATGGCCGACAACAGCCACAGCGATAACCTGCAGGATGCTCACCGGCTGGCCCGGCTGATGCAACTGCTGAATGACTTTAACCGCCCCACCATCGCCCTGATTCAGGGGGTTGCCTACGGCGGCGCGGTGGGTCTGGCGGCCTGCTGCGACATTGTCATTGCCAGCGATGCCAGTAAATTCTGTCTCAGTGAAGTCCGCATCGGCCTGATCCCGGCGGTCATCAGCCCTTACGTTATCCGTGCCATCGGTGAACGGCAGGCGCGCCGTTACTTCATCTCTGCGGAGCCATTCAGTGCGCAGCAGGCACAGGATTACGGACTGGTACATGAAGTGGTTGCCGAAGATCAGCTTCAGGCCAACGCCGACACCATGATCAGCAAACTGCTGCAAAACAGCCCGCAAGGCATGCACGCCGCCAAACAACTGATACAGGCGGTCAGCCAGCAGACCATTGATGACAGCCTGATTGCCGACACCGCAAACCGTATCGCCGATATCCGGGTCAGCCCTGAAGGGCAGGAAGGCTTAAGCGCCTTTCTGGAAAAACGCCCCCCGGCCTGGATTAAGGAATAAGGAGCTACCATGTTCAGTAAGATTCTCATTGCCAACCGTGGCGAAATTGCCTGCCGGGTCATTCAGACAGCCCGCGCGCTGGGTATCAGAACCGTGGCGGTCTATTCCGAAGCCGATGCCGCCGCCCGCCACGTCCACATGGCCGACGAAGCTTTCCTGCTTGGCCCGGCCCCCAGCACCGAAAGCTACCTGCGCGGCGATAAAATTCTCAGCATTGCGATCAGTAGCGGTGCTCAGGCGATTCATCCCGGCTACGGTTTCCTCTCGGAAAACGCAGATTTTGCCGCCGCCTGTGCCGACGCCGGTGTAGTATTCATTGGCCCGCCCACCGGGGCGATTAAAGCCATGGGCTCAAAATCCGCCGCCAAACAAATCATGTCTGACGCCGCCGTGCCGCTGGTGCCCGGCTACCATGAAGCGGACCAGAGTGACGCAGTGCTTCTGACAGAGTCCGAAAAATGCGGCTACCCGCAACTGCTTAAAGCGGTTGCCGGTGGCGGCGGTAAAGGCATGCGGGTCGTCAATAACCGGCAGGAATTCCCCGAAGCGCTGGAATCTGCCCGCCGGGAAGCCAGTAACGCTTTCGGCAACCCGGACATGCTCATTGAGCGCTATCTGACCGAGCCCCGCCACGTGGAAATTCAGGTATTCTGCGACACCCAGGGTGCCGGCGTGTATCTGGCTGAGCGGGACTGTTCAGTACAGCGCCGCCATCAGAAAGTCATCGAAGAAGCCCCGGCTCCCGGGCTTAGCGATGCCACCCGCAAAGCCATGGGCGAAGCCGCCGTGCGGGCCGCTCAGGCAATCGATTACACAGGTGCCGGTACCGTTGAGTTTCTCTATGACACCGACGGATCTTTTTACTTCATGGAAATGAATACCCGCCTGCAGGTTGAACATCCGGTCACCGAAATGATCACCGGGCTGGACCTGGTGGAATGGCAGCTGCGCATTGCCGCCGGTGAACCTCTGCCCCTGACTCAGGATCAGGTTAAAATCACCGGTCACGCACTGGAAGCACGGGTTTATGCGGAAGATCCCGATAATGACTTCCTGCCCGCCACCGGTGTTCTGGACTACCTGAAAACACCGGCGGAAAACGCCCACGTGCGGGTGGATACCGGTGTACTGCAAGGCGATGAAGTCAGCGTCTATTATGACCCCATGATCGCCAAACTGATCGTCTGGGACGCCGACCGGGACCGCGCCATCAACCGTATGGTCAGCGCGCTGGAAGACTATAAAATTGCCGGGCTCACCACCAACCTGGGCTTTCTGCACCGTCTGGCGGACAGCCAGCCATTCCGTGACTGCCAGCTGGATACCGGCTTTATTGAAGAACATCAGGCCCTGCTCTTCCCGGACACAGAAACCGATACGCCCCGCTGGCTGGCGATCGCCGCAGCCTGTTTCGCTGCCAGCCAGAAACAGAATAATATCAGCCCGGCTGATCCGGATTCCCCCTTTAACAACCCGGACAACTGGCGCTTAAACAGCAGTTATGCCCGTCCGCTGACCCTGAACTATGGCAACGGCAGCAGTGCGCGCCTGACACTGAGCAGTCAGGGAGACTGCTACACCGTCAGCATCGATGACCGGCAGATCGAACTGCAGGCCAGCTTACAGGCCGGGCAGTTAGCCATCAGCCTTAACGGCCACCGGCAAACCCTGGATGTGAGTTTAAATGGCGATGAATTAACCCTGTTCGCCGGTGCCGAACAGTTCAGTTGCCAGCGTCACCGGGAAGATTTCACCAATCACGAACAGGATACCGGTAACAGCCTGAACGCACCGATGAACGGTGCGGTGGTGGCAGTACTGGTAGAGGCAGGCATGAAAGTTGCCGCCGGGGATACACTGGTGATTATGGAAGCCATGAAAATGGAACACAGCCTCAAAGCCCCCCACGACGGTACCGTCGCCGAAGTGTTCTATCAGGAAGGCGAACTGGTGGACGACGGCGCAGAACTGATCGCACTGGAAGCGGAGGTCTGATCATGGCACTGCCCAACACAGTCCGGCTGTTTGAAATGGGTGCCCGGGACGGCCTCCAGAACGAACCCGGCGAACCGATTTCAACGGCCATTAAAATCGAACTGATCAACCGGCTCAGCAACACAGGGCTCAGCAACATTGAAGCCACCAGCTTTGTGTCGCCCCGCTGGGTGCCGCAGATGGCCGATGCCAGCGCAGTGATGGCCGGTATCAGTCGCCAGCCGGGCGTAACCTATAGCGCCCTGACCCCTAACCTTAAGGGGCTGGAAGCTGCTATCGCTGCCGGTGTTAATGAAGTGGCCGTCTTCGGTGCGGCATCGGAAAGCTTCAGCCAGAAAAACATTAACTGCTCGGTTGCCGAAAGCATCGAACGCTTTACCCCGGTGATTGAACTGGCCCGACAACACAACATCCGGGTACGGGGCTATGTATCCACCGTGCTCGGCTGCCCCTATGAAGGTGACATTCAGCCGGAAAAAGTCGCCCATGTCTGCGACCTGCTGTACCAACTGGGCTGTTACGAAATATCACTGGGCGACACCATAGGTACCGGCACACCGCTGAAGGCCAAACATATGCTTGAAGCCGTGAGCAAGAAGGTGCCGGTTTCACAGCTGGCCGCGCATTTCCATGACACCTACGGGCAGGCACTGGCCAACCTGTACGCCGTGCTGGAAGAAGGGATCGCCGTCATCGACAGCTCCGTTGCCGGGCTCGGCGGTTGCCCCTATGCCCGGGGCGCTTCCGGTAACGTCGCCAGTGAAGACGTGCTCTATATGCTGAACGGACTGGGCATTGAAACCGGCATCGATTTGCAGCAAATGATCGCCACCGGCCACTGGATCAGCGCTCAGCTGGGTCGACGTTCCGGGTCTAAAGTCGCATTGGCAAGCCCTTGTCAGGCGGTTAAATAACAATAAACGCGTAAAGGACTCAATCATGCAGGATTCTGAACCACAGGTACGCTACCAAACCGCAGATCTGACCGCACTGGACCTGCCGGTCCCGGCACCGGACCAATACCCGGCGGACGTGCAGAAATACTTTGCCAAATGCGAAGAGAAACTCGGCCTGCTGCCGAATGTGCTGAAAGCCTACAGCCAGAACCTTGCTCAACTGGACGTATTCAGTAAGTTCTATAACGAACTGATGTTTGGTGACAGCAACCTCAGCCCGCTGGAGCGGGAGATGATTGCCGTCGCCGTTTCATCCCGTAATCACTGCTTCTACTGCATCGTTGCCCACGGCGCGGCTATCCGGGAATACTCCGGTGACCCGGCGCTGGGGGAGCTGATTGCCATCAACTACCGGGCAGCCGGGCTGACCGAAAGGCATACCGCTATGCTGGATTTTGCTGTAAAAATGACCGACACACCGGACGCCATTCTGGAAGCCGACCGGCAGCAACTGCGCGACGCCGGCTTCAGCGATCCGGATATCTGGGACATTGCCAACCTGGCCGGTTTTTATAATATGACCAACCGCATTGCCAGCGCCGTGGATATGCAGCCTAATCCGGAATATCACCGTCACTGCCGCTGAGGGCAGCGCCGCGCCACCGGACAGCAACAACAATAACAACGACAGGGAAACAACACCGTGAGCAACCAGACGACACTTAACACGCCCAGCTATACCAACGGCGCCAGCGCACAGCCTCTGTTAGGCATGACCATTGGCGATAAATTCGATGCCACCTGCGCCCAATATCCGGATAACGACGCCCTGATCGTTCATTTTCAGAACATCTGCTGGGACTACCGCACCCTGAAACAGCAGGTAGATAACTGCGCCCGTGCCCTGCTGAGTCTGGGGGTCAAAACCGGTGACAGAGTGGGCATGTGGTCACCGAACAATGCCCAGTGGCTGGTCACCCAGTTTGCCACCGCCAAGCTCGGTGCCATTCTGGTGAACATTAACCCGGCCTACCGGTTACATGAACTGGAATATGCCCTGAACCAGTCCGGTACCCGTTTTCTGGTGACCGCCGACAGTTTCAAAGCCTCCAACTACACCGCTATGCTGCTGGAACTGGCACCGGAACTGCACCACAGCGAACCGGGCCAGCTTGAGTCTGCCAAGCTGCCGCAACTGCAATGCATCATCAATCTGGCGGATGAACAGCACCCGGGCATGTGGCGCTGGGCGGACTTCCTTGAACAGGCAAGCCACCGCAGCGAAGCAGACGTCGCCGACATTCAGGCCAGCCTGCAGTTTGATGACCCGATCAACATTCAGTACACCTCCGGCACCACCGGCTTTCCGAAAGGCGCCACCCTGAGCCACCACAACATACTTAACAACGGGTTCTTTGTGGCCGAAAGCATGCGCTTTACCGATCAGGACCGCCTGATCGTACCGGTGCCCCTGTACCACTGCTTTGGCATGGTAATGGGCAATCTGGGCTGCATCACCCACGGGGCGACCCTGATCTATCCGACGGAAGGCTTTGAGCCACGGGCGGTACTGGAAGCGGTGGAAAAAGAAAAAGCCACCGCCCTGTTCGGCGTGCCCACCATGTTCATTGCCGAACTGGGGGATGAGCAGTTTGAACAGTATGATCTTTCCAGCCTGCGTACCGGCATTATGGCCGGCTCCATCTGCCCGGCGGAAGTCATGAAAGCCGTCAACTCAAAAATGCACATGCAGGAAGTGCAGATTGCCTACGGCATGACCGAAACCAGCCCGGTCTCCACCCAGACCGCTGCCGACGACCCCTTCGATAAGCGGGTATCCACCGTTGGCCGCAGCCAGCCCCACATTGAAACTAAGATCATCGACCCGGCTAACGGACAGGTGTTACCCCGTGGCGAAATCGGCGAACTCTGTACCCGGGGCTACAGCGTGATGATCGGCTACTGGAACAACCCGGACGCCACCGCCGACGCCATCGACGACCGCGGCTGGATGCACAGCGGCGATCTGGCCACTATGGATGAAGAAGGCTATGTACAGATAGTCGGCCGGATCAAAGACATGGTGATCCGTGGCGGCGAAAACGTCTATCCGAAAGAAGTGGAAGAATTTCTCTACACCCATCCTGACATCATCGATGTTCAGGTCACCGGCGTACCGGATAAAAAATACGGTGAAGAGCTGGTCGCCTGGGTCAAACTGTCTGCTGATGCCGGTGAGGTTTCAGCGGAAAATCTGCAGGCCTTCTGCAAAGGGAAAATCACCCACTTTAAGATTCCCCGCTATTTCAAATTTGTCGAAGAATTCCCGATGACTGTCACCGGTAAAATCCAGAAATTCAAAATGCGGGAGATATCCATCGCTGAACTGGGGCTGGACAACTAACCCATGGTTGCCAGCCACTACAGCGAACAGCTTAACCCGGCAGCGCTGCTGCGCCGGGTACAGGCTGCGTTTCCGAACGGGGCACTGCCCCACCAGTTAGCGGGTATCGATCAGTTACACATTGGCGGGATACAAGCCAGCAAAAAACTGCTGGGCAATCTGGAGACTGATCCCGGCGTTCCCTGTGAAATACTGGAAATAGGTGCCGGTCTTGGCGGGCTGCAGCGCCTGTGTATCAGCCAGTTACCGGAACATCTGTTACTGCACTACACCACTCTGGATATCACCCCCGGTTTCAGCCAGCTGAACCGGGAACTGAACCACTTATGCCGCCACGCATACAATACTGGCCAAAGCAGCGTACTGACCGGTGATGGCCAGCAACTGGCCATAGCCGACAACCAGTTCGATGCTGTTATTCTGCAGCACAGCCTGCTGAATATGCCGGCTCCGCAACGTTGCCTGGCTGAATGCCACCGGGTACTTAAACCTGGCGGGATACTGATTTTGCATGAAGTTTTACGGGGAGATTTACAGCACCCCATCATCTACCCGGTACCCTGGGCCAGTGACGCTACCCACAGCCATCTGATCAGCCCAGCAGTGTTACTCGATCAGTTAAGAGGTGCCGGTTTTCAGATAACCTCCCAACAGGACTGGTCCGCCGAAGCCCTTGAATGGCGTCAGCGGCAAAGCAGGAAAGAAGCTGATATACCCACAGCAGTTGCCAAACTGTCACCGCAGCTGATATTCGGTGCACGTTTCCCGCAAATGGCAGGCAACCTGCTGAGTAATCTTAAAAGCGCTGCCATTCAGGTGTATGAGATCATCGCAGAGAAGTAGCCTTCCCCCCAAACGCCTCATTGCCGCTGGCGCTACACTGTCTTACCGGTTCTGTACAAAGCCTTACAATCTTTCCTGCAGCTTGCCACTAAACTAAGCCGGATACTGACAACCTCTACCGGAAACAGGACAAACCATGAAAAAAACCCTACTGGCGGTGACTGCTGCCACGTTCATCAGCGGCTGTTCAACTCAGACCTTTAACATTAACGGCACAACTGACCACCCGGCGGATAATGAAGCCTCTCAGACGTTTTTCATCAACGGCATCGGTCAGGAAAAAACCACCGATGCAGCGCAGTTATGTGGCGGTGCAGACAAGGTTATCAAGGTTGAAACACAGGAAACCTTTGTTAACGGCTTCCTCGGGCTGATCACACTGGGCATTTATACCCCAAGAGATGCAAGGGTCTACTGTAAACAGGCAGGATAAAAAAACGCACAGCGCCCCCGGTTCAACTGACCGGAGTAGGTCCGCACTGTGCGCTAAGGTGTTTGGAATCTATCGGAGATCAGGCTTCTGTACCCAAGAGTACAGAAGCCTCAGGTGTGTCAGCCGGCCTGTTCGGCACGCTGAGCACGGGCATGGAATACGTAACCCAGCAGGTTCAGCAGAACCTGTGCAGCCAGGATACTGGTGGTGCCGGTGTGGTCGTAATCCGGTGCCACTTCGCACAGATCGATGCCTACAACGTCACCCTGCTGGGCGACCTGCTGCAGGACTTCCATCACTTCGTAGTACTGGAAACCACCATGGCTTGGCGTACCGGTACCCGGTGCAATTGACGGGTCAAAACCGTCGATATCAATAGTGATGTAATAGTTCACATCTTTAGGAATCAGCTTCATCACACCTTCCAGACCCAGACGGCGTACATCACGGACTGAAAGAATGGTTGAGCCGGAATCTTCCGCCAGCTTATGATCGCTGCGGTTAGAAGACGATACGTTGCGGATACCCAGCTGGGTCATACCGCTGATATAGCTCTGCTCAGATGCACGGCGCATCGGGTTACCGTGGCCATAACGCACCCCGTGACGCTCATCCACAAAGTCCAGGTGCGCATCGATCTGAATAATATGGATCGGGCCTTTATTGGCATATTCTTCAAATGCCTTGATGCATGGCGCGTTAACAGAGTGGTCGCCGCCAACAGTGACCGGTAATACACCCGCTTCCAGCATCTTGCGCACGCCGTATTCGATGTTGGCATGACTTTTAACCGTATCGGTATGTACGATATCCGCATCACCGATATCAACAATTTTCACGCCTTCCAGGTACATGGTGTCTTCTTCATAGGAATACGCACCGCCATGACCGAAAGAAAACAGCGTAGACGCCTCACGGACCGAACGGGGTCCCATACGGGCACCGGAACGCCACTGGGTACCGCAATCAAACGGTGCCCCCATAAATGCAACATCACCCTGAATGTTGTCCCAGTCTTCACAGGTAGGACTTTTGGCAAAGGTACAGAATCCGACAAACGGCAGGTTCAGCCGGCCTTTCTCGTAAGCATTATCGCTCATCTTTATTTACTCCTGTTCAGCAACCACTGCGGCTCAATACAACAGGAGACAAATACTCCCGCTGCTAACATTGCCCCCTTTATGTTGTTTTAACCGGGGGATTCAGAGGAGTATTACAAAGAACCTCGCATCAAAAAATATGAAAGTTATGATGCTTATATTTGATTATTTTATGTATCTATTCTGCTTCCAGCCCCAGAACGTCCTCAATATCCTTCACAAAAACCTTCACGATATTACGCACCGCGGGGGAAGCACGCATCGCCAGATAGAACGAAGAATGATGTTCAAGATTAAGGTGATCAATGGCCCGCATCTCGCCACTGTCGACCCATGCCTGGGCATAATGCTCCGGCAGATAGCCCATAAAATGGCCGCTGGTGATCAGCATTGCCTGGGCTTCCATGTTAGTGACAAACGCCGTGTTCTGGATACCCGGCAGATCGGTCTGCTGTAAATACGCCCGGGTGGATACCGGATACTGCTGCAGGGTTTCCCAACTGATGTCTGCCGCCGGCAACTTAAACAAAGGATGATACTGACCGCAATAAAAACCGTGGGCTTCTTTATGTAACAAGCGGTAGGTCAGGGTATTGTCCCGGCGCTGGAACGGGCCGATAGCCACATGAATGTGGCCGTTAAGCAAATCCCGCTCAAGGTCTTCCGGGGGCAACACCTCCAGTTTAATAGAGACGTCGTTATCCCGGCTGAAGAAGCGCTGCAGGGCCGCATTGATCGGAAAGTCCTGATTACTGATAGTGGTGTCGATCAGACCGATCCGCAATGTGCCGGTCAGTCTGTTACGCAGCTCACCGAGATCTGCTTCAAAATCTGAGACGTTGTTCAGCATGCTGCGGCACTTTGCATAGACCAGCTCGCCTTTCTCCGTGAGATTAAAACCGCTGCGGCCCCGCTGGCATAACTGAAAGCCCAGACGGATCTCGAAATCCCGGATATGGGTGCTGATTGCCGGCTGACTCATCCCCAGAGCGGCCTGTGCACTGACAAAACCGCCACATTCCACCACGGTGCAAAAAGTCTGCATGTGTTTCATTGAATACTGCGCCATAATCCGCTCCTTATAACTCTGTAGACCATAATTTACATCAAATTTTATGATGTATACATAGTCAATATTGTATTTTTCAATGCATATACTTTTGCAATACTGATTGTGAATCACATGATTTATGACCGATTTCGCAAACAATAATAAATGCTACGAAGCGAGGCCTGTAAGATGTTCAAGCTAAAGAAAGGGTTAAAAAATCTGGCGGTTACTGCCACTGTTGCCATGCTGCCGGTATTATCCCAGGCAGAAGAGTGGAAGTTCGCCATTGAAGAGATTCCGGGGTCCATCATGGATGCCTACGCCCAGGAGTTTAAGCGTAAAATTGAAACCAAAACCAACGGCGACATTACTGTTAATGTTTACCCGCTGGGTTCACTGGGTACGCCAACCGAAATGGTTGAGCAGGCCGCCGACAGCGTCGTGCACTTCGCCAACGTATCCGTCGGTAACCTGGGTACCATCGTGCCGGAATCTCAGGTATTCCTGCTGCCTTATACCCTGCCTTCTGAGCCGGCAGCCATTTCCGAAATGCTGACCACCAGCAAGGTAATCTACAACGATCTGGGCGAAGATTTCGCCAGCAAGGGTCTGAAACTCCACACTATGTACTCAGAAGGCCCGCAGGTCTGGACGACCAATAAAGAAGTCCGTAAGCCTGCAGATCTGGACAACTTCAAAATGCGGGTAATGGTATCCCCTATCCTGCTGAAGGCATATGAAGATCTGGGTGCTAATCCGACACCGCTGCCATTCGGTGAAGTCTATGGCGCACTGCAGCTGAAGATAGTTGACGGCCAGATTAACCCGGTGCCGACCATCGAAGAGATGAAGTTCTACGAAGTCACCGATTACATGATCTGGGCCGGCGAACAGGAACTGGTTACTACCATTGTGTCCGGTACTGACTGGTACGAAACCCTGAGCCCTGAGAAGCAGCAGCTGATCACAGAAACCATGACCGAAATGCGTGGCTTCATTGATGATGTGGTCACCCGCTTCAACCAGGAAAAGCTGGAAAAAATCAAAGCCGCCAAGCCGGGTATCCAGTTTGTTAAGCTGAGCCCTGAAGAACAGGCAGTATTCCGTGAGCGCAGCAGCAATACTCACGCTGCTTTTACTGACATTGCCGGCGAACGTGGCCAGCAACTGCTTCAGGACCTGCTTGCCGAAGTTAACGCACAATAAGCGTCCCGCCTTACCGGCCGGTTATAATACCGGTCGGTAGCACTCTCCGGATAACGGCAGTGCCCGCTGTTGTCCGGTCTCACTCTAGCTGTCCCCCGGGAGCGTCTTATGTCCCAAGTTTTTGCCAGCATGCTGACACGGCTTGATATCTGGATTGGCCGTATCGAAGCCAGTATCCTCAGCATCGCCATCATCGCTATGGCAACCAACTCCATCGCTAACGTCTTCGGCCGTTATGTGTTTAACCAGAGTTTATATTTCTCCGATGAACTGAATCAGTTTCTCATCGTGATCATCACCTTCATGGGTCTGGGCTACATTACCCGTAAAGGCAAGCACATCCGGATGTCCGCCTTCTACGACATGCTTGCGCCCCGCTGGCAAAAGATATTCATGGTCGTCATTGCGCTGGTCACAGCCATCATGATGTTTGTGCTGGCCTGGTACGCCTTTGAATATGTTCAGAAAATTGCCCGCCGCGGCCGGGTCACACCGGCACTGCAATTCCCCCTGTACCTGACCTATGTCTGGGTTGCACTGGGACTGTTAATCGGTGCTATTCAGTACCTGCTGACGGCAATCAAAAACCTCGATTTGCAGGACGAAACCGTCTACATCTCGTATACCACCGTCGATACCTACGACGACCCTGAAATTACCGAAGCGATCCAGCGTTGCCAGACCGGCAACAGCAGTGATGCCCAGCCGGAGACACAGGAGGCTAAATCATGACGTTAATGATGCTCGGCGTAATGCTGGTCCTGTTACTGGCAGGATTCCCAATGATGATGCCCCTGCTGTGTGCTGCAGTACTGGCATTCGCAATTTACTATCCGGATCTCAGCCTGCAGCTGGTCATCCAGCAGATGATCGGTGGGGTTAAACCCTCTGCCCTGATTGCCGTGCCGATGTTTATTCTGGCGGCGGACATCATCACGCGAGGCCATTCAGCCGACCGTTTAGTGGATGTGGTAATGCGCTTTATGGGCCATATCCGTGGCGGTCTGGCAGTCTCGGTCACCACCGCCTGCGCCATGTTCGGTGCGGTATGCGGCTCGACTCAGGCAACCGTGGTTGCCATTGGCGGCGCGATGCGTCCGCGGATGCTCAAAGCCGGCTACAACGATTCGTTTTCCATCGGCCTGATCATCAACGCAGCAGACCTTGCCTATCTGATTCCGCCGTCTATCGGCATGATCATTTACGGGGTCATCTCCGGCACCTCAATTTCTGAGCTGTTCATCGCCGGCCTCGGCCCGGGGCTGCTGATCATCGTGCTGTTCTCGATGTACTGTATCTGGTACGCCCGACGCCACAATATTCCGGTAGAACCGAAAGCTAACTGGTCACAGCGTTTAACCGCGCTGCGCCGGGCAATGTGGCCGGCAGGTTTCCCGCTGATCGTGGTGGGCGGTATCTACGGCGGTATCTTCAGCCCTACAGAAGCGGCAGCCATCTGTGTACTGTATGCCCTGATACTGGAACTGTGCGTGTTCCGCTCAATCAACCTGAAGGATGTCGCCGACATCGCCCTGTCGACCGGTGCGGTAACCTCAGTGGTATTCATTCTGATTGCCGCCGGTGCCGCCTTCTCCTGGGTGCTGTCTTACGCGCAAATTCCCCAGCAGATCATTGCCTCACTGGGCCTTGAAGGCGCCGGCGTGATTACCACCCTGATCGCCATCAACATCGCCTTCTTCGTCGGCTGTATGTTTGTGGACTCCATCGTGGTTATCCTGATTCTGGTACCGATCTTTGCACCGCTGGTAAAAGCCACCGGACTGGACCCGGTATTGGTGGGTGTGATGATCACTCTGCAGGTGGCCATCGGTGCGGCAACCCCGCCATTTGGCTGTAACATCTTTACCGCCGTTGCGGTATTCCGCCGGCCGTTTGTTGAGGTTATCCGCGGCATTCATCCGTTCCTGATCATCCTGTTTGTGGTCACGGCACTGATGATGGCCTTCCCGGAAATCGCCCTCTGGCCCCGGGATCTGGCCTTCCGTTAACCTCACGTAAATCCTTACATCTGGCAGGGCTTTTTACGCCCTGCCGGACCTCTTCCCCTTTGGTCTTAATAAACTGAAAAATCTACAGTTTTACGCTTCTAAGCCGACAAGGTTAACCGTACAATCAGGACAAACTTTGCATAGGAGCACCCCATGGATCTGAACACCTTCATCCAAAACCTGAACAACGCAGTACAGATGGATTTCGAAGACACCATGGCTGTTATTGAACAGCACTATAACTACACCCCAACCCGTTTCATGAACGGCCTGGGCGATAATCCGGTTGTGAATGAAGCCGGCACAAATGAAGGCTCCTGTAAAATTTTTGCATTCGCCAGCCAGAACAAACTCAGCGAACAGCAAACCCTGAACTGCTTCGGCCGTTTTTACCGTGAAGATGTGCTGAAAAACCCGCAAGGCAGCGACCACGGCAACATCCGTAACTTCATGGAATACGGCTGGGCCGGCATTCAGTTTGAAGGTGAAGCACTGGCGGCTAAATAGCCCCCTGTTACCCGAACACAAAAAAGCAGCCATCAGGCTGCTTTTTTATTATCTGAAGGTTAAGCCCCTTAACTGACCGACAACAGCATCCGCGCGGCCAGCACCAGCAGCAGAACAGCAAAGCCTTTTTTCAGTACCGGCACCGGCAGGCTGTGGGCCAGTTTGGCTCCCAGTGGCGCTGTGGTGAAGCTCAGTGCTGAAATCAGCAGCACCGCGGGGAGATTTACAAAACCAAAGATCAGCCAGCCATTGATGTCCACGGACCAGCCGTTGATCAGGTAGCCGACAGTGCCCGCCAGTGAGATTGGCAAACCGATGGCTGCCGAGGTACCGATGGCCTGTTTAACATCGACGTTATGCCAGCTCAGATACGGCACTGTCAGGGTACCGCCGCCGATGGATACCAGTGCGGAAAACCCTCCGATACCGGTACCGGCGGAGAACAAGCCCCAGAATCCGGGAATCGAACGGCTTGGTTTGGGCTTCTTGTTCAGGAACATCTGAATCGAAACAAATACCAGGAAGCAGGCGAAAAATACCGCCAGAAACACCCCGCTTAACGAGGCCGCCAGAAAGGTCGCCAGAAACGCCCCCAGTACAATCCCCGGGGAGATATTCTTCACCACCGGCCAGATTACCCCGCCCCGACGGTTATGAGCCCGCATACTGGAAACAGAGGTTAAAACAATCGACGCCATTGAGGTGCCCAGTGCCAAATGCACCACCTGTTCCAGCGGGTAGCCCTGCCAGATGAACAGACTGGTCAGCGCCGGTACCATCAGCAAGCCGCCACCGATGCCGAGCAGCCCCGCCAGCACACCGACCACCGAACCCAGTGCGATATAGGCAAATATAAATTCCAGTTCCAGCATCGCTATGCTCACCTCTTATCTGACAATAACCGTTTGAAACCCGGCCACTATTTCAAAACCCGGCGACGAATGCAAAGCCAGATTCATGAGATATATCACGCCAGCCCGTCTTTTCCGGATGGCGGCAACGAAAACAAAAACGCCGGCAAAAAAAGCCGGCGTTTCAGGTTTTTCAGTCGCTGAATCAGGCTAACTTGTCGTCTGCCACTTTGTATTCAGGATCTTCAGCACGGTTGATTTCAACTGCACTGCCAGCCTTTTCCAGCAAGCGGATACATTCCGGGCTGAGGTGACGCAGGTGAATATCGATACCGCCCTTCTGGTAACGCTCCACCAGAGAATCAATGACTTCGATCCCTGAGTGGTCCATTACCCGGCAGTTTTTAAAGTCGATAATCACTTCCTGCGGGTCGTAGCGTGGCGTGAACTGGTCACGGAAATTCTGCACAGAGCTGAAGAACAGAGGGCCATTCGGCTCGTAAATCTTCAGATAACCGTTGTTCTCCATGCTGGTTTCCACACGCATATTTTTCGCATGCTGCCAGGCAAAGACCAGTGCCGATACAATGACACCGACAATCACGGCAATCGCCAGATCCGTCAGTACCGTGACCACTGTCACTGTAATTACCACGAATATATCGGCCCGGGGAATCTTATTAATCAGACGCAGACTGGCCCACTCAAAGGTACCGATTACCACGATAAACATGACGCCAACCAGCGCTGCTACCGGGATAATTTCGATCCAGCTGGAGCCGATCAGAATGAATGTCAGCAGGAATAATGCCGCCGAAATACCTGAGGCACGGCCGGTACCGCCGGAGCTGATGTTGATCATGCTCTGACCGATCATGGCACAACCGCCCATACCGCCAAAGAAGCCAGTCGCCACGTTAGCAACCCCCTGACCGACACATTCCTTGTTACCACGGCCGCGGGTTTCGGTGATCTCATCGATCAGCGTCAGCGTCAGCAGTGACTCGATCAGACCTATTGCCGCCAGAATCAGCGCGTAAGGCACGATAATTTGCAGGGTTTCAAAAGTAATAGGCACCATAGGGATATGGAACTGCGGTAAGCCGCCAGCAATAGAAGCAGCCGGATTACCCGTCATATCAGCCAGTACATCCTGAACACTGCGGGCATCCAGATCCAGGCCGATCACAATGGCGGTGACAGTAATGATGGCCACCAGGGTAGAAGGCAGTGCCTTAGTCAGCTTCGGCAGGAAGTGGATAATGGCCATAGTCAGCGCCACCAGCCCCAGCATCATCATCATGGACTCGCTGTCCAGCCAGGTCAGATTGCCGTCATCGTCCAGCATCTGGAACTGCTTCATCTGGGCCAGGAAGATAACGATCGCCAGACCGTTAACAAAGCCGAGCATCACCGGATGCGGCACCATACGGATAAATTTACCCAGCCGGAACACCCCGGCGAGTATCTGGAATATCCCCATGAGCACCACAGTGGCAAACAGATATTCCACACCGTGCATGGCAACCAGGCTGACCATTACCACCGCCAACGCGCCTGTCGCGCCGGAAATCATACCCGGACGACCGCCAATCGTGGCAGTAATCAGACCAACCATGAAGGCAGCATATAAGCCGACCAACGGTTCTACGCCCGCCACGAAGGCAAAGGCGACAGCTTCCGGCACCAGGGCCAGAGCAACAGTAAGGCCGGAAAGAACATCAGCTTTCAGGCTCTGTGAACGCTTAACTAACAATTGCAGCATAGAATTTATGTGCTCCGGGAAAAATAATTACACCTGTAGCGACAGCGAACCGGCTAAACCGGGCTGTTCGGGTACAAATGACGCAAGAAAGGCGCAGGATTATATAACATCGCAACACTGCAATGACAGCGCCAATTGAAATTTGCCGGAGGATTTAACCATGAAATTATGACAACCGTTATGCAGTGGCATCATAGGATGCGCATCGGCGCTCAGGGGACGGACTCAGTCGAACAGACTCAGCTGTACGCCCTGCCGGGGTTTATGCTCCACCAGCCGGTAACCCAGACCGATCAGCCTTACCGGGCGTTCGCCACGCTGCCAGGCCTGCTCGCATAAATGCCGGTAAAGTGCGAGGTTTGGCGTCGGTGTCGCCTGCTCAACCGTGGTTTGCGAAAAATCATGAAACTTCAGCTTTACAACCGCCCCGCTGATATCCCGTTTATCTTTATGTTTATGATAGCGGCGCTGCAATTCCTGCATCAGCACCGGTAATTGCTGCAAACAGGTATTCAGGTCCTTCAGGTCCTGCGGATAGGTATGTTCAACGCTGACTGATTTACGCTCACGGGATACCTTTACCGGCCGCTCATCAATGCCCCGGGCCAGCTCATATAAGCGTTTACCGAAACGGCCGAAACGGTCAACCAGCTGTGCCAGCGAAAACTGCTTTAACTGGCCACAGGTCTCAATGCCCATTTCATGAAGCTTTGCCGCAGTTACCTTGCCCACGCCGAATATCTTTGCCACCGGCAGGGTTTCAATAAAAGATTCCATTTCATAGGGCGGCACCACAAAAAGGCCATCCGGTTTACGCCAGTCACTGGCGATTTTAGCCAGAAACTTATTCCCTGCCACCCCGGCAGAAATGGTAATGCCGACCTCAGCAAATACCCGGGCGCGGATTTCTTCAGCAATACGGGTCGCACTGCCGCCGCAATGTTCTGAACCGGTGACATCCAGAAAGGCTTCATCCAGCGACAGGGGTTCAATCAGGTCAGTGTAATCCTGATAAATGGCCATAATCTGCTGCGATGCCTGACGGTATTTTTCCATATTACCGGGCAGTAAATGCAAATGCGGGCATTTCACCAGCGCCTTGGCGGTCGACATAGCCGAATGGATACCGAATTCCCGGGCCGGATAATTACAGGTAGAGATAACGCCTCTGCGGTCTGACGCGCCGCCAATAGCAATGGGTATATTTCTCAGAGAAGGATCATCGCGCATTTCAACGGCGGCAAAAAAACAGTCGCAGTCACAATGGATGATTTTACGTGGCGGGCCTGATGTCCCTTTTTCGTCAGACATAAATTACGTTACACAATCAGAGCTGATGGCCTAAGTGTAATGCAACTCACTGTATAAAAAAACAGTGCAAAGCATTTTAGCTGTGCACTGTTTTCATCCCTTTTCCGGTCAGATTCTGTATGGCGCTTAATGACGCTTTAAAGAAGACTCAAGTGATTTCAGGTGGCTGCCGACCCAGGCCGGATCAAACGGGCCCCAGTTATCAATCACATAGTAGCCATCGTTATTTCGGCGGCCATCCTGCTTAAAATGAATTTTGATCCCCAGCCCCGGGATCGCTTTAATGACGTCCTGAATGGTGCGGCGTGGCCAGCCGGTTTCCTGCATCAGCGCAGGCACACTGGGGCGTTCAATCGTGTTAACAAGGTGAGAAATAACTAAACGGCGAGCAAAGGCGGAATTGAATTTTTTCATGATGAGTTCTACATCCCTTTAGAGGTCCTGGTATTTCACTGCATGCGCAGTACCAACAGCGTTTATCCCTTTAGCCCTTCTGCAAGAAAGACCGTTACGCTTGACTCAAGAATAATAATTTTGCAGCACGAATGCTAGGAGCCCCAGAAAAATTTCCGGCAAAGAAACATCAGGAGAGACAGAAAAACGGGCTGCTAAGCAGGCTGCACGTCTTCAGATGACCGGATCAGGTGTATGAAAAGCTCCTGACTGACGGGTTTGCTGTACAGAAACCCCTGCATTCGGTCACAGCCGAGCTGCTGTAGAAGCTCTGCCTGTTCCGGGGTTTCAACCCCTTCAGCCACGGTGGTTAACCCCATCCCCTGGGCCAGTGCAATCACCGAACGGATCAGCGCCGCATCGGCAGAATCCGTCAGTGAGGCGGCGACAAAAGACTTATCAATTTTCAGGGTATTAAATGAATAGCGGCGTAAATAACTGATAGAAGCAAAACCTGTCCCGAAATCATCGATGGATAAACGAATACCGGCCCCGGTAATCTTCTGTATCTGCTCATCCACTTCCGACCAGCGGTTCAGCAACAGGCCCTCGGTAATTTCCAGTTCAAGTACCTGCGGTGACAACTGATGCTGTTCCAGTAATGCCAGCAACCAGTCAGCAAAGCCGTTTTTCTGAAACTGTTTGGGCGACACATTGATACACATCCGGAAATCATCCGGCAGCGAACTGCGCCACTTCAGATACTGTTCCAGCGCCCGCTCAATCACCCACTCACCCAGCTCATTAATCAGGCCAAGGTCTTCCGCCAGTGGAATAAAGTCATCCGGGCTGACATTGGACAGCACCGGGCTGTGCCAGCGTAACAGTACCTCACAGGCAACGATCTCACTTCGCCGGCTACAGGTGATGGGCTGAAAGTGCAGGCTCATCTCTTCAAATTCCAGCGCCCGCTGCAAATGAGTTTCCATGATCATCTGCTGCTGGGCATGCTGGTTCATTTCAGGTGTAAAGAAGTGGTAATCGTTACGGCCTCTGGACTTGGCAATGTACATCGCAGCATCCGCGTTGCGCAGCAGGGTTTCTGCACTGTCCCCGTCCTGCGGATAAACAGCGCCTCCCAGAGACGCCGTGACAAACAATTCATGCTCATCAATGTACACCGGCGCATTGAAGGCCCGGAGTACTTTTTCAATGATCCGCTCTGCCACGGAAATTTCGTCGATATCATCCATGATCAGCAGAAACTCATCCCCGCCAAACCGGGCGATGATATCTTCGCTGCGGACAGCTTCTTTCAGAAGTTCTGCCACGCTGCTCAGGAAACGGTCACCGGTACTGTGTCCGAAACTGTCATTGATACGTTTAAAGTGATCCAGATCGATGAATATAACCAGTACATGGGTACCCCGCTTTTTTGCCAGCTTGATACTGTTCGTCAGGCGCTGCATCGCAACCATCCGGTTCGGTAATCCTGTGACCGCATCATATTTGGCCTGAAACGCCAGCTGCTGTTCCTGCTGTTTATGCCGGGTTATATCTTCCATGATGCAGACATAATGGGTGATCTGATGATCATCGCCGGTAATCGGCGCAATGCTGGTCAGCGCCCAGAACTCTTCTTTATTCGCCCGGTGATTCAGCAGCTCTCCCCGCCACGGCAATCCCTGATGCAGATTTTCCCACAGGCCGGCATAAATATGCTCCGGCATTTTGCCGGATTTCAGAATCCGCGGCGTTTCGCCAATCGCAACCTGGCTGTCATAGCCCGTGCTGGCTTCAAAGGCCGGATTCACATACTCGATAACGCCCTGCTGGTTGGTAATCAGAATCGCGGACGGGCTTTGTTCAACCACCGTCGATAGCTGGCGTAACTTCAGCTCCCGGCGGTTACGGCTGGTGATATCGGAAATAAACCCGACAAAGCCGCGGGTTTTACCCTGCTCATTCAGCCGGTAATTAATATTCACCTGAATATCGATCACACTGCCGTCCTGCCGGATACCTTTGCGGCTGTAAGTATCCAGGTGGGGGAACTCATCCACCATCCGGGTCAGTTTCCGGCTGTAATACTCCCGTTCCTCTGTCAGCATGGTTTCACTGATTGACCGGCCTACCATCCGGTCCGGCGGATAGGCAAATATCTGGTGGGCTTTGGGGTTGGCAAAAATGACCACCCCTTCAAGGTTGATCTCAATGATGCCGTAGGGCGATGCGTCGACCAGCGCCCGGAAGCGCATCTCGTTATCTATGACCTGATTCTGGCTGTTAATCAGTTCGGTCATATCCTGAACAACCCCTCTGATCAGGGTCACTTCCCTGAAAGGGTCGGTTACCGGCTCCGCCTGAATATGCAACCAGCGGGTCGAGCCGGTCGGGTGCTTCAGCCGCACCAGACAGGTATCCATCAACTTGCGGGTCAGCACCTTTTCCGTCAGGCCCTGTAGCTGTTCACGGTCTTCAGTAAACAGTTTCTCAAGTACATCACTTAAAAAGGCACTGCGCTGGGAGTGCAGCCCGAACAGGCTCCGTGCCTGCGCCGAGCAGCTGAGCTGCCGGCTCTGCACGTCAAGCGTCCAGCCGCCGAGGCTGGCGAGGCTCTGAATACGCTGTAACTGATCATTGCTGTCACGCAGGCGTTTGGAAAGGCTCAGCCGGGTAAGTTCAGATTCAACCCGGTTAATCAGCACCGGTAATAAACGCATCAGCCCGGAGGCCACCTTAAGCCGCCCGCGGGAGGCAACCAGCAGGTTACCCATGGGCCGATCGTCATGATCACACAGGGGAATACCAAGATAACCGTCCATCTCCAGCCTGTTAAGCATATCCGCCTGGGGATAACGCATCATGGCACCCTCAGGGATATACAGGACCTTTCGCCCTTTCAGGTCAAAACAGGGGGTATTTTCAAGACGATAATAAATGTTCGCGGCAGGTACGCCGTCAAGGCGAAGCGCCAGACTGGTGGCGTTATTCGGGTTTTCGTGATCCAGCAGAGACACCATTGCCAGGTCAGCACCCAGTGCTTTTGCCAACCCGTTAACCAGCCCCTGAAAAAAGGCTTCGTCATACAGGTTAGCCACTCCATCGATCAACTGCTGAAATAACCGTGAAGCATCCGTATCAATAAGATCAGAGGTCACAATAAGTCCTTTTCGGAGTGCCCTTCAGATCCGGATAACCAAGCTACTAAAGCCGGCAGACACTCTTAGTCTGGATGCTGGCGTCTGATTCTGCCGGAAGCCCGGCAATACAACCAATACACAATGAATAAAGATAACGTCCGACGCATCGCATCAATTTACCTGAAACTATAGGCAAGACAGCCAATTGTAAAGCCCCTGTTCACCTAAGCGGGTACCCTGCTGCCCTGAATTAACAGGGGATTTAACCGGAATGTCATAAACCGGCAAGCGAACTGTCACCGGGTAACTCTACATTATCTGCTACTTTTCCACGCAGATTAAGGTTCAGATTCCGTGATCAATGTCGAACAGATCATCCGTGATAAATACCCCGCTTTCATGACCAAACCGGCACCGGTCCGCAGGCCTGCTTTATATTGTCTGCGGCGGCTGTTCCATGAATCTGAAGTCAACAGCTTTCTGGAACAGCACAGTCACTGCGAAGGCTTTGAGTTTATTGACCGGGTGCTGGATTACTTTAACTTCAGCTACAGCCTGAGTAACACTGACCGCCTGAATATCCCCGCCAGCGGCCGGGTCGTGATAATCGCCAACCACCCACTGGGGGCGCTGGACGGTCTGGCTCTGATCAAACTGGTGGGCGAAGTCCGCCGTGATGTAAAAATTATCGCCAACGACATGCTGGCAAACTTCGCCCCGCTGGCACCGGTATTACTGCCGGTCGATAACATCAGTAAAACAACCCGCAAGCAGGACATCGCCAATATCACTGAGGCCCTGCGCAATGAAGAAGCGGTGATCGTCTTTCCCGCCGGCGAAGTTTCCCGAGCAGGACTGACCGGCATTAAAGACAGCAAATGGAACAGTGGCTTTTTGCGCTTTGCCCGCCAGACTAACAGTCCCGTGCTGCCGGTATACATCGGCGGGAAAAACTCACCGCTGTTTTACGGCTTATCAATGATAAACCGGAGTATGTCTTCGGTGCTGTTACCCCATGAAATGTTCAACAAACACGCTGCCGTTTTACCGATTAAAGTTGGCGAACCGGTTGCCTATAGCCAGATTGACAAGCTGCCCCTGAATAACCGGGAAAAAGTAAAACTGATCAGGCGTCATCTTTACCGGCTGGCCAGGGGCAAAAAGCCTTTATTCATCACTGAGAAAACCATCAGCCATCCGCAGGACCGGCAGGCCCTGAAACAGGAACTGCGGGGCAGCGAATTGCTGGGCGAAACCGCTGACGGCAAGAAAATCTATCTGTTTGATTACCGGGCCGACTCCGCGGTCATCGCCGAAATCGGGCGACTGCGGGAGATAGCATTTCGCCGGGTGGGTGAAGGCACCGGAGAACGGACAGATCTCGACCACTATGATCCCCATTACCGCCATCTGATACTCTGGGACGATGAAAATCTGGAAATCGCCGGCGCGTACCGTCTGGCTGAAATCTGGCGTCAGCAGCCCGGTAACAGCCAGCAACATCTCTACAGCGCCAGCCTGTTCAGTTACTCAGACAATATGCAGCCCTATTTTCAGCAGGGCATCGAGCTGGGGCGCAGCTTTGTGCAACCTCAGTACTGGGGCAAACGCAGTCTGGATTATCTCTGGTACGGCATTGGCGCATACCTGAAACGCCATCCGCAGGTGCGCTATATGTTTGGCCCGGTCAGCCTGAGCAATGCCTATCCTGATGATGCCAAGAATCTGCTGGTGAGTTTTTACCGGCACTATTTTCCGGACCCGGATAATCTTGCAGCCTCCCATACGCCTTACCAACCGGACCCTGCCACAGAAGCACAGTGGCAGGCAGTGTTCAGCGGTGATAACTACAAAGATGATTTCAGGGAGCTCAAACACCAGATGGATTTCTGGAACCTGACAGTTCCGACGCTCTATAAACAGTATGCGGATGTCTGCCATGCCGGCGGGGTGCGCTTTCTGGACTTCGGTGTCGACGCCGGTTTCAACCACTGTATCGACGGTCTGGTACTGGTCGATATGCACTATCTGAAAGACAAAAAGCGCCAGCGTTATATCGGTGACCCGGTCAGCAATGACTGACCACTGACCACTGAGTTGACCATCACCTGAGCCAGCACAGAGCCGCTCCCCCGGCCCGGGCAACGCACTGCCCGGGTTTGCACTTAGCAGCATGACTCAATACCCTGATCAGTCATGAAAGCCTGCCCGGCTGAAAAATCCGGGGAAACTTCTTTTCATCCCACCGTTCTATACTTGAAAGAGGCCCGCAGGAAACCCGCCTGCACCGACAATCACGGAGCCAGCGCATGTCAGACAAGTCATCTTTGCCACAGAAAACCTCCAGTAACCAGGAAATTGAAGCTTTTCTGGAACAGGTTCAGAAAAGTCCGGCAATCATCAGCTCCGGCGGTCAGGGGCGGCTGATTTTTTCACTGGACGCCACCGCCAGCCGGGAACGCACCTGGGATCAGGCCTGCCAGATCCAGAACCAGATGTTTCTGGAATGTCAGTCACTGGGGGGCATCTCAATACAACTTTGCCATTATGCCGGCTTTGATCATTTCGCCGCATCTGAGTGGATGAACACCCCGGATGCCCTGCTCAGCCAGATGCGTAACGTCCACTGTATCGGCGGCCATACCCAGATAGCCCGGCTCCTGCAGCATGTACTCCGCGAAATACGTCAGCAACCGGTACAGGCGCTGGTATTTGTCGGAGACTGTGTTGAAGAACCGGTGGATTTTCTCTGTCAGCTGGCCGGTCAGGCCGGATTATTAGGCACGCCGATTTTTATTTTTCATGAAGGCCGTGATATAACCGCTGCCCAGGCTTTCCGTCAGATGGCCAAAGTATCAAACGGCGCTTACTGCCGTTTTGACAGCAGCAGTGTTGCCCAGCTGCGGGCGCTACTGAGCGCCGTGGCGGTTTATGCCGCTGGCGGTCGTCAGGCACTGGAACATTTTGCAGACCAGGCCGGCGGCGAAGTAAAACGCCTCAGTCAGCAACTGGGGCACAAATAATTAACCCGGGAATCTGCCGTGAATCCAGTCTACTTTTTTATTCTCAGCGCGTTGTTTGCTGTCTGGTTTATCTGGACCCGCCGGCAACCCCCACAACAGCGCCGCCAGACCAATATAAAGTTGCTGATCTTCATTCTCGGCATTCTGATTTTTTATCTGATTCTGGCCGGTAAACTGCACTGGCTGGGCGCAGCCGTTGCCGTGGCCCTGCCTTTTATTCGCAGGCTGTGGCCCTTCCTGCCATTTATTGGCCGTTTTCTGCAGCAAAGACGCAACCGTCAGGGAGGCAATACCTCAGCGGTAGACACCCCGATCCTGCATATGGAGCTGGATCATGACAGCGGCATTATGTTTGGCACCGTGCTGGAAGGCCCGCTGAAAGACCGCCAGCTCGGCGACATGACCGAGCAGGAATTTCTGCAGTTACTTGATTATTGCCGCCAGCATGATCAGCAGTCAGCCCGCCTGCTGGAAACCTATCTGGATAAACGCTTCGGAGACAGCTGGCGGGACGACGACCAGCACACCGGCGACGCCCCTCTGAGCGAAGTCGAAGAGGCTTATCAGATTCTGGGGCTGGAAAAAGGCGCCAGCGAACAGGAGATCATTGCAGCCCACCGCCGTCTGATGCAGAAAATGCATCCCGACCGGGGTGGCAGTGATTATCTGGCCGCGAAAATTAATCAGGCAAAAGATGTACTGATGAAACGCTAGCAACTATTCCAGCTCGAGCAGCTCAATTTCCTGAACCGGCTGCTCATTTGCCTGCACCGTCACTGCATCAAAACTGAAAGTCCGCACTTCCTGGCTGTACTGATTCTTCTGCCCGGCAGTATCTGCCTCGGATAACACCTGTGGTTCAGCTGTTTCCCGGGGCTTAGCCTCCGGCTGATTACGCCAGACCAGCGGGCTTTGCATCCAGCGCTGAAAACGGGCACCTTCCGGCAGCCCGGCAAGCCTGCCGCCCTGCAACTGATACATTGCCCGGTTCAGCCGTTTAAAAATTAACAAAAAGGCCTTCCCGGACACATCCGACATCGTCAGCACCAGCTTCTGCGACTCAAGCAACTGCCAGGTACCCCGTTCCGTGACCGCATGGTTCTGCTGCCGGTGAACCAGACTCACCCGGCCATCTTTATGCAGTTTTAATAATGCCTCAGTATCGCCGGTACGAAACTTATAAAACCCACTGACCATATCTTCCGCCGGCTCCCCCTGCCGTGCACAACCAATGTATTCATTGCCATACAACAGCATACTGGCGCGAAAATTCAGCAGGGTGCCGTTTTCCGGATCAATACACCGGCCGGGCTTAAGGGCGATTTTAAACTCAGGAATGCCTCTGGCAGACACCACACTGGCAAAGGTTTGCTCTCTGCTCAGCGCGCCGCTACTGCGGGCACCGGCAGTAAACGCTTCAGCGCCGGAACCGTCCGGGAGTTGCCTGCTGACCGGAAAACTGTAACTGCCCAGTGGTTCAACACTCTGCACCCGGACACCGTTCTCCTGAATATCCGCCACCCAGTAAGGTGAAGAACTGGCCGCCCTGAAACTGACATTGGACAAATCGAAGAAGCAGGTGCTTTCAGTTCCCCCGGCCACCTGTAATTCTGAAACACTGACCCGGTTCTGTGCATCGGCCTGGGCCGCCAGAAACTCCATATACACCGGCAGGCCATCAGCGCCTAACTGGCGGTAAAACCGCTGCACACTGCCATCTGACGTATTATCAATCAGCGGCCACCAGCCGGTATCAAAACAGGGACGGAAACGTAACTGATCATCTTTTAACTGCACAATGCCACGTAATTCAAGCGCCTGATCAGACGTCAGGGTAACCGGCTTACAGCCCGCTAACAGAAACAGCAGGCACAGTGTTTCAAACAGCCGCCAGCGACCGGCAATCGCGAAACGTTTGTCATATGATAGCCTTGCTGCGCTGTTAGAATGACACACAGAACCCCCTTTACAGCTCTGTCTCAGATTTAAAAACACTAAAAAATACAGTATCTTAACAACCAACCGACTCATCCTCTAGCGGGCAGCTTTCTTTCTTGAGATAAAGATAAAAAAAGCCGGAATATTCCCCTTAAACCGCATCTGTATATTGATGCCGTAAACGGATCGGTTACAATGATTATAGGTCGTTCAGGAAAAATCCCCATTATGCAGATGCAACATCGTATCCTGTTACTGGCAGATACACCGCAAACTATCCGTCGCTGGCACCTGTGTCTCAGCGCTCAGGGATATGCCGTCAGTCATATAAATACTATCCGCCAACTGGATAGCCAGGACAGGTTTGACCAGTTACTGGTGGACCTTTCGACCCCACTTTCGGACGAATTACTCAGTCTTATTCCCATCCGTAAAACCATTCTGCTGGGGCAGGTCGCTGAAGCTGCAGCAAACAAGCTGCTGATGCTGGATAAAACCGTCCCGGAAGCGGAAGTTCTGGCACTCATCCGTGAACAGCTCCACGGCACTGAATCAGCCCAGCCCGAACTGCTCAACACCCGCCTTGGCCCGGTTCTCAGCCCGGCTATGCAGGCAACACTGCAGCAAACCCGGCGCATTGCTGCCGCCAGCAATCACCTGACAATTACCGGCGCTGCCGGCAGCGGCAAAAGCAGCATCGCCAGAACCCTGCACGCCGCCAGCAAGTTTGCCGACCAGCCGCTCACCGAACTGAACTGTGCTCAGTTGTCCGGCAGCCTGATCGGTAAAACCCTGTTTGGCGACCCGGAACTGAACGTAGCGGCAGCCGCAGAGCAACCCGGAACAACCCTGTTACTGCAGCATATTGAACAACTGGATTTCCGTTTACAGATCCAGCTCAGCGTCTGTCTGGAACAGAGTGAATCCCCGGCCCGTATCATTGCCACCACCTGTTGTGATCCTGATGCGCTGTTTACCGGCGGACAACTGGCAGCCGACCTCTTTTACCAGATCAGTGACATCTGCCTGCAGGTACCGGATCTGCAGTCCCGCAGTGAAGACATCCCCCTGCTGGCAGAATATTTTCTGCGCAGTGAAGACAGCCGCCCGACCCTGAGCAACAGTGCCAAACAGTTACTGTTACACGAACCCTGGGCAGGCAATGTTGCCCAGCTGAAACGTTGCATGGAAAACCTGCTTCAGGAACAGGAAGGTGGACAGCCAGACAGAAGCGTTCAGGCCGGGGAGATCCTCGCGGTACTGGAAGACATTGCCCCGCAGATCCCTTCATTCAGCCAGGCGCGGGCAGAATTTGAACGTAATTATCTGATCCGCATGCTGACATTTACCTCAGGCAAAGTCAGCAAAGCAGCCCGGCTGGCCCAGCGGAACCGGACAGATTTCTATAAATTACTGGCAAAACATGAACTGAACGCGGCGGATTTCAAAGAGACAGCGGCCCCCACTTCAGCAACCACGGCCAAAACCAAACTGTCAAAAACCGCCTGAAAACACAGGCTTTTTCAGCACTATACGCCTGACCTGCCGGCATCACCGGCAGTGTACTTACCCCGTCAGGTCAGCAAACTGCCCCCGGGTCAGTAACAGTAAATCGCTGGCCGCCAACTCGATTTCCAGCCCCCGTTTACCCGCGCTGACAAACACCGCCGGCCAGTGCTCAGCCGTTTTATCCAACAGGGTCGGCAGGGCTTTCTTCTGCCCCAGCGGGCTGATGCCCCCCAACAGATAACCGGAACTTCGCTGCGCCGCCTGCGGGTCTGCCATGGCAATCTTTTTAACCTTAAAGGCTTTCGCCGCGGCCTTCAGATTCAGCTGGCCTGCAACCGGCACAATGGCGACCCCCAGCTGCTTGTTATCGCCGTTAAGCGCCACCATCAGGGTTTTATACACCTGAGCAGGATCAATCTGCAGCGCCGCAGCGGCTTCCTCACCATAGGAGGCACATGCCGGATCATGGGTATAACTGTGCACCTGATGCACAATGCCACGCTTCTCTGCCAGCGTAATTGCGGGGGTCATACAATGCCTTACTTTCTGATCACTGAAAAAAAACCGGCTGATTTCCCTGCCGGGTACGGTATTTTAACGTCGCCGTAACGGTTCAAGGATATCCTCAAGACCGTTGAGTTTTATTTCGTATAACAGCTGCAACAACATACCGATTTCGCCGGCGGGAAAGCCCTTACCGGAAAACCAGACCAGATAAGGTTCCGGCAGATCCATCAGCACCCGCCCCTGATACTTGCCAAACGGCATCTTCATGGTGGCAAGTTTTTCGATATGTTTCGTGGTTAAATCCATGGGCGTTTCCGGTCCGGGGTGACAATCAAAATCAAACCCAGACTTTAACCGATAACAGCCTGCTTTAAATAGAAAATTTTGCTGATTTACCCTGTGGTAATCGCTACACTCAAAAATATGATCATTTGGCTGAAGCACGTTCACCGCTCACTCTCAGCCGGCTAATTACACCGATCCACCGAGGCAATAAATGACCTGTACGCTCAGCCAGTTACACGTATACCCGATCAAATCCACCACCGGCATCAGCCTGAACCGCAGCCACGTATCCCCCCGGGGTCTCAGCTTTGACCGCGACTTTATTCTGCGGGATGTAAAAGGCCGGTTTATCACCGCCCGTACTCACCCCAAACTGGTCCTGGCTGAAGCCAGCCTGACCCCCGGCGGCCTGCTGCTCAGCGCCCCGGGAATGCCAGATCTGGACATCAGCTATGCCGCCTTCAGCAACCAGTATCTGGATGTAAAAGTCTGGGGCAGTGAAATCAGCGCGCAGCATTGTCAGGCCGATGCCGACCAGTGGTTCAGTACCTATCTGGAAACAGACTGCCAGCTCGTCTACTTCGGTGAACAGTCACAACGGGAAGTCAGCGGTCATGAAGGTCAGCCGGTCAGTTTTGCCGACGGCTACCCGTTATTGCTGATCTCTCAGGGTTCCCTGAATGACCTGAATTCGAAGTGCCCGGCCCCAATCAGCTTTGCCCACATGCGGCCCAACATTGTAATCAGCAGCATCGCGCCTTTTGCCGAGGACAGCTGGTCGCAAATCCGGATCGGAGACGTTGAATTTGATGTGGTGGAAGCCTGCAGCCGCTGCGTGTTTACCACGGTGGATCCGAAAACCGGCATCCGCAATGAATTCAAAGAACCGTTAAAAACCCTGAAGCAATACCGTCGCGACGAAAAAGGTGAAGTGTTCTTCGGCCAGAACCTGATCCCCCGTAATCAGGGAGTGATCCGCGTGGGTGATACGGTGGAAATACTCGGCGGCAAAACCCCGGTAAGCCTGTTACCGGCACAAATCTGATTACTCAGCCCGGCATTCATCCAGAAGTTGCCCAACGACGTCACGCAACTGTTTCAGCAGGTTGCGTGGCGATACGGCGGGCGCGCCCCTCTGCTGACAGGCGTCCCAGTGTTTATTCTGCAACACTTTGCTGATTAATAACTGCCGCTGAGCAGCATTCAGCCCGGCCAGTTTTCCTGCCAGCCCGCAGCGATACAGCCATGGCCGTAAGGTAAACTGGCAACTTTCGTACTGCCGGTGCGCCCCGGCAAATGAACCCAGTTCAGCGGCGTCGGACGGACTCAGCAGAGCGCTGCTTTCACCTGCCCCCACAGCCAGATCGGCAAAAATATCTGCCACCAGCCGGGCCTCCATATGCTGAAGATAACTGCTCAGTAACGGGCTGAACTGACAGATCAGACGGTTCCGCGCCTCCAGTAACACCCCTTCACCGGCACCACTGCATGCCTTAAGCATAATGACTCCGTGGGTTGCCCCCACGCTGTCCCGGGTCAGGCCGATCCGGGCCAGCCGGTAACCGTTATGCCGCCAGAAACTCAGCAATTCAGGGGTCAGCCCGAAGCCGGTTCCCAGCCAGTCCATATGCCTTTCACCGGCATGCTGCTCCAGTTGCTGCAGCATGTGTTCTGCTACCCTGCGACGCTGCAATTCCGGCCGCACCGCAATGCGCATAATCCGCAAGCCTTTTAGCCGTCCTGCCCCGGCAATCGCCTCCTGGGCAAGCAAGGTCTGAGGAATAAGGTGACCTTTTGGCCGCCGGGTACCGGCAAACACAGCGGCTGCCAGAGCATCATCCAGCGGGCCTTCTTCCGCCACCAGCATGGTGCCGAGCAGTTCATTGCCGGCGACAGAAAACGCCCCCCAGACCTGCAGATTCGGGCTGTCGAGCAGAATACGTAAATCCCCCGGCGTAGTCCGGTAATGGGCCAGTACCAGTAAGCCGAAAACATCGTTGAGCAGCGCCTCATCTGCCACCAGCGCATCCCGGTCAAGTAACCGCACCTGTATTGCGGCCGTCAGTGCCCCTGGGTCGTCATGCAACGGCTCAGGTTCAGCGGCCAGCATCAGCGCCTTAAAGGTAAATACTTCCAGCGGATCGCCCGCCGCCCAACGCACCGGCGTCGTCAGACGCAGATCGTGCCAGCCCGGGCGCTGGCTGTTCAGCAAGCCTTTAAAACGTACCGCAAACCCCTGTCCGGTACCTTCATAGCCATGAATTGTTGAAGCAAATACACACCGGGAATAACCGGCCAGCAAGCGGGCCAGCACCGGCACCGGAATCGCTGCCGCCTCATCCACCAGCAGAACATCTGTTTCAGGCATGACTTCCAGCATACGGTCTGGCTGATAAAAACGGACTGACGCATCCCCAAGGCATACCGCACCCGGTTCAGCGTGGCATTCAGCAAGGTTCGCTGCCGCCGCACTGAACAGCGCTTCAACGGCAGATAGAGCCGGTGCCACCACAGTGATTTTTGCAACGCCCTGCTGAATGAGCGCGGCCGCCAGCAAGCCAAGACTGGCTGACTTTCCCCGCCCCCGGTCGGCCGTTACCACCTGCACCGCCGGCCGTTTTGACAGGCACTGTGCGGTCAGATGCTCAACCAGTTGCTGCTGTTCCAGGCTGCGATAAGGGTTTTTATATGGGTCACCGGCTTCCGGCAAAGGCAGATCAGGCATACCCGGCAGCGGCTGCCCCTGACGGATCAGATACAGCGCGTCGTCGCCGGAAATCACCCCAGCAAGACGGCGGATAAACCGCCGGCCAACATCATCCGCGCAATAGGGCTCCACCGCGATATGCTGTAACTCAGGATCGTTAAAACCCGGCCACTCATCCAGCGGTGGCACCAGCAGTAACATCAGCCCACCGGCCACCAGTACACCGCTGACCTGTCCAAAGGCATTCGGGTTAAACCCTGCAAAGGCATCGACCACCAGACGCTGGCGTTCCTGCCCCAGACAGCTGCCGGCCTGTTTCGGGCTGATACATTCCACACCGTCCGGTCTGTTTAAAGGCGACGCATCACTGCCCAGCCATAAGCACCCTTCCGGTTTGTCCAGCCCGCTGAGCTGCTGATTGAGCCAGTCAGGCTCACCACTGATAACCAGCAGAGCGCGCTGCCGCCGTGCGCCGGCACAGGCCGACAGCTGCTGCAGATATTCACGGGTTAACATGGGAAAAGAAGAATCAGTCTGAATAGGTCACTGGTACTTCCAGCGACTGTTCTGTATTGAAGCTGACCTGATTGCCGCCATTATCCTGCGCCTGTTGCAGCAGGTCTTCAGTTAACTGCTGAATATGCGCAGCACTGAGTTGTGCCGACGGCTGCATCGTGCTCACCCCCAGGCTCAGCAGCATTGGCTGTCCGCCCAGAATAATTTCAGCAGCCTGCTGCCGCAGACGTTCCGCCAGCTGTGGCGACTGTTCATTGGTGGCCGGCAATAGCAGAGCAAAGCGGTTGTCACTGATCCGGGCAATCACGTCGCCGGGACGGAATACCGTTTGTTGCAGATTTTCCGCCAGTAACTGTGCCATTACCGGATGATCTTCTTCCGGTAAATCATTCAGATATTCACCGTCCGGTTCCAGCAAAATTAATGACAGCGGCGTAAACTCACGCACTGCACGGCGGCATTCAATATCCAGCAAAATTTCGAACTGGCTGGCATTCACCAGCCCGGTTGCCGGGTCTTTGCCGCTGGCCTGTTCGATCTGTTCACGGCTCATTTCCAGCGACTGCTGATGCTCATCCACCAGCGCCTCATACCGGCGGTTACGCCGCCAGTTCATCACCAGCAAATTTACCGTAAAGAAAATAAGTATCGCCGCCAGGCCGGCAATCAGTTCAGGTAACAAGGTGAAATGGCTATCAATGACCGGCTGAGAAACCCGGTCAAAATCTGCCCGTTCAAGACCACTGGCCGCATACATCTGCCAGAGTTCATCAATACTGTTTACCCCGTCAGCTGCCTGCTGGCTTACCCCGCTGACCTGCGCTTCCAGCGCCACACGGATTCCCTGCACAGCAACCTGCTCTTCATAGGCATGCAGTCCGAAAACCGTCCCCATCCACACGACAGCACCACCGGCAGCGGCCATCAGCAACTGGGAAAACCAGCCTTCACGTGGGTTTTGTTCTGTCACAGACAAAATCTTTCCTTAAATATTACGGGTAACATCTGCCCCGGCAATCAGCCGCCGGGCGCCCGGTACAGGCGTTCTACAAACCTAATATCTTTTCCCGGGTGATGCAACGCACAACCGCCCGAAATGATTACTGTCCGTAGGTTTTATGGGGCTGATTCAGATACGCAAGTTCTTCCGGCGTGGATTCCCTGCCCAGCACCGTATTGCGGTATGGAAAACGGCCAAAACGGGCAATCAGCTCCCGGTGCTCATGGGCGAAATCCAGCGCATTATCCAGTACCTGACGGTGCTCAATGCCCATTTCACCGAACAGGCTTTCCAGACATTTAATATGCTGATCCTGCTCCTGCAGTGACTCCGCATGTTCCAGCGGCATATAGAAGAACAGTTTCTCGCTCAGCTCCAGCGCCCGGTCATGGCCCAGTTCGATGCCCTCTTTGCTCAGTGCCGCGGCTTTGCTGTCTCCGGAAAACGCCTCAGCACTGCCACGGTAAATATTGCGGCTGAACTGATCCAGTAAAATAATCAGCGCCAGACGGCCCCGGGGCTGCCGGGCCCATTCATCCAGTTCACCGGCCAGCGCCTGCCGGACCCGCTGGCCAAACGCATCGCGGATCAGGTTATCCACGTCTTCCCCGCCATACCACCAGAGTTTTTTCCGGTCCGGGGTCGCCAGGCCATCACACAAATCACCAAACCAGAAATGCAGAATCTCTTCAATTTTCTCAGTCATGCAGATTATCCGTCTTCAAAATCCACTACAGAGTATAAGATATACCCGTAAACTTATAATTTATATCTTTAAAGTCAGCAGCTTCTGCTTTAGTCTGAGACTATATTCAGCCGAGGAAATCCGAAATGCGTGCGTTACTTATCGTAGCCGTTATCGCCGTTCTGGCGATTGCCGGTGTGTATATCTACCAGACAATGCAACCTGCTGTTTCACCTCAACCCGCCAGCCAGGGATCAGACCGGACCACATCCGGCCAGCTACCCAAAGTCACGCACAGCAGCCAGGGCGACCAGCCAACATCACAACCTGACACCCCCTCGCCAGCCAGTTCAGCCCCGGACACCGGCAGCAACAAACCAATCACCGGCACCATCAAAGTTCAGCCGGTGGATGAAGCACAGCTGTCTGCCAGCGATAACATCCTCGAAGAAGTGATCGCCTCTCCGGTAGATGAACTGACCAAACAGGCTGCCAAACAACATATTGAAGAGGTTACCCGTTCGCCGCAGGAAGCCATCGATATTCAGAAGGCCGACCATTTTGTAACCGTCGACCAGTTGCTGGAACTGCCTTTACAACAACTGATTACCCCGGCCACTACCCAGGCACCGGTAGCAGACGAAGACAACGCGAAAACCTTTGCCGTGGATACCGGCCCGATCAAATCCCGGTCACTGGATGATCCTGCCAGCAGCGGTCAGGCAGCAGCGAAACAGCCAGAAAGCACCGGCTTCTCATTTGAGAACATCAAACGCAAAATCGTCACTGTGTTCAGTGATGAAGAAGACGGTTCAGAGCCTTCTCCACAGGTAGTCTCCCGCACCAAGGCCGCCACCGAAGAAGCCATCGCCCAGCTGGATAACCAGATTAAACTGCAGGCACTGCTGAACAATCCGGAAACCGCCAAAGATCAGGTGTTCTTTATTCACGCGGTCACCGGCGGCGACAAACAGGGTCTGTGGGGCATTATCCAGCACGGTGTGATTAAAACCTTTGCTAAGGGCATCCGTATTCAGGATAAAGTGATGACCGCCGACATTCCCCGGGAAGCCGATGAGCGTCTGGCAAACCGCAGCAGTTCATTCCTCGGGGCCATCCTGGACCGCAAAGTGAAAGACACCTACGTGTATAACTATCAGAAAGGTATTCTTGGCCAGAACCCTGATCTGATCACCCCGGGTCAGGAACTGATCATTGTCAGCTTTGAAGAAGCAGAATTAATCGCCATCTATAATCACTTTGTTAACCAGTAACCGGCATCGCAATGATTGATCTGTATACCTGGGGCACCCCCAATGGCCGCAAAGTCTCCATTATGCTGGAAGCCTGCGGCCTGCCCTATCACGTTCACCGCATTGATATCGGCGCCGGCGACCAGTTTACACCTGAGTTTCTGGCCATCAGCCCGAATAACCGCATTCCCGCCATAACCGACAGCGACGGTCCGGACGGCCTGCCGGTATCCGTCTTTGAAAGCGGTGCCATCCTGCTCTATCTGGCGGAGAAAACCGGCCGCTTTTTGCCGGCAGATCCCCGCGAAAAAATCACCTGCATGGAATGGCTGATGTGGCAGATGGGCGGTTTTGGCCCCATGCTCGGGCAGGCCCACCACTTCAACCGCTTCGCCAAAGAAGATGTGCCTTACGGTAAACAGCGCTATACCGCTGAAGCCAAACGGCTCTGGGGCGTGCTGGATAAACATCTGGCAGACAAAACCTACATCTGCGGTGAAAACCAGAGCATTGCCGATTTTGCCATCTACCCCTGGGCCTGCCGTTACGAATGGCAAACCGTCGAACTGGATGACTTCCCCGCCGTACACCGCTGGATGCAGCGGCTGGCCGTGGAGGATTACATCACCAAAGGCATGCAGATCCCCGATACCCGCTGAATCAGCCCCCTCATGAAAAACACACAGGCCATACGGATATGCTCAGTACTGAATTCTTAATCACATCATTAGTGGTGGTCCTGCTGCCGGGCACCGGGGTCATTTTCACCCTGGCCACCGGCCTCAGCCTCGGCCGCCGGGCCAGTCTGTTTGCGGCGGCGGGCTGTACGCTGGGGATCATTCCGCACCTGCTGGCCAGTATCTTTGGGCTGGCCGCCCTGCTGCACACCAGCAGCCTGGCATTCCAGCTGTTTAAATACGCCGGGGTAATCTATCTGCTCTATCTGGCATGGGGCATGTGGCGCGACACCGGCAGCATCCGCTTTGACAATGCCGGCACCGCCCCCGTACAAGACTGGCGGATTGCCCTGCAGGCCATGCTGATTAACGTGCTGAACCCCAAGTTATCAATATTCTTTCTGGCATTTCTGCCGCAGTTTTTACCCACTGCCACAACTACACCGCTGGCAGACATGCTGCTCCTCAGCCTGACCTTCATGCTGATGACACTGCTGGTCTTTATTGGCTACGGCCTGTTTGCCCACCACGTTAAACACTACATCCAGCACAGCCCGACAATTCTGAGCTGGCTGCAGCGCAGCTTTGCCGGCATCTTTGTTGCCCTGAGTGCCCGGCTGGCCAGCAGCGAACAGTAAGCCGTTACCCCCTCATTCTGCCGGTTAAAGACGGCCGCCCATTAAGCATGACTAAAACTCATGCTTAATGATTTTAAATCGTTTTTGCCTTGTTCCCGCCTGTTTTATTTTGCCGTGAAGCCAATTCATAAAAACAAACAGGCCAGCTATGCAAACACAATCCGGGCAACGTACATCCCGCCGCCGCGGTAACTCCCGCAGCGCCGGACGGGCCGCTCAGGCCATGCAGCAACTGCCGTGGCAACAGCTGCGAAATCCGTTAACCCCCGTTAAAGTCATCAGCGATGATCAGTTAGAAAGCATCCACCACGCCTCGCTGGATATTCTTGAACAGGTGGGCATCAAAGTGCTGTTGCCTGAAGCCCGGGACATCATGCGCCAGGCAGGGGCGAAAACGTCTGCGGATTCTGAACAGGTATTTTTTGACCGGGAGATGATCGAATCCCTGATCGCCCTGGCCCCCTCAGAATTTACCCTGCACGCCCGTAACCCGGCTCACAACCTGCGCTTTGGCAGTAACTATGTGAACTTCGGCACCGTGGCCAGCGCCCCCAATGCCAGTTGCATGGACAAAGGCCGCCGGGCCGGTAACCGGCAGGACTATCAGGACTTTCTGCGGCTGGCACAGCACTTCAATATTATTCATTTTCTCTCCGGGTACCCGGTGGAGCCGGTGGATGTGCATCCCGGTGTTCGTCATCTGGACTGTCTGGCCGATGCCGCCCGCCTCACCGACAAAGTCATGAACTGCTATTCACTGGGGGTCGAACGTAATCAGGACGCCATTGAAATCGCCCGGATCGCCCGGGGCATCAGCCATGAACAGCTGGATGCCGAACCCAGCCTGTTTACCATCATCAACACCAACTCACCCCTGTCACTGGATATACCCATGCTGCAGGGCATCATGGAAATGGCCAAACGCAATCAGGTGGTCGTCATCACGCCGTTCACCCTGGCCGGGGCCATGGCCCCGGTCACTCTCGCCGGCGCACTGGCACAACAAAATGCCGAAGCGCTGGCCGGGCTGTGTTTCGCCCAGATGATCCGCCCCGGGGCCCCGGTGGTCTACGGCGGTTTCACCTCTAATGTCGATATGAAATCCGGCTCGCCGGCCTTTGGTACTCCGGAATACATGCAGGCGGCGCAGATCGGTGGCCAGTTAGCCCGCCGCTACAACCTGCCTTACCGCAGCTCCAATGTGAATGCCGCCAACACCGTCGATGCTCAGGCGGGGATTGAATCCACCATGGCCCTGTGGGGCGCACTCGGCGGCGGCGTTAATTTACTCATGCACGGTGCCGGCTGGATGGAAGGCGGTCTGTGTGCCTCCTTTGAAAAATTCGTGCTGGATGTAGACCTGCTGCAAATGATGGCCAGCTACCTGAAGCCCCCGGAAGTCAGTGACGCCAGTCTGGCGGTCAGCACCATTGCAGAAGTCGGCCCCGGCGGGCACTTCTTCGGCTGCGCCCATACCATGGAGCGCTACGAAAATGCCTTTTATGCCCCGCTGATTTCCGACTGGAGCAACTATGAAACCTGGGACGGTAAAGGCCGCCCCACCGCCTTCGAAAAAGCCAATCAGGTCTATAAAAAAGCACTGGCTGAGTATCAGCAGCCGTTGCTTGATCCGGCTATTGATGAACAACTTGAAGCTTTCATCAGCCAGCGTAAAGCCGCCGGCGGTGTCGCCACCGACTTTTAACCCTGCCCCCCCGGCCAGCGCCGGACGCTAACAAAATAAGGATAAACAGCACTATGAAATCTCATGTACAGGTTGCCGTCATCGGCGGTGGCGTTGTGGGTTGCAGCGTACTTTATCATCTGACCAAGCTGGGCTGGAAAGACGTCTGCCTGATCGAACGTTCCGAACTCACCGCCGGCTCCACCTGGCACGCGGCCGGGGGCATGCACACCCTCAACAGCGACCCGAACGTCGCCAAGCTGCAAAACTACACCATCAACCTGTACAAAGAACTGGAAGAAATATCCGGCCAATCCTGCGGCATCCACATGAGTGGCGGCATCATGGTGGCCGATACCCCGGAACGGCTGGAATTCCTGAAAACCGCCCACGCCAAGGGTAAATATCTGGGGCTGGAAAGCGAATTCATCGACATGGATGAAGTTAAGAAGCTGCACCCCCTGCTGGACACCAGCCACTTCTGCGGCGCGCTGTACGACCCGCTGGAAGGCCATGTTGATCCTTCCGGTGTCACCCATGCTTACGCCAAGGCGGCCCGCATCGGCGGCGCTGAAATCTATCGCCAGTGCCCGGTGGTGGACCTTAAACAGACCCCGGAAGGTCACTGGGAAGTGGTCACCGAAAAAGGCACCATTCATGCCGAGCATGTAGTTAACTGCGGCGGTTTATGGGCCCGCGAAGTGGGCCGTATGGTGGGGCTGGAACTGCCGATTCTCGCCATGGAACACCAGTATCTGATCACCGACACCATGCCTGAAGTGCAGGCACTGGATAAAGAACTGCCCCACTGCATCGACTTTGCCGGCGAAATGTATATGCGGCAGGAAGGTCAGGGGCTGGTTATGGGCACCTACGAACAGGCCTGTGTGGCATGGTCGGAACGGCAAACCCCGTGGCATTTTGGCCACGAACTGCTCAACCCGGATCTGGAACGTATATCCCCCAGCCTTGAAGTGGCCTTTGCCCACGTACCGGCGCTGGCGGAAGCCGGCATTAAACAAACCATCAACGGCCCGTTCACCTTCGCCCCGGACGGCAACCCGCTGGTTGGTCCGGTCCGCGGCCTGAAAAATTTCTGGGTGGCCTGTGGCGTTATGGCTGGCTTCAGTCAGGGCGGCGGTGTCGGTCTGGCCCTGTCTAACTGGATGGTCCACGGCGATCCCGGCAGTGATATTTTCGCCATGGACGTGGCCCGCTACGGCGACTGGGCCACCATGGCCTACACCAACACCAAGGTGAAAGAAAACTATCAGCGCCGTTTCCGGATAAGCTATCCGAACGAAGAATTGCCCGCAGCCCGCCCCCACCGTACCACTGCCATCTATGATCTGCTGAAAGACCAAAATGCCGTATTCGGCACCAGTTACGGGCTGGAACACGCCCTGTGGTTTGCTGCCGAAGGGCAAACACCGGAAGAAATTCCCAGCTTCCGCCGCTCCAACGCCTTTGAACAGGTGGCTGCGGAATGCCATGCCGTGCGTAATCAGGTGGGCCTGCTGGAAATATCCAACTTCGCCAAATACCGCATCAGCGGCACCGGCGCAGCGGCCTGGCTGGATAAGCTGCTGGCCAACAGCCTGCCAGCCACCGGCAGAATGGTACTCGCCCCTATGCTTAACCGCTCAGGAAAACTGCTGGGGGACTTCACCGTTGCCCGCCTGAAAGAAGACGAGTTCTACATTTTCGGTTCCGGCACCGCCGAAGAATTTCACATGCGCTGGTTTGAACAACAACTGGAAGGCGTTGCAGACGTTCAGCTGGAATGCCTGCGCACCCGTCTGACAGGCTTGTCCATCGCCGGCCCCCATGCCAAAGCCCTGCTCAGCAAACTGACCCACCATGGTCTGGATAACTTCAATTTCATGCGCTTTGCCGCTATGGATGTCGGCCATGCCCCGGCGCTGGTGGGCAGAATCAGCTTTACCGGCGAACAAGGTTATGAAATCTGGGTTGAGCCGGACTATTTACGGGCCGTGTATATGAGCCTGATAGAAGCCGGCGCAGAATTTGGCCTGCGCCACTTCGGTGCCCGGGCACTGGACAGCCTGCGCCATGAAAAAGGCTTCGGCGGCTGGACCCGGGAATTCACGCCGGATTACCAACCTTATCAGGCCGGTATGGGCCGCTTCGTGAAACCGGCTAAAGGGGAATTTATCGGTCAGGCCGCAGCGGCCGAAAATGCCGGCCAGCAGGCCGATAAAGTGCTGATTCAACTGGCCATTGATGATCTGGGGGGCGATGCCGACGCCGTTGCCGACGAGCCGGTATTCTTCAATGATCAGGTGGTCGGCTGGGTGACATCCGGTGCCTATGGCCACTGCGTACAGATGAGCCTCGCACAGGCCTATGTGGACAGCAGCATTGCCACGGAAGACAACTTCACCGTTGAAATCCTCGGTAACATGCACCCGGCCAGCCGTCTGGCAGAGCCACCATATGACCCAAGCGGCAGCAAAATGCGGGGCGCTTAACATGCAGCGTTATTCGCTCTTTAACCTGATTCGCCAGTCGCTTGGGTACCACCGGGGCTGGCAAAGTAACTGGCGTACCCCAACACCACAAGATCACTACGACATCATCATTGTCGGCGGCGGTGGCCACGGGCTGGCCACCGCCTACTATCTGGCGAAGAAGCATGGCATCAACCGGGTGGCGGTCATCGAAAAAGGCTGGCTGGGGGGCGGTAATACCGGCCGTAACACCACCATTGTGCGCTCAAATTACCTGTACGATGAATCCTCTGCCCTGTTCGAACATGCCATGCAGCTCTGGGAAGGCCTGTCGCAGGAGTTGAACTACAACGTCATGTTTTCCCAGCGGGGGCTGATGCATCTGGCCCACAACGAACATGACCTGCATGAAATCACCCGCCGCTGCCATGCCATCCGCATGAACGGTATCGACTCGGAACTGCTCACCCCGCAGCAAATAAAACAGCGGGTACCCATGATCAACCTCAACGCCCGTTTTCCGGTACTGGGCGCGCTGTATCAGGGCCGTGCCGGCACCGCCCGGCACGATGCCGTCGCCTGGGGCTATGCCCGGGGCGCTGACGCACTGGGGGTGGATATCATTCAGAACTGCGAAGTGCAGGGCTTTGAGATTCAGAACAACGAAGTCCGTGGCGTGCATACCTCTCAGGGGCTGATACGCGCCGATAAAGTTGGCTGTGTGGCCGCCGGCAATTCCAGCGTACTGGCGGCACAGGCCGGGCTGAAACTGCCACTGGAATCCGCCACCCTGCAGGCCTTTGTGTCGGAACCGCTCAAGCCCATGCTCGATTCGGTGGTTACCTCCAACACGGTGCACTGCTATGTCAGCCAGTCGGATAAAGGCGAACTGGTTATCGGCGGCTCGTCCGACCCGTACAACAGCTACTCCCAACGGGGCGGCTTCGACCAGATCGAACACGTGGTCGGCCCCATGGCCGAGCTGTACCCGATCATCAGCCGCCTGAAAATGATGCGTCAGTGGGGCGGTACCGTCGACCTGGCACCGGACCGTTCCCCCATTCTCGGGGAATCCTCTATACGCAATCTGTACTTCAACTGTGGCTGGGGCACCGGCGGCTTTAAAGCCACCCCTGGCTCCGGAGATCTGTTCGCCGATTCGCTGGCCAACGGCCGGATGCATCCGATCCTCAAACCGTTCGGGCTGGAACGTTTTGCCAGCGGCGAACTGATCGACGAAGGCGCTGCCGCCGGCGTTGCCCACTAACTGACTTTACGGGACACAAGCATGCTTTTAATCGAATGCCCCTGGTGCGGCCAGTGTGAACAAAGCGAATTTCAGTACGGCGGTGAAGCCCATCTGAGCCGGGCAACAGCAGACAGTAATGACGCAGAACTCGCTGCCTTTCTGTTCCTGCGCAGTAATTTCCGGGGGGATACCGCCGAACGCTGGTTCCACGCCGCCGGATGCCGGCGCTGGTTTAACGCCCGGCGTAACACCGTCGACGACCGCTTTATCTGTACCTATAAACCCGGCCACAGCGCCCCACAGGACACCACCGATGCCTGAATCTGCCAACCGCACCGGTCACGCGCTACCACCCGGTGCCAACACCCTACGTTTTCGCTTTAACGGCACAACCTATACCGGCCTGCAGGGAGACACCCTCGCCTCCGCCCTGCTGGCCAACGGAATTCACTTTGTGGGCCGCAGTTTTAAATACCACCGCCCCCGGGGAATATTCAGCGCCGGCAGTGAAGAGCCTAATGCCATCGTGGAAATCGGCACCGGCGGCTATGCCGAACCTAACGTACGGGCCACTGAGGTTGAACTCTTTGACGGCCTCGAAGCCCGCAGCCAGAACTGCTGGCCCTCCCTGGATTTTGACATGCTGGGCATCAACAGCCTGATCAGCCGCTTTATTCCGGCCGGCTTCTATTACAAAACCTTTATGTGGCCCCGCAGCTTCTGGCTGAAGTACGAACACTTTATCCGCCAGAGTGCCGGCATGGGAGAATGCCCTAAAGAAGCGGATGCCGAACACTACGAAAAGCACCACCGCCACTGCGATGTGCTCATCGCCGGTGCCGGCCCCGCCGGGCTGGCAGCCGCCCTCACCGCCGGACGCAGCGGTGCCCGGGTCATTCTCGTGGACGAACATCCCTACACCGGCGGCCAGCTCAACGACCGCCGCAACAGCCCGGCCACCGAAAGCTGGCTGCAGCAGGTCACCACTGAACTGGCAATGCTGCCGAACGTCCGCCTGATGCTGCGCACCACCCTCAGCGGCTATTACGATCACAACTTCTGCACCCTGCTGGAAAAAGTCAGCGATCACCTTCCCCCGGCTGAACGGCAGGACTGCCGCCAACGGCTTTGGAAGGTCCGCGCCAAACAGGTCATCATCGCCAGCGGTGCGTTCGAACGGCCGCTGGTGTTTGCCGATAACGACCGCCCCGGCATCATGCTCGCCAGCGCGGTCCGCAGCTACATAAACCGCTACGGCGTATTACCGGCACAGCAACTCTGTGTATTCACCAATAATGACTCCGCCTACCAGACGGCGCTGGATGCACAATCCGCCGGTGCACAGGTTCAGATCATCGACCTGCGCCCGCAGCCAGACACCCTGCCCGCAGACAGCCTGCCCGGCCTGACTCAGGCAGCGGGCATCAGCATTCACTGGAACAGCGCCATCACTGCTGTGCACGGCAAAACGCAGGTAAAAGCGGTCACGGTTCACCAACTCAGTAATGACGCCAGCAAGATTCAGGGGCCGGCGTTAAAGCTGGACTGCCAGTGCATTGCAGCTTCCGGCGGCTGGACGCCGAACGTCAGCCTGTTCAGCCAGGCGCGGGGCAAGCTGCGGTTCGATGAAGCACAACAACACTTCGTGCCCGACAGCGGTGTCGCCATTAACCCCAACATAAGCGCCGGTGCCTGTAATGGCCGCTTCGACCTGCCAGGTTGCATCAGCCAAGGGGAAGATGCTGCCCGGCAGGCACTGGACGCCCTGCAGATCAGCAACCGCAAGCAGCCGGTTGCAGCACCGCCGGCAGACCCGGAAGACCAGCCCGTGCAGCTTGCCCCCCGTACCCTGTGGGCCGTCCCCTGTGATCACGCCATCGGTGAAGGGCCAAAGAAACATTTCCACGAGCTGCAGAACGATTCCACCGCGGCAGATATAGCACTGGCCGCCCGGGAAGGCTTTCATTCGGTGGAGCATCTGAAACGTTACACCACCACCGGCATGGGCACCGATCAGGGCAAAACCTCTAACGTAAACGCGCTGGCGCTGATGGCCGAATACCGCCGCCTGCCCATCGCCGCAGTCGGCACCACCCGGTTTCGCCAGCCCTATACCCCGGTGACCTTCGGGGCGATCGCCGGTAAAGACCTGCAAAACCTGTTTGCTCCCAAGCGCCACACCAGCATTCAGCCATGGCACGACCGGCACGGAGCCGTCATGGAAGATGCCGGCGGCTGGCGGCGGCCCCGCTACTATCAGCAACACCCCGGTGAAAGCATGCACGACGCCGTGCAGCGGGAATGTGCACAAGTGCGCAAAACCGCCGGCATGGTGGACGCCTCCACCCTGGGCAAAATTGATATTCAGGGGAAGGATGCCGCCGAATTTCTCGAACGGATCTACACCAACCGCTGGCACAATCTGGCGGTTGGCCAGTGTCGCTATGGCCTGATGCTCAATGAACAGGGCATGGTCATCGACGACGGTGTCACCAGCCGGATCGGCGAGCACCACTACCATATGACAACCACCACCGGCGGTGCGGCCCGGGTCTATCAGCTGCTGGAAGATTACCGCCAGACAGAATGGCCGGAACTGGATGTGTATCTCACCTCGGTCACTGAACAGTGGAGCGTGATCAGCCTGAGCGGCCCCCGGGCCGAGGCCATCCTTCAGCCCCTGACAGGTCAGCCGGTGAACGCAGCCGCCTTCCCGGAAATGAGCTGGCAGGCCATGGACATTGCCGGCGTACCGGCTCGGGTCTTCCGTATCAGTTTCAGTGGCGAAGCCGGCTATGAAATCAACGTTCCGGCCCGCTATGGCCAGTACATCTGGGAACAGATCTGGCAACAGGGGCAGGCCTTCGGCTGTGTCGCCTACGGCACAGAAAGCATCCATCTGTTACGGGCGGAAATGGGCTTTATTATCGTCGGGCAGGACAGCGACGGCACCCACACCCCGCAGGATTTAGGCATGCAGTGGATCGTCGCCAGCGACAAAGCCGACTTTGTCGGTAAGCGCGGGCTGCAACGTAGTGTGTTCAGCCAGAAAGACCGCAAGCAACTTGTCGGCCTTATCCCAACGGATAGCAGTAAAACCCTGCCAGAAGGCGCTCAGGTGGTGTTACCCGGCGCAGTTCAGGGTAAAGACAAAGGCATCGGCCATGTCACCTCTGCCTACTTCAGCCCGGCACTGCACTCCGGCTTTGCCATGGCCATGGTGGCCGGTGGCAGACAACGTAAAGGCGAAACACTGGAAGTGATGTTACTCAACGGCGAGCGCATTCCGGTAACTGTTACCGGCACCCGTTTTCTGGAAACACTGCAACAGACTGAACAACAGGAGGCCTCATGAACGCCGTCGATCATACCCTGCCCCGGGCCTGCTTCCCCCTGCAGGATAAAGCCCCGTTACACTGCCAGTCGGTCAGCCTGCAGCCACTGCCTCACTGTGGAAAACTGATTCTGCGGGGGAATTTCTCTGCACTTGCAGATCAGCCCGCCCCCCGCGGTTTTATCAGCGGCCCGCAAAGCAGCCAGCTCTACTGGCTCGGTCCGGACGAGCTACTGGTCACTGCAGATGAAGACAATCTGCCAGCGCTGCAACAGCAGTTTGCGGATTATATTCAGACCGACGTAAGCGATTACTATCAGCAGCTCTGGCTGGCCGATGCCTCTGATCAGCATTCACCGGCACTGAGGCATATACTCAGCCAGCTGTTTCATCTGGATTTTGATCAGTTTATGCCGGGGGATTGTCAGCAAACCCAGTGCGGGCAGGCCGGCGTGCTGATCGCCCGGCAGGAGGATGGATATCTGATCCAGTACCGGATCAGTTATGCGGAGTATTTATGGGAATATTTTGAACGACTAATGCAGGCTACATAGCCTGCATTCATTGTTTTATTGTGCGTTGAGTCGGGGTTTTGGTGCGCTGATTTATTGACGTGTTGGCGGACAGTCTGATGATCTGTTTCGACTTCGTCGTTTCAAGGCCTTGACTCGACGAAGTCGAACAAGATCATCACAACTCAAAACACTGCACATGAATCAGAGACACACCCAAAGCAAAAACCTAACCTACGACACTACCCAGAAAACCACCCAGTAGCGGGCCAGCTTGCCCAGAAAGATAAGCACAACAGATAACAGCACCGGCAGTTTCAGCCAGCCGGCCAGCAGGCACAGCGGATCACCTATCACCGGCACCCACGACAGCAACAGGCTCCAGGCTCCGTATCGCTGCACGTACTTCATGGCCCGCTGGTATTTTTTACTGTCGGCTTTGAACGGGTTAACGATCCACCAGCCAAGCGCGAAGGTCACGCTGCCGCCCAGGCCATTGCCCAGGGTTGCCACCAGTAACAGCAACCACACCGGGTAGGTGGCGGTATTCACCAGATAACCCAGCACCACTTCCGAGCCGCCGGGTAATAAAGTTGAGGAGATAAAACTGCTGGCAAACAGCCCCCACAGATCGAGGCTGTCGATCAAGGAGGTCACGCCGTTGCCGCCTGCATGGAGGCCCGCACACAGCGCAGCACGTGGTATTCATACGCGCCGCCCAGTGCATCGAACACCGGCTTCAGAGCTACGCCACTGGAGGCTTCATGCTCCAGAATGGTCTGCTGAATATTGGTCAGTTCCGCGCTGGTGATTTCCACCACAGACTGCAGGTCCAGCAAGCCTTTGGAAATGCCCTGCGCCAGATGATGATAAATCACCTTGGCAGACAAATGCTGCTGCCGGGCCACCTGCTCAACAGTCATCCCCGCCTGATACAGCGTCACGGATTCCTGCGCCTGAAGGTCACCGTCGGCATGCGCCTGCTGGCTGCTGGCGTGGTCGTGAATCACCGCCAGAAAATCATCACCGTAAAGGGCCAGCTTTTTATCGCCGATACCGCTGAGGCGGCCCATTTGCTGATGGGTCTGGGGGCGGTACATCACCATTTCCATCAGCGTGGCATCATGGAAAATTACATAGGGTGGCACATCCTGTTCTTTAGATAACTGCATGCGCAGCTCGCGCAGTGCAGTCCACAGGCTGTGATCTTCAGCTTCCAGCTGGTGTTGCGGATCTTTACGTTTGCTCAGGCTTTCGTGCTTGCGCTTATCCTGACGTAACTGAATCTGTTCTTCGCCGCGCAGCAATCCACGGCAGGCCTCGGTCAGGTGCAAGACCCCGTGGCTGTCTGCCAGTACGCCGAGATATCCCCGCGCTACCAACTGCCGGAATACCGAGCGCCACTGCTGTACGTTCAGTTCTTTACCGATACCAAAGGTCGATAACCCCTGATGATTACTGCTCTGAATCCGGTCGTTCAGTTTGCCCAGCAAGACATCAATCACATAGCCCACGCCGTAACGCTGGCCGGTGCGATAAACAGTCGACAGCGCCTTTCGGGCCGCTTCGGTGCCATCCCATACCGGCACCGGCTCCAAACACGTATCACAGTTACCGCATTCATCTTTGGCATCATCATCAAAATACTGCAACAGGGCCTGCCGCCGGCAGGTGGTGATTTCACACAACCCAAGCATCGACTCCAGCTTCTGCCGCTCAATGCTTTTATGCATCTCGCTGCCCTGAGAGCTTTCCAGCATCTGCCGCAGGAAAATCACGTCCTGCAGGCCGTATACCATCCAGGCATCGGCGGCTAAGCCGTCACGCCCGGCGCGGCCGGTTTCCTGATAATAGGCTTCAATGCTCTTAGGTAAATCCAGATGGGCCACAAAGCGGACGTTAGGCTTATCAATGCCCATGCCGAAGGCAACCGTGGCCACCATGATGATGTTTTCTTCAGTGAGAAAACGGTGCTGGCGCTGGCTGCGCACATCCGAAGCCAGCCCCGCATGATACGCCAGTGCGTTGTATCCCTGCTCCCGCAGCCACTCGGCGGTATCGTCCACCTTCTTGCGGGACAGGCAATACACAATGCCGGAGCTTTTACTGTGCTCGGCTTTAATGAATTTCAGCAGCTGATTCTTGGCCTGTTGCTTCTGGCCAATGCGGTAACGGATATTCGGCCGGTCGAAGCCCTGCACAAAGGTTCTGGCGTTCATCAGCCCCAGTCGCTCGACAATCTCCTGCCGGGTACGGGTATCCGCGGTAGCGGTCAGTGCAATACGGGGAACCGCAGGAAACATTTCCTGCAAACGGCCCAGCTGCAAATATTCCGGCCGGAAGTCATGCCCCCACTGAGACACACAGTGCGCTTCATCAATGGCGAACAGGGCTAACTGGCATTCCTGCAACAACTGCAGGGTACGGGGCTGTAATAACCGTTCCGGGGCAATATAAAGAAGATCAAGGTTACCGATACGTAAATTATGCTCGGTTTCCTGGATCAGGGAGAAATCCAGCGACGAGTTCAGGCAGCCGGCCCGCAGCCCGAGCTGCGACAATGCCTGCACCTGATCCTGCATCAGTGCGATCAGCGGTGACACCACAATCGCCACCCCCGGCCGGATCAGCCCCGGCAACTGATAACACAGGGATTTACCGCCGCCGGTGGGCATAACAACCAGCACATCCTGACCATTCAGAACGGTCTCAATCACTTCATCCTGGGGCGGGCGAAACTGATCGTATCCGAAAACGTGCTTTAAAATATGCTGGGCTTGCTCAATCATGGCGGGGATTATCCTTAATCCAGATCAGGGTGTCACCCGATAATCCAACTAAGTGCGATAAAGACTACGCATTTGTCATCAATCACTGGTAAAATCGCGGCTTCACGAAACTTAGCGGATATTCACTATGCAAAACCCTCTTCTGACGGCCCCTCTGAATGACAATGAACTCGATGAATTAGAGGCATTTCTGTTCAGTGATGCGGTGTCTGAAGATGCCCTGGACCTGATCGGCACCCACGGTTACTTCTGCGCACTGAATATCAGCCCCGCTGAGATCTCTGAAAAACAGCGTCTGCAGGAAGTATTTGACGGTAAGCCTGAATATTCTTCTGAAGAACAGAAGCAGCGTATTACTCACCTGCTGAACCGCCTGTTCAGCAACATCGGCAGCGACCTGTATAACGATCAGGACATGCAGATGCCATGCGACCTGACCCTGCACGACACCGAAGACGACGTTGCCGAACTGACCTTATGGGCTCAAGCCTTCATGGAAGGCGTATTCCTGAAGGAAGACGAATGGTTCAACCACCAGGCGGAAGAAGAAGTGGCCGAACTGATGCTGCCAATCATGATCGCCTCTGACCTGTTCGAAGAACCTGAATTCAACACCATGCGTGACGACCAGCGTCTGTGCGACGAAATGTGCCGCAGCATTCCGGACCTGCTGGTAGACCTCTACCTGCTGTTCCACGCGCCGAAAGACAAGCGTTAAGCTGCCGTTTCGAAATATTAAAAAAGCCTGCTGATAGCAGGCTTTTTTGATTGTGTTGTTTGAGGCTGAGCCGGGTATAGATATTCAAAGGCGCTTAAGCCAGCACTTCCAGACCTTTATCAGCCACCAGATTAAGCAACTTTAATGACGGCCCGTTTGGTTTCTTAGCCCCCTGCTCCCACTTCTGAACAGTCGATTTACTGGTATTAAGATAAGCAGCAAACACCCCCTGGCTGACCTGCACACGGGTACGTATTTCTCTGATCTGAACTGCCGAATATTCTTTAACTGCCGGTAAGCACAAAGCATCAAACTCCCGTAAGGTCGTCGCGTTCATCACTCCGGCATTATGCAAGCCTTCAGCGCTTTCATAAACGGCATGCAGAATCGACTTCTCCATCATGTTCACCTCAATCAACGCAACATATATTCATGACGCTTGGTCATTTCTTTTTATCTGTTACAACAAAAATCAGAAACATCAAAAAAGACCTACTTCCTTGTTTGCCTAACACCGTTATGCGGATAAAGCGGCAACAGCACGCCGGTAAATGGCAAGGGTATGCAAACAATTGCAGCCTCAAAGCTAAACCGGTAACCATTCAGGATAGCCCGTAACATTCACAATTAAGGGCTGGCCGGGTGAGAAATGCCCTTCCCTATCTGCCAGCGATTTTCTCAATCCGCAAAAGCTCTACCTTTTCGATCTGGGTGTCCATCTGCCAGCTGGCATCGCTGTATTGCATGGCAAACTGTTGCTGATACCCATAGGTCACCCGTGAACCGTCGGCATCCGGGGCTGGCTGAATATTGCCCAGCAAGGCATCCCGCTGGCTGGCATTGCTAATGTTCTCCGAAGCAGTGAGTTTATCCAGCGCCAGAAAGCGTTGTTCAAACCCTGCATATTGTTCACTGTTTAAAATCGCTTCGACCTGCTCCTGAGCAGCTTTGTTTGGCAGGCCACCCACAATAAACTGAGGTTCTTTAATAGCATCCGGATCTTCCTCTTCCCCTTCCTCCGGCTCAGGTATTCCGTGCCTGATGGTCATACCCTCAGACGCTTCCACACCGTTTTCCTTGAGAATGGCACTCAGCCGGTTGCTTACATCGCTGTAGCCAGCAGGAATCGTGCTCGACACTTCTATCATGCTGCCTGTTGTGCTGGTTAGGTATTCATCCCAGGCTTCTGTCGGGCTTTTAGCGGTATAGAAAATTGTTGCCTCACCGGTATTTTTTAAAGCCTCTTCAGGAAGCTCTCCCTGAGGTATAAATTTGCTTTCATCAACGGGTGGCTGTGCAGCAGCACTCTGGCTGGCTGCGGCATTAAAATGGTTATTAATAATCACGTAAACGAATCCCTTTGTTAGCCTGTTTCATCTTTTGCGACTGAATGTGATTTCAAAATGTTCAGACACATTCATCGCCATTGTGAACTGCATTGATTACACAGGTGAGTGAGAAGCAAGCGGTATGCCAATTAGGGAGACGACGGGGTTAGACAGGAGCAGGTCTTGAAAGTTACAGAGTCATGAGACCTGACCCCGTTATTCTGACCGGAAACAGTTAATGGGGAACCCGTTATTCACGCTGACACAGCTCAACGCCTCTTCAACTGATACCAAGATGATACTTTTTCTGTGAAATCAGTATGCTAGTCTGGCGATCTTAAAACTAAGCCCTCCCAATGAAAGGACTTCATATGACCGCAAGATATGCATTACGGACTTTAAAATCAGAGAACATTTCTATTTTAGGTGAATCATATAACGCTAAACTCACGTCAGATGAAACTGCCCAGATTTACGTAATTGTTCTGTCAAAAAACACTGGTCAAAGTGAACAAAAAATTGAACTCAACAAAGCACAGTTTGAAGAGCTATCCGCAATGAAAAGAAGTGAATTCATCAGTACTGTAGAAATTTACGCGCATAAATCCCTCTAACAGCCTACTTATAGAGATTTTATCAGTGCAGAATATCATAATCCGAGCCCCTCTAAAGGGAAGTATTAAACACACATAAACCAGCTTAATATAGAGTATTATCGTTCAATTAATAACCAGATGATAGTTTTTAATAGTTCCGAATATATCAGCTTCTCAACATATATGATTATTTTAAAAAGGAGTTTCGAATGGATTCACAGAAATTATTTATCTCATATAGCTGGTCTAATGCCGAGCATGAAGAATGGGTATTAAACTTAGCAACTGAACTGAGAGAATCAGGCGTCGATGTTATATTAGATAAGTGGGATCTGAAAGAAGGGCATGATGCTTATGCTTTTATGGAAAAAATGGTGACAGATGCTACCATATCAAAAGTTATTATTGTTTCCGATGAGGTATATGCTCGAAAATCAGATGCAAGACATGGTGGTGTAGGTACGGAATCACAAATAATTTCGAAAGAAATTTATGATAATCAAGAGCAAAATAAGTTTGTAGTCGTCGTAGCTGAACGCGATGAAGAAAACACCCCTTGTTTACCAGTATATTATAAATCTCGACTATACATAGACCTAAGCGACTCATCTAGCTATCCTGAAAATTTTGAAAAGCTCTTAAGATGGATATATAACAAGCCTGTTCACTTAAAGCCAGAGCTAGGTAGAAAACCAGCTTACCTAGATGAAGGAGAAACGATTTCACTAGGAACAACAGCTTTGTTCAAAAGGCTAATACATTCTATAAAAGAAGGTAAAGGAAACCCAACCGCAAATCTCGCTGAATACCTGAATGCATTTGTATCATCTCTTTCTAAATTTAAAATAGAATACAAAAATGAAGAAATCAAAGATGATATAATTACTAAAAACATTGAACTATTTTTACCGCATCGAAATGAATTAATTAGTGTTATTAAAGCTGTATCTCTATATGATCCATCTGAAAGAAATATATCTCTAATAAATAATTTCTTTGAGCAATCACTTAAATATTACTGCGCTATCGATGATAGCCCAAGAACTAACTGGGACTTCGACAACTACAAGTTTATTATTCATGAATTATTTCTATACTATATAACAATCTTAATTAAAGACGAGAGATTTCAAGAAGTTAATTTTACTTTAAGTAAATATTTATACATACCGAAAAATTGGCACTACTCTCCAGATCATACCATTCAAGATTTCACAATTATAAGAGAATATATAAAATCAATTTCATATAGAAACGAAAGGTTAGAGCTTAGAAAAATTTCCTTACGAGCAGACATGCTTAAACAACGTACTACTTCACCTGGAATTGATTTCGAAGACTTGATGCAAACTGATTTTGTTTTATTTATCAGAGCTAAAGCAACTTATATAACAAACAACTCTAAATGGTGGCCTGAAACATTACTGTATGCAGATTACCATTACAGAGCTTTCGAGATTTTTTCTAGGGCTGTTTCCACTGAATATTTTAATAAGATGAAAATTATTCTACAAATTAATTCGCCTACAGAGATCAGTGAATTTATAAATAGCTCCAGAGAAAATCGAAACTTCCTGCCCTCGTGGGAAGGGCAATCTATCGATGTTGCAAGACTATCAGCATTAGAACGATTATCCACACTAAGATAATGAAAATACTTCCCCCCAAGCATACCTGCTCGGGGGAAATTCATTTATAAAAAACTTGTTGCCTTGCAACCTCATCCCCAAAAAATAGAACAAACAAAGCGCATCTCCCTGACACCATACATGCCCCCTTCAACTGATACCAAGATGATACTTTTTTTGGAAAACCACTGTGGTATTGTACCGGCTTTATCATGCACCACTTCTCAGATAAGGACATCCTGCATGGATGATATCATTCAGTCATTCAAAGCCTACATGTACGACCGCATCGCCAGTCCACTAGTGGGTAGCCTGATAGCTGCCTGGCTTATCAGCAACTATAAACTAATCCTCATTGCGTTTTCAGGCGGTGCCGACCTGAAAGAAAAACTGGATAACATCAGCCTATATTTTTCTGAAATTGAAATACGAATCCTGGATTGGTATACATTCACAATGGACGGCTACCTCTACCATAACTTTGTTGTTCCTGCATACTTTGTATTTTTATATATCGTTATGTTTCCGTATATTGCTAAACCCGTCTACCAACTGAGTCTAAAAAATAAAAAAAAGCTAAAAGAAGCCAGAGACCTGATTCAGGAAGAAACTCTTTTAACTCTCGAAGAATCCAGACAATACATCATCACTAACCGGGAGCTACAGGAGAAATATACGAAAGATATGCGGGAAAAAGAGCGTGAAATCGAAGCCTATATGAAGAAAAATACTGGGCTTCAAGCACTTATTAAACAACACGATATCCAAACCGGCATCTCAAACTCCCCGGATGAAAATATCATTCTAGATGCAAACCCTTCCTCCGACCTAAATAATCTAACAGCTGCTAAAATCACTGAAAGGTTGAATGAAAAGCTGGGAAACGTGCTTGATAATTATAATGGATCAGACACTTCTCCCGAAGTGTCTGAAAACGATCAAAACTGTGATAATGACAACACCAAACAAGCTCCGGAATCCGCCCAAAACCACGAACATATTGCCGCTTCTTACCTCACATCTGAGCCATTACATTCAACTGCCTCCCCTGAACTTGTAGTCTCAAATGTCACACTTAAACCGACAAGCGCTAACCTAACCCTTGAGCCGGCAACCTCAGATATCCCTCTGGAACCTGTAGTCTCAGATGCTACATTTAAACCGACAAAACTAGCCCTCTCTTCTGTTGAAGTTGACACAAATACCTCAATCCAACAGGAAAGTACTAGAGAATCAGACAACACAGCACCTGAAGAGTCCTACCCGATATTATCCATCGCGACGGCCCCTGCACTTAAAAACCTGAGTTTCTATACAGAAATCAAAAAGCGGATACAAACATTAGGCAACGTGGAATTTGGACTAAATGACATTTTCAGCTTTCAGGATATCGGCCTTACTGATCCTATCGAAATCATTCAAGTTGAAACATTATTTAATACCGCAGTTAAAAACAGAGAATTTAAAGACGTACATGCCATAGATTTAGAGCTTTCGTATCATTATTTTAAAGTTTCAGACATTGAAACTATATCTAGTAATCCAGCAGCTAACTTCTGGTCAATTAAAGCATTACTCATTTTATTTAATGCCCCTGATAACATTGCCACTTTAAACTCATTTAAAGCCCTCCCTACCACTCCACAAAACATTGAAAAAATCATCATGGCACTACTCGGCAATAAGCTTATTATTAAGAGCAATCAACCAAATATCATTCAATTATCCATGAAAGGGAAGTCATACATTGTTCACAATAACCTGCAAGATTTTTCTAAGCACCTTCCCAGTTTAAAGAAAAGATAACAACAATAAACAAAGCGATCACGAGCGATCATGGGGGTCAAGTCTTGTCTTTTTCCTAATTCGATGTAAGTAAGCCAAGACCTGATCCTGCTTTCCTTTTATTTTTCCTGTCTTTCATCAAAGAAAGGAAGTGTACCCACTTCAGAATACCAATCAGCTTTAGACTTCCAGAAGATATTGCGTTCGGGTGAAACTGCTGGGGTATCATCTAAGGTTCCAGCTGGAACAAGAACACTTTCCCCGGTGCGATTAAGCGAGGGTAATTTAGAGCCACACATCGAACAAAACGAATTGCTAAAACGCTCTGCGGCGGGATCCTCCCAACGATTTACCAGTTCCTCTCCCCGTGTCCAAGTGAACTGTTCCCGATCCAGTCGAATATTGGCTGCATGCGCTGCTCCAGATGTTTTCCGACATCTACTGCAATGGCAGTATTGGAAAAACTGAAAAGGCGGTGTGATCTCATATGCGACACTCCCGCAAGCACATGTACCACAAAGTTTATTATCATTCATTTAGCTATTCCCAATTTATCAGTTGGTGCAATTTTTGAATGCAGCCTGATATTTCTTCATGGTTAGGTCTTTGCTAACTCAATATAAGCAATAGCAAAAGGCAAGACCTAACCCCGTTATCTCTTGACCCTGCTATGTATTTTTACATCTAGCAAAAAATCCTTTTTTAATTTTAAAAAAGATTTTCCATAGCCCCTAATAGTTAAATTTGATATTATCGAAAAACAAACTAATTTTCTAGATAATAAAGGATGATTATCTACATGTTTATAAAAAGAAATTTATGTCTATTTACTATCCAACTAGCAATGACATTTATATCTCCATTATCTTCAGCAGATCAGTCAGATAAAAAAATCGGCTCTCTTTTATACCAATATCAAGAGTACAAGCTAGCGGCTGACACGCTTAAGAACTCCACTAACAAATTTGATCAACAACGATATATAAGTTTACTTTTATCTGGAAGACTTGGAGAAGTTAAGATTAAAGAAGCACGTGCTTTTTTTGAGAAATCTGACTTAAAAAACCAATATTCATCAAATTATTTTAATGCTTTAATAACTTACTTTGAAACAAAAAACACTAGCCTGTTAGATAATTTACCAAAAGCAATTTCACTAACTCGAATTGGAACATTTCTTGTAGCAAAACATCATATTAATAATTTAAGATATGATGATGCCTATAAAGAACTACAAAATAAAAATGATTGGACTATTTGGGAAATAGACTTCTTAAAAGCGCAATTAATTCTAGAAAAGAAAGTGCAAGATAAATATCACCATTCTGATTCTGGTATAACTTATTTAGTCAGCGCTTATATTATAAATAGTGGCCATCAATTCGACATTCCCTCTGACGCACCTACCCTTTTTCTGATGGAAATCCTGCAAGATGGTAAAACAATGCCTAAAGATAATATCACAGCAATGGCTATAGCACTGGCTTCACCAGCAAAATCACAAAAAGTAATAAATAGATTCAATAAAATATTATTAGATTCTACTTTATCAGATGTAGTAGAATCAAAAGCTGTAGCAATGGATATAATTAATCAAAGAAAAAATTATTTTACTAAATATGAAAACTTCTTACAACCATATTTATTAGATAAAATATATAGAATACAAGAAGGTCAAAAAAAAGGATTACCTATATCATATGATGCTTATGATACAAATAAGATAATTCATCAATAAACCATATTATTTTTAACAATAGTTTTCCAGAACTCAACTACGAATCGGAGTCGACAGGCTTGGGGCTTATTTCTTGCCTAACTCTATATAAGTAAGCAATAGCAAAAGGCAAGGCCTGACCCCGTTGTTTCGTGACCCCGTTGTTTCGATGAAACAACATCCGCCGATGAAAAGACAGGTGCGGTCTAATAACAACTTTAAAACAGACGGATGGTGTACAAAACATCAGGAACTTACTCACCCTGTTGACCGGAAACGGCTAATGGGTGACCCCTATATGCTGTGCATTACTTGTAGTTTGCTTCACGATCAGCAATGCATTTTTCCCAATCTTTTTGGGGAATATAATGCTCTTGGGCCTCCTCCCAACTCAAATCACTAACTCCTTTCATAAACAAACCTGGCCACGAATCTGCCTGAGGGATATAAGCGAAATCCATCTTAAATCTGCCTTCTTCAGTCAAGCTAGCCTTGAAGTGTGACCAAGGCTGCCGTTCATAAGGTGGAAGCTCTTGCAATTTAACTACAAGTTGATACACATCGGCACAAAAATCATCAGGATAATTTTCAAAATCAAATTGTCCCAAGGATCCATCATGATTTACCCATTCAGGTCCTATCTGATGCGTATCTGAATAAACCATACCTATGCAATAAATTAGCTGTGCGTTATCAGGCATAAGCGACCAAAGTGCTTTCCCTATCTCTTGATATATCTTTTGATCTTCTGTCATTTACTGACCTGTAGGAGTATTTTGTAAAACTTTGGGCGGTTGAGTTACACCGTTAATAGAGTATCTAACCGAAAAACTATCTGGTCGCGCACTATCGCCACTATAGGAAGGTTTAATATTAACCTTAACAGAACCACCGCCTTCTAAAACGCCTTTCCATTGTTGCTCCAACTTATACCATTCTCCGCCAGAGCCATTCAACTTTCCATCCATGGGAACTAGATTAACCCTTTCTCCTGGACCACCAAACATAGACGCGATCAAGTGACCGCCACAGTCATTAGGACCGCGACACTCACCACCAGAAATCCTCTGTTGATAGCGATTTCTATCCCAAGCGCCTAACTGCAAATCAGCTTCAACAGTGTCAACCCGCCCATTTGGATCAGTTTTATAGCTGTAACCATTGTCAAATTCATACTTAGTGTTGGGCTCAGGGTTATTGGCTATTTTATTCCAGTCACCTTTTGTGCCTCGTTCAAGATTAATTGTTGGCGTAGAGTCTATGCCGCTTCCATTGCCGAGATTTATATCACCGGTATTACTTCCTGCAGTATTGGTATTAGGATTTGACGGATTTGTATTTTGCAGATCACTGTCTAGCCCGTTACTCTCAGGACCTTTACCGATTTTCCTTACACTACTAACTCCGGCTTCTAATAGATTAGGCAGAGAGCGAACTGCCAAGACTAAGCCAGCAACCTCTCCAGTCTCTTGAGCTGACCGGTAAACTGCTTTTACTTCAGGGTCTTTAATTCGTGAAGCATCGACATAACTGATCGTAAGCCCGTCTAAAAAAGCCAGACCCTGAACACAGGTAGCCCCTTCACACTGGTTCACAACGCCAACAGCAACTTTTTGTCCACTTTCCAATGTGTACTTCGGCAATTGCCGATAGGCCATATTGATAAGCTGCTTTTTCCCTTCGACACCTAAGTTCTGATCATCATACGATCCAAGCGCTACCAGCATTCTGCCTGTTGCTGCTGAACAGTCAGAACTTGTTTGATCAGCACATGCCTGAGTAAACTCGACATCGGTTAACTTATCCAACGCATCAATTGCTGCCAGTTCTTCATTGATCGACTGACACTCAGCTCCCTGACAATTTGCTAACTGCTCGAATAGTTCATCTTTCCGCTCAGCCTGCTGATGACTCAGATAATTATTCACCGTCTGGTTAACGCTGTCGGCCGCACCAATGGCACCGCCGCCCACAGCGCCTACACTGCCGGCCACCAGGGTTAAAATACGCTCCCGGCTTTCGGTATCTAAGCCGTCGATGCCCTGCAGCTTGTTGCTTAACTCAGGAATGGTATAGGCGGTTGCCAGTGCCGTGGCGGCACCGCGCAGGTCGCCGGTTAACGCACCGGTAATGGTATGCAGGGCAACCCGGAAGGTGCCGGTTTCATCCCAGTCATCGTTAATGGCCTGAACCTGATCCCGCAGGGCCTGAGCCTGTTCCGGATCAGTTTCCTGTAGTTTTTCCGCCAGTTTTTTAAGCGCCTCTGCCGCCTGAACCTGCTGCTCTGCATAGTTCCCTACAACGGTCGCAATGCCACCAGCCAGCAGTTCCTCGGTGATGGTGACATCGAAGTTGCCCTGCTGACGCCGGATATCAACCAGTGATTTACCGGTGTTTGTCACGTCGCGGTTTAAGCGTTCGGTGCTGTCGGTGCCGTTGTCCTGATCATCACGGATGGTGATGTCGCCACTTCCCAGCGTGGCCAGCGTTTTGGTTTTTCGGTAGCCCGAGGTGTTTTCATACTCAACGCCGCCACTGTCGAAGGCGGTGTCGCCTTTTTCGGTGACATTGCCGTCTTTACCGGTGTTGCTCTCTGTCGCTACGTTCACGCCGGCAGTGATGCCTGCACTGCGTTGTGTGCTGTAGCTTCGGTTGGTCAGGTCTTCAAACCCAAAGCTCTGGGTGTTTAATTCCAGGTTGCCGGTATCGGCACCCTTTTCGTCAGTGGCGGCAATCACTGCGCCGTTTAACTGGGTATGGCCGGCAACGTCCACATTCACTTCGCCGCCGGTCAGGGATGATTCTACGGTTTGCCTGTTGGTGAACCGGCCGGAACCGGCATTTAAGCCGCCATTGGCGGCACTCAGTGAGCCTGTGGCATCACCGCCAAGGTATTTGCCCGGCTCGCTGGCGGTATCTGCCACTCTGTCGGCGAATTCCCCGGCGCTTTGTGCATAGCCTTCGCTCCCGGCTGTGCCACCGGTGCTGAAGCCGGCCTCGATGCCTAAGGATTTATTACTGCCTGAATTGCGGTTTTGCCTGGATTCAACCTGCAGGTCGCCGCCAACATCTACGTCTAAGACTTCATTGCCGCGGATATTGGCACCCTTGATGTTTGTATCTCCCCGGCTGTTGAGGGTGACCTGATCAGCGGTAATGGTGCTGTTTTCATAGGTGGTGCTTTTCTGATCGTCTTTACTGCGTGAATAACTGCCGCTGACCGCAACCCCGCCAGTTGCTGCACCGTGAAGGGTTTGCGAGATACTGGTGCTGAAAGATTCTTTACTGTTGTGCGCCCGACTGGTTGACTGGCTCGCCTCTGCATTGAGCTCGCCGGTGTTGATGGTAATGGTGTCGTTCGCGGCCAGATGGCTGCCGCGGATGGTGGTTTTGCTTTGCCCCTCTTCCGTCGACAGGCCGGTATTGATGGTGATGTTATCGCCGCTGAGGGTGCTGGCATTGGCCGTGCTTGTTTGCCGGTTACGCTCGCTTTTAGAGCCTTCTATATCCAACTGGAGACCGGCATCAAATCCCCATGTCACACGGCTGCGTGAGGCCGCATCGACCTGATACGCCAACGCGGTACCCTTGGTAGCCACATCCACGGAGGCCAGCGCAATGCCGGCGATGTACCAGTCTTTATCGGATTCCAGATCTTCGCTCAGGTCACGTACTTCAATGAGGTCATCGTATGAAACCCCCGGCACTTTATTGACGTAGTCCTGCTCTAACCCGGCCAGTTCTGCCTTTATGCGTGTGCGGTCTTTTTTGTACTGGCGGTAATCGCGTTTCGCCTGCTGTAACTTTTCTTTTGCCTTCTTCAGTGACTGCAGCGCTTTGACGATTTCGACCGATTTATGCTCAACAACCGCACTGACTTCGGCAATGGCGTGTACTTCCTGCCTGATGCTTGCCAGTGAATCCACGCTTTCATTGATGGTGATGTCGCCGTCACGCGCGGTGAGGTTTACATCGCCGGTTGCATCCGGTTCGCCCTGCCTTTCAACACCTGCGGCTAGATCACTGCCGGTGACCGTAATACTTTCGGCGCTGTCCAGATTAATGTTGCCGCCGGCCGTCAGGGTGCTGGCTTTCTGGCTAAGGTTTTTACCTTCGGTATCCACCTGATCGTAGGTGGCCTTTGCCAGCGACAGTTTCAGCTTGCCGTCGTCAACGGTGATGAGCTTGTGAGGCTCAGCCAGATTTTTGAGTGCATCAACAAAGCTGACGGTGATTTTTTTCGATTCAGAGGTGGACTGACCGGTTTCAACGGCGGAAAGGACTTCAACAGAGCCGACATCGGTGTTCACAGTGATATTGCCGTCGGCATTTATCTGCGAGCCGATGACGGTGGCACTGCCGGCATCGATGTCGACATCGCCGCGGGCGTCCAGCGTGGCGCTTTTAGCTGTATTAGTAACCTTGGTGGATTTCTCACTTTCCAGGCTGTAAAAACTGCCCCCGGTTAAGAAGCCGCCGGACACATCCCATTCTTGCGATTCGCTGCTTTCGTTCGCTGCCGTGATCAGTACGTTATCTGCCGCTTCGAGGTTAAGGTCTGCAGCGGATTCAAGGTCACTGGCGATGATGGTTACATCCGCGCCTGAGAGCAGGCTCAGGTCGTCCTGCCGGGTGGCCAGACGGTTCTGGCTGAGCAGTTCCCGGCGCTTAACGGAGCCGGATGATGAGCGGGTCAGGCCGAGGAGGCCCGACTTTTTGGTGGTTCTTTTCTCGTAGTCGATATTCTTGCGGGAGGTAAGCTCGATGCCCTCATCGGCATTAATGACCAGTTGGTCCTGCGCATTCAGATGGCTGCTGCTGACTGTTGTTTTACCGCTGTCGAGGCGGATGATTTCTCCCTCATCATTACGCTCGCTGTTGATCAGTATGTCGGCCCCGGCGTTCAGTTCAGTGCCTATGTGATCCAGTGAGTACTTTTCGCGGGTCGATACTTTTTTGCGGCCGAAGCTCTTCTTCGATTTGGAGTATGCGTACTGGTACCGCTCGCTGGCGGCGGAGGAGATCTCCAGATCTTCCCCGGCGGCGACCTCTATCGTGCCCTGTGCATTGACTTTGGCCGCCTGTAAGCGGGTATCTGCACCGGATTTCAGGCTGACATTGCCGGCATCCAGCGTGGTACTGACAACCGTGGTTGAGTCGCCTTTATACAGGTGGTTTGTATATTTGCTCTCTTGTTTGCTCTTGTTGAACGCATTGGTAACGGTGAGGTCGTTTTCAGCGGTAACCGCTAAGTCGCCCCCGCTCTGTTGCGCTAAGGCGGTCAGCTCAACATTGGTTGCGTTGAGGGTTGTGTCTCCGGTGCTTGTCAGGGTGCTGCGGGTATTGCCGCTCTGGCTGGACACCCGGGAGCCATCCCTGCCTACCCGGGCTTGTATTTCCCGGCCGGTTTTAACGGTATTAAACGTGATATCGCCAGTGGCGCGGAGATCCAGATCACCCTGCGCCTGAATGGTTGCGCCCTGATTAAGGATGTCACGCCCGGCATTCAGTGAGAGGTTTCCACCGGTGCTGGTGATCTTGCCGCGCTGGCTGATGGCGGTGCTTTGTTCTTTATAGCTGCCGGTGCTGTTGGCCGATTCAAAACGGCGCTCAACAGAGAGGGTTTCATTGTTAATGTCCCGGCCTGCAGATAAATCGACACGCTTACCGGTAACTGTTCCGCCCCGGTTGATGATATCGGTATCGGCAATAAGGCTAAGGCGCTCATCCGCAACTATCGAGCCGCCCTGGTTCTGCAGTGAGGTAACCTTCAGATCCACAGTGTTCGCTGTAATCAGGGCACCGCCGGTTGCCAGGTTCTGCGCAACTGTCGCCGGGGCGAGATACACATTCGGCACCAGAGCAGCAACCACTTCGCCGTTTGGCAGTGTTACCTGTTCTTCTTCAAGCCAGATGATGTCGCTGGTTAAGCGGGCCATCTGCTCTGCGGTTAAGGCAATTCCCGGCCTCAGGTTGTATTCAGTGGCGTAGTTAACACCTTCCTGCATTAAGGCCTGAAACATGGCGTCATCGGTCGGGTGTTCCCCGACAAAGCGCTTGCCGGTGAGGTTAACCAGCTGTTCGCGCAGCCGCTGCTGCTCATAGAAGCCGTCGCCTAAGCGTTTTTGGGTAACGCCGGGATCAAGCGCCACCCGGCTTAAGATGTAATCAGAGGAAAGCCACTGCTTTTTATCCGTAAAGCGCGGATCGGTTTCAATGACGTAGCCGGCAGGGGCTGTTGCGTCATAGGTAAACAGGCTGCTGTTTAGCGTTAACGGAGCCAGTGTCGGTGCTGTGTTTAAGGGGGCTAATGCCTGACCGGGTGCAGGCGCTTCGCCTACGATAATGACGCGGTCAGTCGGGTTAGCGACTCCGGCCCCCAGATCCTCATTGTTTACCTTTATGTCGGTTGTCGTTAACTTGCCGCCGCTACTGATAACAGACTTAATACTGTCGGCTTTTACAGTGCGTTCAGGGTTCACCCAGGCTTCTTTGGTGCCGTCAAAGGCCGTCGTCGTATTGTTAAAGGTATGTTGCTCAAAAAGGCTTTTTGCATGATTGGTCAGTTCAGCATCACTGCCGACACCGGTTATTGTTAAATCTCCTCTGGCGGAAAGGATTGAGAACTTATTATCCAGGCTCTTACCGATCGCTGCTGTCAGTTTGCCTCCGGCAACAACCAAGGCCTTAGCGCCTTGCTGGCTGGTATCCTGTATATCCCTTGTGATGCTGTGTACGGCTACGCGGCTCCTTTCCAGTTTCGGCTTCTTAGGCAAGACATGATGCATCGCATTTCTGGCGATGGTTGTTCTTGGATTCTCGTATTTATAAGGCTGGGTTAACCGTACGCAGTCGGTCGTGCAGTTACCGAAGGTATTCTGATATACGATTTCATCTTTTCGGGTACTAGCCTTTGTAGCTGAGTTATAGCCTCCCCAGATGTCCGGTGTGCTCACCTGATCAGGGTTCGCCTGCCCGATTGAGATACTGGTGAGGTATAAAACTTTTGTTGTGTCTTTCGCCTTCAGACGCTTACGAGTTTCACATCTTCCGTACGTGCAGCCAGTGGCCCGAAAGAAAACAGTGTCATTACTGCGCAACCTGACTTTTACTTTATAAACCTGTTCGCCGCTGGGGGTGTACAGGGTTTCCTTCTCAAGCAGATCGTGTGGATGTAACAGATAGGTTACATAAGGAGAATAATTTGAAGTCGTGGCGATTTTATTAACGCCTTTGTCTCCGTTTGAACCGTTCGTCAGCCATGAGGGGATGCGCATCTGGACGGTTTCGGTGGTGGTTTCTGTCGTTATTTCACTGTGGCCAAGACTTTCATTGAGGAGCTGATCAAGCTTAAAGCTGATATCCCCCAGCGCCTCGATGGTGGCCGACAGGTTCGTAAGCTGTTGCGCGGCAGTATCCTCACTGAGGTTGTCACTCACCTGGCCATCAACGGACAGATTTCCCTTGCTGTATATCAGGGCTTTTTCTTTGTTAATGAGGCTGTCGCTGACATGCAGGGAGAGTTTCTGGGTCGCGTCAGTGGCGGCGATCAGCGCATCAGCGCCCTGATTAAGAATGGTTTTAGCCGTCAGCGTTGCTGAACTGCCAATTATTTCGCCATCGTTATTGTTAATCGACTGACTGGCGTGAATGCTCAGATGTTGCTGGCTGCCGATGTCACCGGCATTGGTAACCGATCCGGTATCTGCGATCAGCGTTGCTGAGCCGCCTGTCATCCGGCCAGTGGGCTGATTATTTACCGCTGTATGCGCGCGAATATTGAGGTGCCGGGTGCTGCCAATGTCGCCGGCATTCGTGACCGGCCCGGTGTCTGCGGTCAGCGTTGCTGAGCCACCTGTCATCCAGCCACTGGGTTGATTATTGATGCCGGTATCAGCCTGAATATTCAGATGTTGGGTACTGCTGATTTCACCGGCGTTGGTAACCGATCCGGTATCTGCGGTCAGGGTTGCTGAATCGCCTGTCATCCGGCCATTAATCTGATTGGTAATCGATTGTTTGGCGTGAATATTCAGGTGTTTCAGGCTGCTGATTTCACCGGCGTTGGTGAGCGGCCCGGTGTCCGCTGTCAAGGTTGCTGAATCACCAATCATCCGGCCATCGGTCTGATTGGTAATTGATTGATTGGCGTAAATTTTCAGGTGTTGCTGGCTGCTGATATCACCGGCATTCGTGACCTGCCCGGTAGCCGCGGTCAGCGTTGCTGAATCGCCTGTCATCCGGCCATTTATCTGATTGCTAATCGATTGATTCGCGTGAATTTCCAGGTGTTGGTTACTGCTGATTTCACCGGCATTCGTAAGCGGTCCTGACTCCGCTGTCAGCGTTGCGGAATCAGCGGTTATCCGGCCATTGATCTGATTATTAATGCCGGTATCAGTATGAATATTCAGGTGTTGGGTACTGCTGATTTCACCGGAGTTGGTGACCGGGCCGGTATCCGCCGTCAGCGTTGCCGAATCGCCAATCATCCGGCCGCTGTTATTCTCAATCGACTGGTTAGCCTGAATATTCAGGTGTTGCTGACTGCTGATCTCTCCGGAGTTCGTGACCGAGCCGGTATCCGCTGTCAGCGTGGCTGAACCACCTATCATCCGGCCATTAACAAGATTATTTATCGACTGGCCGGCGCTGATGTCTAAATGTTGTTTACTGCTGATATCGCCGGAGTTAGTGACCGGTCCGGCCTCCACGGTCAGTGTTTTTTCAGCTGTAATAGAACCGGTATTCTTCAGCTCAGACGCGTCCAGCGTCAGATCACCCCCATTGATGATACTGCTGTTATCTAAGGTTCCGGCAATGTCCAGTTGCATACCGGCAGTACTGCTGAGGGTGCCGCTATTCATCAGCTGGCCGTCGCGGATCACAAGTTCACTGGCGGTGGCACCTATCTTGCCGGCGTTGCGAACCCCGACGCCGTCTTCGGTGCCTATCAGGGTGATTTTGCCTGCGTACATGCCGCCCAGCGCTTTAACATCCAGCGAAAACTGCGGTGCGGCTGTGGCGGTGGCTGTATCGCGCTGCACGCTGAGGTTGGCGGCATCTACGGTGTTGAGGCCCGTTGTTACACGCAACTCCTGCGCCCGCACATCGCCATTAATCTCAACGGCACGGCTTATAATGCTGGCATAGTCGGCATCTTCAGCATTGAAGCCATTCAGCTCAATACTGCCCTGCTCAACCTTATAGCCCTCTATTTGCCCGCCGTTAAAGCGCACTTCCCCGGTGGTCAGCGTGCCTTGCTGCGCATTGATAAAGCCGCAGTTTTTACAGCTTATGCCGGAAGGGTTAGCGACGATGACATCCGCGCGTTTGCCGGCGATCTCGATAAAGCCGTTAATATCGCTGCGCTTATTCGAGTTGATTTCGTTGAGAATGACACGGGCTTCGCCACCGGCCATTTCCGGGTTAGCGGTCACAAAACCACCCAACTGCGTGTTAACGTCAGTACGGCTGTTGTTCAGGATGACGCCGCGGGGATCGATATCAAAAGCGCTGTAGCTGTTATGAGACAGCCCGGCACTGTTTGGCGTCTTTATATTGACCTGAGGGACACCATTGGCCGCCTGTAATACCGCCGGTTGCTGAGCCCCCGGCGCAGAGGCATCGGCGCGAATATCTTCCGCGTAGACATGCAGGTTGCTGAATATCAGGCTGCCCGCCAATAGAAGGCTCAGCGCCTTATGCAGCGTTTTTTTGCCAGCTCTTGCGCTGCTGAAAGTAAATCCGTTACCCGTCATTTCCCGTTCCCTCCGGAATTACGCGCCCAATCTTAAAATTCCCAGTTCAGGGTAAAACCCACACTGGTTTCACGTGCCTGAAAGCCCTCGGGCTTATACAAAGGTGTGCCAATGAAAAACTGATAGCTGAACGCCTTGTGGCTTCCTTTAACGCCGACAGAGGCCCCTGCCAGTCTGGTTCCCAGCAGTTCGTCACTGCCCCGCCCGGATACTTCCCCCATATCCAGGCTGACAAACGCTTCCGCCGGTGTTTCCCCCAGGCGCATCGCCAGTTCGTTTTGCAGGAACCAGCCGCGGTCAGCGCTTAAGGTAACGGCACCGTCAAAGCCGCGAACGGTATAACGGTTACCGATCGTAAATCTGTCCTGTGAGGTTAACTTGCTGTCGGTCCACTGGGCCTGAAAGCTGCTGCCCCATCGCAGCGGCTGCTCACCCCACTGAAATGGCAAATTGGTATAGAGCGAGAAAAGCAGAATGTCACTAAGTGCGGTGGCGTCTCCGGTCGTTTCTTCCGGTGCCGGCTGAGCACCGAACCAGCGGTTGCCTTTGCGGAAGCTGATACGGGTGTCCAGTTGTAGCTGCTGACTGGCGACCGGTATTTGCTGACGGTGTATCAGACTGAGCTGTGCATAACTGGTATCACGGCGCTGTACCCCAACTTCGGTACCATTTACAAAGTTACGTGAAGCCCGCCGGGTCAGGCCGAGCCTTATACTGGTTTTAGCGGTGCCGGTACGGCGTATTACCCGGGTAACATCCACACTGTGCCGCGTGCTTTGCCCGGTATAGGCAACATTGCCGTTCAAACCCGCCACACTCTGCTCATAGTCATTACGTGAGCT